>JAGQGZ010000048.1 GCA_020432105.1 Dehalococcoidia bacterium | reverse complement strand
CATGGGGGGCACCGCCCCACTGCAGCACCCCGAACGTGTGACTGATGTCGCTCGTGCCGAACATCGACTCGAGGTCGAAACAGGGCGCACCACAGACTGCAGCCTTGAACCGGTCGTTCTGGGCGATGGTCCAGGCAGTCATGTAACCGCCGTAGCTGTACCCGTAGATCCCCATCCGTTGTTCGTCCACGTAGGGGCGCGTTGCCACCGCATCGACCACGGCCATCAGGTCGTGGTAGTCCTCTCCTCCCCAGTCGCTGGCTACCTGCCTGGTGAAGTGCCGTCCATACGAGCTCGAGCCCCGCGGGTTGCTGAATACGGTGATCACATCGTTGGTCGCGAGAACCTGTTGTATGGCATTGAAGCCGAAGCCGTAGTACCCGTTCGGCCCCCCGTGAACGTCCAGCACCACGGGGTACCTCTTGCTTGCATCAAAGTCCGCAGGCTTCAGGAGCCAGGCTTCGATCGTGAAGCCATCGCGCCGCACATCGAAGCGCTCCCACCCCGCGACCGGGGTCTCGGCGAACACGGGCGCCGATTGCCGCGTCACAACCTTGCTGCTGCCGTCACTGCGGTCGAAAACGTGGATCTCGCCCGTACCATCGAGCGAGGAGAATCCCTGGGCAAAGAAACGCTTCGCGTCGTCCGTGCTCAGGCCCGAACGCAACGATTGCGAGCCTTCGATCTGTTCGTACTCACCGGTGTTGAGGTCCACGACCCAGAGTCCCGAAGCACCGGCTCGCACCGCGTGGAAGAGGACATGGGCATCGTCCAGCCAGACCGGCTGTGATGGGGGTTCGATGGTGGGGAAGCCCGCCGCAGGCAGGCACTGGAGGTCATCCGTCAGCCGCCGCACCTCTCTGCCAGCCACGTCCAGCAGGAAGATGTCCGTCTGCCACGTCTGCTCGGTATCGCCGGCGAACACGATGCGAGCACCATCCGGGGCCCATGCCCAGGTCGCCACCACGCCCATTTCCGGCCCGATATCCACCGCTTCGCCATCACTCAAGCGCAGAAGGCGAAGCTGTGAACACATCCCGTTGTGATTTGGCACCTGCATCGCCAGCCAGCTGCCGTCCGGACTCCACTGCGGGAAGTTGTGGTCCACGGCATCATCGGTGACCTGCCGGTGCTCCCCCGTTTCTGCACTGGCGACGAACACCTGGCGCCTTGTGTCGCCAAGGTAGCCCCTGTTGTCCTGCTTGTAGTCGAGACGGCTGGTGACCCGTACGTACGTGGCCTTGCCATCCGGCCTCCCTGCCGGGTGCGCCGGGTCGATCTCGGCCGTGAATACCAGTCGCCGGCCATCCGGCGACCATGCCACGTCCGCCATCGCCGTGTGGAAGGCGAAGAGCTTGCGCGCTTCGCCGCCGTCCATGGGTAGCAGGTAGAGCGCGTCATCGCCGCTGCGGTCGCTGAGGAATGCCAGCGTCCGGCCATCCGGTGACCAGCGTGCGCTGCGGTTTCTCCCCGGCGCCGTGGTCAGTTCACGCGCGCCCGTGCCGTCGATATTTGCGAGCCAAACCTGCGATAGCGTCTTGCCCGGTTCACGCTCGGTCGTGCTCACCGTATAGGCGAGACGTGTCCCGTCTGGTGACACCTGTGGGTCCGCAGCCGGGCGCAGTCCATAGACGAGTGTTTCGGGCGTGAGGGGAGAGGTCATTGCCGCACTCCTGGTGGGGTGCCGCGGATTATACGAATCGGGGGTTACCCTCCACAGGGTTGTTCCCGGCGCCACATGGGGGAAATCCCGGGGGACAGCCGCTCACGTTGAGCCGATACTCGCTTCGCCACGAAGGTAAAGAACATTTGGACGAGCCAGTGAACGAAATACCGCTGCCAGTCGTTATATGGAGTGTGAAGGCGCGATCAATGAGACTGGAAGCACGACTGGATAGCTGTGGCCACCGCGGCGTCGCCGGTCAACTCACCACATTCGCCGGGCACGGACTCGCAGCGGATGAAGCGGAAGAACCCGGTCGTGTCCGTCACCAGGTGAACCTCGGAGTCCGGCAGGATGTCGCGCCGCGGGTGCAGGTGCCCACCGCGCACATCGAACGACCAGCAACTGCCACTGGCATCATCACAGTCGTTGATCTCGATCGTCATCGTGGCCACCAGGTTGCGGGCCCGTTCGGGGTCGAACGCCAGGGCCGGGAGGACGCGGACAACGAAGTCGGCACTCAGTTCATCGCCTATCGACTCTGGACCGAGCTCCGCGTCAGTCCAGTCGCGGCTCCATTGAATCAGCGAGAGCAGGACCGGGCGTACGGCCCAGCCCATCTCCGTCAGCGAGTATTCGACGCGCGGCGGGAGTTCCCTGAAATAGTGGCGCTCTACCAGCCCGTCCGCCTCCAGCCGCTTGAGCCGGGACGAGAGCAGGTTTGGCGACATGCCCCCGCAGCTTTCGAGGATGTCACCGTAGCGTTGGAGACCCGACATCAGGTCACGAAGAATCAGCAGCGTCCATCGGTCCCCAAGGATGTCGAGCGCGCGCGCAATCAGACAGGGGTGCTTGTATGACTTCCTCGGCAGTGCCTGGGTGGCCGGGTTGGGCATACGGGCGTATCTCCAGGGTAAAGAGTGAGGTATGTAACGGAAGCACAGGTGCTATTGACCTGATAGTAGCAGATGCTACAGTACCGGGACGCTAGCACTACCGATTCGATAGCTTCGGCACTTGTTGAAACGAAATACCGGCGGGCCCCATGCCCCCGTCAGAAAAAATTGGAGAAAGGCACCATGGCGAAGAAGACGGCACCCACCACACTCGATCACTTCCACCACTGGAAGATCGAAGAGCCGAACGGCCAGGTTTCTCGCGGAGTCTGCAAGACCTGTGGCGAGACGAAGGAGTTCAAGAACTGGCTCTCAGACGGTGACTTCATCACCAACGAAGAGCACCGCTCGGCAGCATAGAGCTTCATGGGCAACGGGCCGCCCCTCCTCTCGGCGGTCCCGAAATCAGCGAGCGGACCGGTGGCCAATGGCTGCCGGTCCGCTTCTCTTTGCCGCGATCGCTTGCTAATCGAGCCTGCGCAGCCTTGGCATCGTAAACAGCAGCAGTGTGGTAACTGCCACCAGCAGCAAGCCCAGCGCCGCGAATACCGCCTGGACTCCGAACTGCTCTGAGATCAGCCCGATAACAAAGACCCCGAGCGACATGACGCTGAACTGCGTCATATATACGGACATCACGCGCCCCCGGTACTCGTTCTCCACATAGTTGTGGATAAGCACCTGGCCCAGCGCCTGTCGGCCCGCCGTGCCCAGGCCGACAAAGACCATCATCACCAGGCCCAGCACATACATATCCGTGCTCGCGAATGCCGTCAGCGCCAGGCCAATGAGGATGGCACTCGCCATGAGGAGCAAACCCCGCCTCGCCGGGGGCAGTGAGGCGATGACGAGTGCTCCAACCAGTGCGCCACCTCCACTCACGGTAATCATCAGGCCGAGGAATTCGGGACCAAGGTTGTAGACGTCCTCCACGTACCCCGGGAGGAGCATCAAGTACGGCATCGCCAACATGCTGGTGATGAAGTTCATCGCCAGGAGCACGGCCATGACACGATCCGTGCGAATGTACTTGAGGCCGGCGACAAGGTCGGCGAATCCACCTTTGCGGGGCGCGCCATTCAGAGGGGCCGCTGCCGGTGTGGAAGGGACCTTAAAGAGAAAAAGCACGCAGGACATGTAGAGCGAGGCCATTATCGAGTAAACGATGCCCGCTCCGAATACCCCGATAAGGACGCCGCCAATGCCCGGCGCCAGCAGCCGCATCATGTTCATCCCGGCCGAGTTCAGGGCAACCGCATTCATCATCCGGTCCATGCCCACGACCTCGGGAATCATCGCCTGCCGCGAGGGCATCATCAGGGCCATAACGATCCCCTGGGCCACGCTGGCTACGATCAGGTGCCAGAACACCAGGACATCGGAGAACAACATGACCGCAACGACGGTCGCGTTGATGGCCGAGACGAACTGACCGGTCTGGACAATGCGCCGCTTGGGGAAGCGGTCGGCAAGGACACCGCCGAAGACAGAAAGACCCAGCATCGGCATGGCCTGGGCCAGTGCCACCACGCCGAGCTTGGCATACGACCCCGTGAGGTCGTAGGTGAGCCAGCCGCGAACGAGCATTTGCATGTTCATCGCACCCATGTGGCCCAGCAGCGCAAGGAAGAACCAGCGGAAATTGCGATCCTGCAGCGAGTCGAAGGTGCGGAGGGAGAATCCCGGCCGGGATGCGCTCGCGGTGCCGGCAGATGCGGAGCCGCTACCTACAACCGTGCTGCTGGACTGTGCCAAACACTCACCTCAGGGGGCTCGGAAATCGAACCCTTACGTTCACGATAACGTTGGGGGGAAATACTGGCCATCCGGCTTAACCACAGCCGGACGGTATAGGGTGCGGCGGCAACACGCGCGGACCAGGCTGGTTACCGGTTCCGGTTAATTCCACCGTTTCGCCAGCGATGCCAGGAACTCCCGGGTTCGTTCGGTTGCACCGTCGTCGGCGGGAAAGCAACTGGCGTGGAAGAGGGTCGTGCCGGCCTCGGCAAGTGCCCGCAGGCTCCGCTCAAGTTCCGCTTCATTGCCGATGATTGCTGCGTCGGCCGCCCCGCTGAGGCCCGAAGCATCAAGCATTGACCGGTATGACGGCAGGTTCCCGTAGTTCTGGTACTCCCGGGCGGCCGCCTCCCGGGAGCCATCGATGTCGTTGGTCAGGGCAATTGGCAGGCTGACGATCACCTGGGGTTCGTCACTGCGGCCCGATCTTCGCGCACCTTCGCGAAGATGCGGCACGATGTGCTCGGAGATTGCCTTTGCCGTGGTCATCCAGAGGATAGTGCCGCTGCATTGCTCACCCGCCAGCCGGAGCATGGCCGGGCCCATAGCGGCGATGGCGCACGGCACCGGATCACCCGGCACGCGCAATCCGCCACGGAACGTGAACTGCTCACCCGTTACCTGCACCGGTTCCTTGTTGAGCAGCGGCAGCAATACCTTGAGGTACTCGCGCATATGCCTGGCCGGCCGGTCGAAGGACATCCCGTACATCCCTTCGATCACGACCTTGTGCGATAGCCCGATCCCGAGTGTGAATCGCCCACCCGATGCCGATGCCGCGGTCAGGGCCTGCTGGGCGATCGCCGCCGGGTGACGCGGAAAGGTCGGCACCACTGCCGTCACCAGCCCGATCGTGTTTGTCTCGTAGCCGGCCACGGTCAGGGCGTTGATTGCGTCGAGTCCGAAGATATTCGCCATAGAAAAGCTGGCGAAGCCCTCACGCTCGGCCCGTTGGGCATCGGCAACAACTTCAGCGACGGTAGCCCCGCCGATCAGATTCATTCCAAGTTTCACGATCACCTCCAGGGCCGAACGCTACGCGAGCTTCCCCGCCGTGGCCACGTCTGCTGGCGGGAACCGGGAATGGTGGTACAACGGCTCTATCCATGTGCTTTTCAGGCACTCCGTGACCCCCTCCGCCCTCTCCCGCAGCCGCGTCTACTACGGCTGGTGGGTGGCGGTCGCCATCTCATTCGTCTCCTTTTCCCAGGTCGCATTCTTCAACCCCGTCCTTGGCGTCTTCATCGCTCCTCTCGAAGCTGAGTTTGGCTGGAGTCGCGGCGTCATCGCCGGGGCCCTTTCCCTCGGCACCCTGGCCGGGGCGCTGATCTCGCCCGTTATTGGGCCCATGCTCGACCGCTGGGGTGGCCGCTGGTTCGCGACAGGCGCCATGCTGGCCCTCGGCGCCTGCCTCTTGCTCCTTGCCGGGGTCAACTCTATCTGGCAGTACTATCTGCTCTACGGCATCGGCCGAGCGATCGTCACGTCGGTCGTCAATCTCACCCTGTCCGTCACCATCAGCAACTGGTTCATTCGCTCCCGTGGACGTGCCAACGCCGTCATGCTCACCGGCACCCGGGGCGGCATGGCCCTCATGCCCCTGATCGTCCTCCTTTTCGTCGCGATCGCTGACTTCCGTCTTGCGTTCGCCGGACTCGGCGTTCTCGTGCTCATCTTTGGTGTGGCGCCCGCCTACCTCTACGTCCGCCGGCGTCCCGAAGACATGGGCCTCCTGCCGGATGGCGACGTCGCTCCCCCGCCAAGCGACGAACCGCTGGTGATTGCCAGCGATGAGCGCTGGAGCGTCTCGGAGGCCGTGCGGACCCCCGCCTTCTGGTTCCTCCTCGCCGGGACAAGCCAGCTGATGTTCGTTGGAGGCGCCACCAACCTGAGCATGGCTCCCCATATCGAGGACAACGGCCTCGGCCGCAACACGGCCGTGACCATGGTCACCGCCTGGGCGCTCTTCGGCATCGTTGGTGGCTTCATCGGTGGCGAGTTGCGGCAGCGGGTCTCCGTTCGCTGGGCCCTTCCCGGCACACTCGTCTTCACCGCCCTTGGGATGGTCTGGCTGGTGCTCGTCTCCGAGGTCTGGATGGCCTTTGTCTTCGCCGCCTGGCATGGGACGGCTTTCGGCGCCCAGCTCCCACTCAACCAGACGGCCTTCCCCGACTACTTCGGGCGCTGGACGGTCGGCGCTATCCGCGGCATCACGGCACCCGTCCAGTTTGGTCTCAACGCCCTCGGTCCGCTGGTCGCCAGCATCGCCTTCGACCGAACCGGCAGCTACGACAAAGCGTTCCTCGTCTTCGCCGTGATGCTGCTGGTGGGGGCCGGCCTCATCGCCCTGG
The DNA here is from genome assembly GCA_020432105.1 of Dehalococcoidia bacterium. Classification (GTDB taxonomy): domain Bacteria; phylum Chloroflexota; class Dehalococcoidia; order Tepidiformales; family Tepidiformaceae; genus JAGQGZ01. The sequence continues at coordinate 10,815 of JAGQGZ010000048.1, read as the reverse complement.
CCTCACCCCCACGGCGCAAGGTGGCCTACTCGTAACGCAGGGCTTCGGCAACCGCGACCCGGCTGGCAGCGCGGGCCGGGAAGTACGTCATGAGCAGCGAAGCCAGAAGGGCGATGCCGCAGATAACGAACAGCTGCACCCACGGCACGATGAAGGTGCCACTGGCCTGATCGTCTACCTCTCCGAAGGTCCAGAGGACCCAGGAGAAGCTGACGCCCATCAAGAGGCCCATGAGGATTCCGCTGAGGGCGACCAGGCCGGATTCGAGGAGGAAGCTGAGCGCCACCATCGACCGCTGGTAACCGATCGCCCGCAACATGCCGATCTGTTGGCGCCGCTCAACCACTGCCCGGAAGGCGATAACACCAAGCGCCGCGATTCCCACAACCAGCCCCAGGCCCATGAAGCCCTGGAACAGCAACAGGAAGCCGGCGGAAGCGGCCTGCTGGTCGTCGATCAGCTTATCGAAGGATTCCGCCGAGGCCTGGAAGAGCGCGGACTCGATCGTCAATGCGTATGCACGGCTGTCGGTTCCCCCATCAAGCTTCACGTACCACGCCTGTGTCGAGGCATCGGGGTAGATAGACTCAAGCGTGTCCAGGCTCGTGATAATCGCGCTGAAGAAGAGGGCCGATGAGTCATCGACCTGGCCGATCACGGTGAGTTCGGTGTCGGCGCCGGTGCCCGGGTCGCGCATGGTGATGGTGAACGGCTCGAAGCCCTCGGTCAGTTCCCGGTCCACCGTGAAGAGACTGCTCGGGCCGAATCCGTCGCCCCCACCCAGTGCAACCTGCTGGTCAATCACGACCAGCCGCTGGTTCGCGGCAATCGCTTGCCAGACATCTTCATCCGTCGCATAGCCCGCTGCCCTGAATTTGATCGAGAACGTGTTGGTCTCGAGCCAGGTCGTGTCGGCGCCCAGGAGCGGATAGCCGAGATATTCGTCCTCAGGGTCATCCTTGTCCGGGTCGAAGTTCGGATCCTTGAACTCCACTTCGCCGAATCCGGTCCAGCGTGCCTCCGCCGCCGCAACGATGGGGCTCGTATCGACCCCCGCAGCGTCGAGCGAGGCAGCCAGGTCGTCCACCTGGTTGTTGTCGTTCGTGAACACCTGCACGTCCCAGCCGCCGTCAGCGTCGTCGCCGAGGAAGAGTTGGACGAAGTTCTCGTTGATCGTCGAGAAGGTGATCAGCGCAAACATGATCAGGCCGATCATCGCGATCGTCAGGCCGGTCCGCACGCGCGCCATAAGCGGGTAGGCGGCAGCGGTCTTGATCGCCGGGACCAGCCGCCCCGCCCGTGACCCAAGCCTCGCCGCGATAGGGACGAGGATGTCGAGGTTGTAGGTGATGATGAAGGTCCCCGCGGCCACCATCGTGATGCCGCTCAGGAAGAACATCTCGAAGTCCCCGTTCAGCTCGCCGATGAGCGGTTCCCACCAGCTCGATGGGCTATACCAGTAGACGAGGACCAGGGCTGAGACCGTCGTCATCGAGGCCCGTTCGGCGATGCGGAAGTGGCGCAAGAGCGTGCCCGCCCAGAGCAGGACAAGTGAGACGCCCGCTGAAAAGAAGAATGCGCCATCGGAATCGAGGCCCCACTGGATGAGGACCACTCCGAGAATGGCGCCGAACGCACCCATGCCCGCTCCCCAGGCAATAGGCCGTTCACGATCCTGGAGCGCTGCCACCACGATCCCCACCGGCGGCACGAGGATGGCCACGACCATGAGCCAGAGGGGCGCGCTGGAAGGGCGGCGGTCACGAGTGAGCCGTACCACGAGCAGCGCGAGCAGGTAGAAGGGGATCCCGATGATCGTGAAGAAAGGCCAGAGCGGCACACGACCGTTGGCGAGCCGTTCCTCGCGGGGAAGATAGAAGTTCGTTCCTCGCAGAACGTAGATGAACGGGCCGACCAGCCCAACCAGCATGAGCAGCTGGAAGATCGGCGAGACCCGGAAGGAGAGGACGAAGAAGAGGAGGATGAACCCGAAGGCAGCCATCACGTTGAGCAGCCCGCGCAGATAGCCGAACCACGTCGCCTGCTCCGGGTTAATCGGCTTCGTTTCCGGCAGGTCGCGAATGGCTGAGACGATATTCAGCCGCGACGCCCGGACCGAGGCAACCGTGATGATCAGGAACGTTGCGATCACGCCGATACAGAACGAAACAAGCAGACCACGGAGGGTGAACGACACCCGCAGGTTGAGCCCCAGGCCGCTATCGCCGGTGCTGTTGACGATTGCCACCATTGCGTAGGTCACACCGATGCCGGCAATCACCCCGATGATCGCCGAGCCGAGGTCGTAGCCCATCCCCTCGGCAAGGAACGACTCGACCAGGTGCCGGCGCCTCGCGCCAATTGCCCGGGCCATCCCCATCTCCGGCTTCCGTTCCGCCGCGAGCATGATGAAGATGAGGAAGATCAGCAGCACCCCTGCGGCGATCGAGAAAAGCCCGAAGACGACGAAGAACGTTGTGAAGAAGCTGCTGGCCAGCTTCACGAAGCGAATCCCATCGTCCTTCAACGTCACCAGCTCGTAGGGCGTGCCCTCCAGCGCCGGCGTCAGCTTATCCTCCACTACGCTGGAGCGGTCGAGACCACCGCGGGCGTCTCCGGTGTTCGAAACGATGATGATGTCGAGCGAGTCGCTGCGACCGGTGACCTCCCGGAAGAAGTCGACGGCGATTGCACCGCCGGGCTGATCGGCAGACCCAATGTCGAACGCCCCGGTCATCGGGGATTTCTCGGCAATCCCGGAGACCACCACCGCGACCCTTTCGCCTTCAAAGACAAGCTCAAGCGTGTCGCCGATCCTGGCATCCAGTGCCTCGGCCAGGTCCTCGTTGATGATGATTGCGTTGCCACCCAGCCTGAACTCGCCGGCAAGGACCTTGATACCGTCGGTAAACAGCCCGGATTCTGCCGGGTCGTAGGCGGAGATCAGGGCGTTGGACTCATTGAGATTTGTCCGGGGACTGACCACCGGCAGGTTCTCGAAGGACAGGCCCATGAACCCCTCGATGTCGGGATCGTCGGCAAACTCACCCGACAGCCGCTGCAATTCCGATTCCGGGATCACCCGTTGGTCTTCCGGTGCAGGATTGGACTCGGCGTCCCATTGGATGTACTCGTCAATCTCACCGAGCAGGTCGTAAATGTCGTTGGTAGCTGTATTGGCAACGGTATCGCCGGTGCTGAAGGCGGCGGTCATGATCACCGTCGCCAGCATCAGGCCGAAGATGATCAACGCGGTCTGCGTTTTCCGGCGCGGGATATTCCGCAACCCCTGCTTGAACATCACCGGATTGCGAAAAGCAAACCAGGCGAGGATGACAAAGATGCCGAGCGTCAGCGCTACCGAGACGGCGGCGATGATGTTCATCGAGAGTCCGAAGAGTTCGTCCATGGAGCGGCTCTAAAGGACGCCGGCCGAAGCCGCGGTGGCCTGCATCGTGGCCTGGTCGTCTTCGCGCACGATCAAACCGTCGGCCATATGGATGGTGCGGTGGCAGCGAGCCGCAACTTTGGGGTCGTGGGTCACCAGGATCGTCGTCTGGTGCTCCTGCTCGTTGAGGTCGACGATGAGGTCCATGATCTCTTTGGCCGTCGCCGAATCGAGGGCGCCCGTCGGCTCGTCCGCCCAGATTATGGAAGGGCGATTGACGAGGGCCCGGGCAACCGTCACCCGCTGGCGTTGACCGCCGGAGAGCTGGTTGGGCCGCTGGTTGCCGCGGTCGCCAAGCCCCACCGTCTCCAGGGCGGCCATCGCTCGCTGCCGCGCTTCCCTGGGCCGCACACCGGACACGATGAGCGGCAGTTCGACGTTCTCCGCGGCGCTGAGCACAGGCAGCAGATTGTAGGTCTGGAAAATGAAGCCCATCTGGCGCGCCCGGAAGTCCGTCTTCCTGTCGTCGGCCATCTTCGAAATATCCGTGCCCGCGATCGTCACCGTCCCGGCATCGATCTCATCGAGGCCCGAGAGGCAATTGAGGAGCGTGGTCTTTCCACACCCGGAGGGCCCCATGATTGCGACCATCTCGCCCTTTCGGGCCCGGAGGTCCACGCCTTTCAACGCGTGGACCTGGACTGTCCCGGTGTTGTACGTCTTGTGTACGTCGATAGCCTCAATGACGATCGGGTCGGTGATGTTCTCATTCATAAGCTGCTCCTGCCGACCATCGTAGGTATGGCCGCCCGCTGTGGGTGTTAAGACCGGGTCACGATTGCTTCAAAAATCTGTTACAGCCTTGTGCCGACACATGCTCCTGCAACTGTCGCTTCGAGGCGAGGGCTGCTGTGTGAACCGGCTCACGTATTGTCGACGGTGTAGCTATCCTCCCCGGTCCTTGCGCGGCCGCATTATCACCAGTCCCTTGAGCGTATTCAGGATCGCTCGCCGTGCTCGCAGGTGCCACGGAGTGAGCGAGTCGACGGTCGGCACCCGGGTGCGCGGTGAGTCATATTCACCGCCCATCACCCGCGGATATTCGGACGCAACCTCGGCCCCGACAAGCATGATGTTGGCGCTCAGGAATACCCAGAAGAGAAAGGCCACCGCCCCTCCGAGGCTCCCGTAGAGAGCGTTGTAGTTGCCGAAGTTCTCTACGTAAATCGCGAACCCGACCTTCGTGGCCTCGAACATTAAGGAGGCCACGATCGCCCCGATCAGCGCGTCGCGCTTGCGAACGTGCGTAGAGGGTACGAGCCAGTAGAGGAGGAAGAAGGCAACCAGGGAGACAACACCCGGGACCAGGAACGAGGCGAGCTCCCACATCACCCCGAGGTCTCTCGCCAGTTGCCCGAACTCATCCAGGTCGTTGGCATACGCACGCACTGCCCGGAGCGTACCGGTCGCCGTGATCGAGGCGAGAAACAGCGTGCCGAGCACGGCCATCATCGTGAAGTCGACCAGCTTCTGACGGATGAATGGGCGCCGTCCTTCAAGATCGAACGCCCGGTCCAGCGAACGCCTGATCACCGCAAACATCCCGCTGCCCGCCCAGAGCATACCGGCAAGCCCGAAGAGCCCGAGCGCCCCGCCAAATCCCGCTGCTCGCTCTACCTGGGTGGCGAGCACTTCATCGGCCTGTGAGTTCAGCGGCAGGTATTCCTGCAGGAAGTCGACGACGTCTTGCTGGAGGTTGGTGTCCCGCAGCACAAGGCCGGTGATGCCCAGGGCGAGGACGATAATTGGCACCAGCGAGAACAGCACGTAGTAGGAGATGGCCGCGGCCATCTGCGTGCAGTTGTCGTTCAGGAATTCCTGCACCGTCTTCCACACCAGCAGCCATGCATGTCGTGGTGTCAGCCCATGGAAGGGGTTTTGCACGGCTATCAACGTACGGGCTTCGGGCCGTGTCCGCCAAGAAAAAGGGGACCGTTCGGACGTTTCAATTCTCCGGCGGTTCGTGTAGACAACCGCTATGCAGTGCCCCCAGTGCTCTGCGGAAGTCGGCCGGGAGGCTGATTTCTGCAGGGAATGCGGTGCAGCCCTCAATGCTGCGGCGCCAGCACCCACCTGCACATCCTGTGGAGCAAGCCTCGGCCCGGCCGCGGCCTTCTGTCGCGAGTGCGGGACAGCCGTAGTTGCGGCGTCTCCACCTCCACCGGTCCGGCAGCCGGGGCGTTCGTTCGCATCGCCCCGGGTATTGGCAGCGATTGCCGCGGGCGTGGTGATTCTTGCCGGCGCCGTTGTGGCCGTTGTCTTGCTCGCAGGCGGCGGCGATGACAGCGATGACATCTTCGCCGACCCCGGTGACGTTGAAGACAGCACGATCGCTTCCATAAGCGCTTCGCTCGGTCTGCTCGGACAACCCGAAGGGGAAACAGAGCAGGACCAGATGCGGTCACTGATGGGCCCACCCGACGGATTCACGGTCACCGAAGACGTCGATGAAGCGGGCAACGTCTCACGCCGGGAGGAGTGGTTCTACTACGAGATCCGGACGGTCTTCGAATATGCCGGCGGCAAGCTCGTCTCCAGCCTCCCACTCGAATCCAGCTACGACGACTTCTACATCGCCGCCGTGCAGTACGACCCCGGGGACTTCGAGCTGGGCGTTTCCTGGGATGACGTCGCCGCGATCCTGCCCGATCCGGCCGCCATGATCCGTTATGAGCTTGAGCCCGAATACGAGCTGGATGGACACTTCTACGCCGGCAATCAACTGCTCCTCTTCTTCGATGACGACGACCGCCTCATCTACCTGGAAGCACTGCCCCTTGCTCCCGGGGAGGAACTCCAGTGACCCGCCGGATGCGGACCGGCATCGCCGCGATGGTGCTCGTCCTGGTGCTCAGCACCGGCGGTGGGGTTGTCGTCTACCAGTCGGCCCAGGCCTTCGGATTTCTCGAAGCTATCCTTGGCCGCACCATCGTCCGGACCATCTCCCTGCGCGAATCCGAGGTGCGCGATCGCCGGAACGTAAACGTGCGCCGCGATGCCGAGATCGCTGAGATCGACCTTCGTCTCCAGGCTGTTGAAGTGCAGGTACGAAATGGCCGCCTTAGCGCCGACGAGGCCGACCAGGAGCGGGCGCGCTACGAGGCGCAGAAGGAAGCTGTCGAAGCCCGTGCTCTCCGCGAGCGCCAGGTCGTCTCCTTCCAGACCCGGCAGCGCATTCGCAGTGAGTTGCGGTCGGCCATCCCCGACGCCATCAAGGTTGCCACCGGCGCCGATCCGCGGGCCATTGACTTGCTCGTCGGGATTCTCGAAGGGCAAAACCCCTTGCAGACTGCAATCGCGGTCGCCGTCTCCGGCGGCTCCAGTCCTGTGGACCCGCGACAGCAGTTCCGTGACCTCCAGGCGCAGCTTCGCGAAGTGGAGCGCGCCGCATCGGCGTTTCGGGGCGCGCAGGGGATCGCGATTCGGGCCCGGGTCCGCGAGGCCCTGGGCGAGGTGACCGGAATTGTCGACGCTGACGCCCCTCCGCCCGATGACAAGATCTCGCGCCTCCAGGAGCTCGAATCGCAGATCCAGGCCGCGCTCCAGCAGGCGACCAACATCTCCCGCGATCTCTTCCCGGGGAGTGAAGGTATCGACCGTAGCCGCTTCGCGACGAACGAACGCTGGGCCGCCCTCAACGCCGCCGTCGAAAGCCTGGGTGGGCCGAACCCGAACCGCGACCTCTCTTCCGCCGTCCTCCGCACTGCTGTCGCCGATGTGGCGGACCTTGCCGCCGCGCAGGGCCTTGAACTCACCGGCGAGGAGATCGACCGCATTGCCGCGGATGTCCTTGCTGCCTGGGTCGAAGACCGCAAGGGAGGAAAACAGGGCGAAGTGCCGTTCGACGAGATGGTGAACAGCGCCCTCAACCAGGGACTCGCCGTCGCAGGCAGGGACCCGCTCCCTCCCGTTCGTTCACCATTGCCACCGGCAGCCGGCGAACCCCCTGCGCAGCCGACGCCAACTACAGCACCGACCGCAACGCCTCGGCCACTGCCGACCGCTACCGAGGAGGGGGGAGACGAAACGCCCGAGACGACGCCTACGCTCACCGCCACAACTACGTCCACATCGACCAGCACGTCAACGGCCACGCCCACCGGGCCGACCTCCACCCCGACGAACACCTCGACGCCGACTGCAACGGCGACCAACACGTCGACGCCCACAGCGACGCCGACTCCCACCGAGGAGGCAACGCCGACCGCAACCGCCACTGCCACAACGGCGGCCATCACGAACTTCGCCGGCTACTGGGCCGCGAGCGACTGCAGCCCGGCGCGCTACGAGGTGGCACTCAGCCAGAGCGGTGACCAGGTGACCGGCACCATCTCCTTCCACCGCTGCCCGGGCGGAGGCAGGGCCACGTACTCGGTGAGTGGTACGGCCACCTCGAGTGAGTCGGTTGTCCTGTCCGGCCCCCGTGTCTCAACAATGGGCGACCCCGGTGGACTGCCTGATACGACCCCGCCTCAGGGCACGTTCACCATTACCAGGAACGCGCCGCCCTCACCTAACTATGGCGCTCCCTGATTCGCCGACAGGCCACCCTCAGCGCAGCCTGAACCAGGTGTTCGATCCATCGTCGAATAAGACCACTTCATCCGTGATCTCCTGCGGAATGTGGAAGCAGACGTTGCCCTCCACCGTACCGCCACGTGGTTGGGGGTTGTCGATGAATGCGAAACCGTCCGGAATCACGCCGCAGCCGCCATTGTCGAACGTGTGATACACGGTCCCGGTCGAGTCGATGAGTTGTAGCTGGAACGAGCGGTATTCGGCTGTCTGCTCACCCTCGTCGGGTTCTGCCTCGCGGTTGGTCGCGCTTAGCCGGACGAGCGCGAAGGTCCAGCCGTCCGTTGGTGGCTCATTGAGCGAATTCTGAGCCAGCACTTCCTGCACGACGTCGAAGTCCGAACGCACGACGAAGATCTCCCACCCGTCGAAGCCTCGCTTCTCTACACCTATCGGAAGTGCGCTGTCGCGGGTCTCGCCCGGCAGCGGTGTGGCCGTGACGGTCGCGGCCGTCGTTGGCGTCGCTGTTGGCTGCGGTGTATCCGTCGGTGCAGGTGCTTCGCTTGTCGGGGTCGATTCCGCCCCTGCCGGTTCATCGTCGTCGCCGGCGAATAGGAGAAAGGCGCCCGCCGTCGCGATCGCCGCCGCAATCGCGACGAATGCCGCCATGATGTAGACAAACCGTGGTGATAGTCCGGCGCCGCCACTCGTCCGGGGAGCAGGCGGCGGAGGGGTCGCAGTGGTCCCTGCCGGGCTCCGGTCCGGGGGCGGTGGCGATGTCGCAGGCCCTCTCCCCTCGAGTGCCACGCCGCAGGTCTCGCAGAAGCGCCCCCCCGCGCTGTTCTCGTGCCCGTTTCGGCACGTTACGGTCGGTTCGGTCATGCCGGATCCCTCGCCTTCCTCACTGCATCCGGCGCCAGTCTACCCGCCGAGCACCGCTGGCAGTGGTCCGGCTGGCACGCTCACCTTCAGCACTCCCGGTGCTACCCGGAAGGCTGCCGGTGTCTCGCCACTCGGATCGCCGTCCAGTTGGACGGGGAGGCCCGGCGTTTCGATGGTGAATCGCGCGGCCCTGCCTCGCCATATAGAGCTACCGTCGCCCAGCTTCGGGATGGCCAGGCGGGCCACAGCGGCTAACCCCGCCCCCACACTCCCCGGCGAGACGATCATCACGTCCATCTGCCCGTCCGTGGCAATCGCCCATGGCGTGAGATGGGCGACGCTCCCGTATAACCGCGTGTTGCCAAGGACAACCTGGGCCGCACTCGTCGTCCGCTCCACCCCATCGATGGTGTAGTGCATCTCCGCCGGCCGAAGTCCCGGCATAGCCCTGGCCGCCTCCAGTACGTAGGCGCCGGGCCCCAGCAGTCGCTTGGTGCTCTCGCGCACGCGTCCGGCGATCTCCGCATCCCAGCCGATGCCCGCCATCAGCAGGAAGGGTTCGTCGTCCCGGTAACAAAGGTCGACGCTTACAACCTGCCCCGAAAGATGGGCATCGATTCCCTTGAGGCCCGAAGGGATGCCCATTTCATGGGCCCAGACGTTCGCGGTGCCCGCTCGCAACGTCGCCAGCGCGGTGTTGCTGCCTGCCAGCGCCCCCGCAATCACCCGTGCCGAGCCGTCGCCACCGACAACGAACACCAGGTCGTCGCCATCATCCACAGCCTGGTGCGCAATGCCGGTGGCATGCACCGAATTGCGCGACACAACCAGTCGCGGCGTCAGGCCACCTTCCCGCAGGCGGGCAAGGGCGCCCACCACGTCGAAGTTGCGGGCCCCCCGCGCCGCGGGGTTGATCAGCAGCGTCGCCCGGCGGTTTCGATAGCTCATTTGCTGTGCAGTTGCGTCGAAACGTACCATACGGTCGCGTTCGAACCCCGGACCAACCCTGCCTCCCTGGAGTCCCTGTGCTCAAAATCACCCACCTCGACCACATCGCGATGGCCGCACCCAGCGCCCCCGAGCAGCTGAAGCTGCTGGAAAAACTCCTCGGATTCAAGCCTCTCTACGAATTCGAAGGGCTCAGGACGGCTGGTTTTGGCGGCGGCACCAGCCAGGTCAAGGGCACCGATATCGAGTTCGAGGTCATCGACCCCAACAACCCCGAGAGTTTCGTCCATCGCTTTCTCGCCGAGTCGGGCCCCGGCCTCCACCACATCGCCATTGAAGTGGAGGACATCGACGAAACCGTTGCCGAGCTCGAGCGCCAGGGCCTCCACGCCTTCGGGGGTGTTATCGGTGACGGCCAGTGGCGTTCCACCTTCATTCACCCGAAGGAGACCGGTGGCATCCTCTGGCAGCCCTTCGTCTGGTCGCGCGAACCGAGGAAGTTCGACCGCACCGCCGGTGGGGGCATCGTCGGCCTCAAGCGCGTCGACCACGTCTCCATGGCTGTCCCCGACCGCGACAGGCAGGTGGAGTTCCAGCAGCGCGTCTTCGGCTTCGAACTCGAAGGGGAAGGCTGGCACAACGAGTACGAGGGATACTTCGGTGCCAACATGACCATTCCCAACAGCCAGCTGCGCTTCGAGATCATCGCCCCCTCACGCCCGGACAGCTTCGTCCAGAAGTTCATCGACAAGCGGCGCCCGGGCATGCACCACATCTGCTGCGAAGTCGAATCCGTTGAAGCTGCCGCGGCCGCCCTAAGGGAGCATGGCATCGAACCCTTTGGCGGCATCATCGATGCCGGCTGGAAGAAGCACACCTTCATACACCCGAAGGACAGCGGCGGCGTGCTCTTCCAGCTCTTCGAGGAGCGGTAGCACCCCGCGACGCCGGTTTCGGCACCGGCCGCGTATCACATGGACAGCACCAGTTTCGCGATGGAGAAGTAGACCAGCACTCCCACT
>JAGQGZ010000047.1 GCA_020432105.1 Dehalococcoidia bacterium | reverse complement strand
CAACGCGCCAGGTCGCCCATGCCCACCGTGGATACGCTCAGGCAAGGCCTCGTGTGACCGACTCAGAAGGGCCTTCGGTCGCCTGACATGCGCACACCGCGGTTTGCACGCAGGTGGAACGTATTGCTTCGTGAACACGGTGGAGCGGAGAGCCCGGGCAGCAATGTCGCGGTGGTAGCACTGGCGGGCGTCACGCTGACCGAGGTAGCGGTATACCTGCCTGAGCCGTCGGAGGTGGTGGACACCCGGGATTCCCTCGCGATTGTCCTTTACGGGGGCGACCACGTCGCAGCCGAAGCACTCATTGGGCGGCTCCGCGAGGTGCTCCCTGCGATGAGGGCAGGCTATAGCTGGTCAGACGGAGAGGCGACGCTCGAGGGTCTCGTCCACGTAGCCCGGCAGGCACTTGCTACCGGACGACAGGGCAGCGGATTCAGGACTGATTTCCGGGACCAAGCAGGCTAAGGGCGTCGACGATGGCCTGGGTGCCGTCGCCACCGCGCCCACGCGCCTGGAGCACGCGAAACACCTGCTGGACCAGGGCCGAGCCGGGCAACGGCGTCTGGAGTTCTTCGGCCGCTTCGAGGACGAGTCGCAGGTCTTTTTGCATGAGATCGACCATGAAGCCGGGGGCGTAATCGCGGTTCACGGCGCGGGGCCCGAGGTTGGTGAGCATCCATGAACCGGCGGCACCAGAGCTCACGACCTCGAGCATCCTGGCGGCATCAACGCCGGCCGAACGGCAGAGGGTTATCGCTTCCGCCATGGCCATGAGATTGAGGCCCCCGGCTATCTGGTTGCAGAGTTTGACGACCTGGCCCGAACCCGACGGGCCGACGTGGACGATCGTTTTGCCCATCGCCTCCAATACGGGTGTGCAGCGTTCGAAGTCGGCGACGTCACCGCCGACCATGATCGCGAGCGTGCCGGCCTTCGCACCAATGTCACCCCCGCTAATGGGCGCATCGAGCATGCCGACCCCCTTCGCCCGGAAGCGTTCGGCGATTGTGCGGGCGACGGCGGGCGAGATGGTGCTGCAGTCGATATAGATTGTGCCGGCCCGCGCACCCTCAAGGATGCCATCGGTGCCGAGGGCCACGGCCTCCACGTCGGGTGAGTCGCTGACACAGCTGATGACGATATCCGAGGCTGCGGCCACGGCTGCGGGGTTTGAAGCAAGGGCGGCCCCTTCGGCGACGAGGGCATCGGCCTTCGATGGCGTCCGGTTCCAGACGGTGAGAGAGAACCCTGCCTTCAACAAGTTCCCGGCCATGGGCTCGCCCATGATGCCGAGACCGACAAAACCGACGCGTTCGTTGGGCATGGAATCCTCCGGTCGGGTGTTAGCCGAGCGGGGCATCCCAGGGAAGGCTGCCGCGGGCCGGCTGCAACAGCGGTTTGACCACGCCATCCGCCGCGACAGTAATCATATCGAACGCGGCGTACAGGCGAGGGTCCATCCCCTTCAACGACCAGCTCAGCTTCTCGTCTTCGGCATAGGTGGCTGCACCGAGGACCAGCAAGGCACGGGCGTCCACGCTTTCCGGGGGCTCCATCTCACCGGCTCGTTTGAGCAGTGTTCGCAGGTTTCTGCGGAGGCTGGCGGCAGACTCATCGTTCTCCACACCGGGAATCCCGAGTACGTAGGCTCGCCCGAATCCACCGCGGTTGGCCGTCCAGGCGTCGATTGCAGGTATGCGCTTGCCCTCTTCGATGTCCGGCTGGGCGGCAGCGCTGACGACGCGCTGCATCAGCATGTCTCGTTCGCCTTCGTCGAGCGGAAGCCTGTGGATGGCGGCGGACTGTAGCTGAAATGAGCCGGGCACCTTGTTGGTGAACTGGGCCCACTGGGAGCTGAGACCGCCGAGCACGGTGACTACCGAGCCGGTGGTCCCCACCCGCCGCAGATTGACCTCAACGGGTCGGCGGACTTCCGCTCGACCGTCCTCACCGTCTTCGGCCTCCTCGATAGCGGCGGCAATATCACTGAGTGCGGGTTCGAAGGTGGGGATCTCCGCTCCACGGGGAATCCAGAGCACGACGTCGAGGCCAGCGTCATCGAGGCGCTGTTCGAGGGTGGCGCGGGCAGTCTCGAATGCGAAGTCAGCGGCAGGAGTCAGCGTATCGAGGACGACGAGGTCGAGAGACCAGCGCCGTCCCACGGTGAGCCGCGCGCGCAGGACCCCGTCACGCGATTCGACAGCCTCGGCTGCTGTGCTTCGGGCGTAGTGACCGCCGAACCAGCGGACGAACAGTGCTTGCGCCGCCTGCGCCGGGTCGGAAGGATAGGTGCGGCCGGGCACGTCGAGCAGGCGCTAGTCTTCCGACGCTTCGCCGGAAGCATCGTCGCCTTCGGCGGACTCTTCGCCCTCGACTCCTTCTTCGCCTTCTCCGAATTCGTCGCCTTCTTCCTCTTCACCCTCGAGGCGAATACGAGGCTGAGCCACCGTTGCGACGCTCACCGACGGGTCGGTGATGATCGTGACGCCCTGGGGCGCAACGAGGTCACCGACGGTAATCGAAACATCAAAGTTCTCGAGGCTCGAAAGGTCAACGGCGATAGAGGAGGGGATGTCGAGGGGCAGGCACTCCACGGTTACGTATTCAAGGTTCTGGAGCAACGTGCCCGCGAGGTCGACGACAGCAGGGGCCTCGCCTTCGGTAATGAGCTGGACGTTGGTCTGGACTGGACGTCGCAGATCGACCTGGTAGAAGTCGATATGAAGGGGGTCGCCGTGGCCGCCGGGCCGGTCAATCCCGCGGATGATGACGTAGCGGGGCTCAGACTCGCCGGCGACGGCAACTTCGAACATGCTGCGGACGCCGGCTTGCTTGACCGATTGGAGGAAGGCGCGGGTTTCCACCTGAATGGCGACGGACTCAAGGTTCCGGCCGTAGATATTGGCCGGGAGGATACCCTGGCTCCGCAGCCGGCGGACTTTCTTGCCGAGGACTGTTCGTCGTTCGGCGTGCAGCGTGGCACGATCGGCCATGTCTTACTCTCCTCGCCGCCACGCTCGATACGTAGGGCACATAGAAACGGCGCGACAATGCGCGCGAACCCTAGCGTAGCGAACGGGGGACGATGGTCAATAGACAGAAGAAGGGCCGTTCGATTGAACGGCCCTTCTTCTCCATGTTTTCCTTGCGACGGGGCCTCAGGCTGGCTTGAGCTCGTTGACTTTGGCCCGTACGCCGGGCTTGTCGGTGAACCAGAGGACGTTGATTTCCTTGTACTCGGCTTCTTCGTCCGGCACATCGTCTTCAGCGAAGATTGCCGTTACCGGGCAGGCAGGTTCACAGGCGCCACAGTCGATGCATTCGTCCGGGCTGATGTAGAGCATCCGGTCTTCGCCTTCGTCGAAGTAGATGCAGTCGACCGGGCAGACTTCTACGCAGGACTGATCCTGGACATCGATGCACGGCGAGCAGATGACGTAGGTCATTATGACTCCTCGGGTATTTGTTCACGGGGGGGCTTGGAAACCGGGTCCGTGCCTCAATGCTACAACCGCTCGCGGGTCAGGGAAAGTTCAGTCGCTACTTCGGATGGACGTGCTGACGGCTTGCAATAGGTTCGCCGGATCGCAGGTCAACGGCATAGAACCTTCCGGCTTTGACTTCGGCGATCAGCTCCCGTTCGTCGCGGATCTCACGTTCGAAATAGGTCGCGCACTTGCCGATGTCGCTGATGGCGTGGGAATCGGTGCCACCGGTCCCGGGCATGTCCATGAGTTCGCAAAGGCGCCGGGAGAACTCGTTCTCCTTGTCGCTCCCGCGGCCGTTTACCTCTTCGAGCCCCTGCACGAACTCGTAGGCCGGGTTGTTTCGTGCTTTCTGCAACGCCGCTTCGTACTCTTCTTCGTTGCGGCTGAACCAGGGCATCTGTCGCCGGTAGGGGTGGGCGGCGATCATGACGCCCTCGGCTTTCTCCACATAGCTCGCGAGTTCGCGGGCCCGGTGCATGCCAAATACGTACTTATCAATGCCGAAGGTCAGGATGTGGCCATCGTCGGTGCTGATCTCTACGCCGGCGAGGACGAGGAAGTCATGCTTGGCTCGTAGCTCGTCGATATCCGCCTGGGCCCAAACGGTGTCGTGTTCGGAGAAGGCGATCGCGTCCAGTCCGGCGGCCTTGGCCCTGACGATGAGATCGTCGGGGTTGAGGACACTGTCGTGTGAGCGGGGCCAAGTGTGTGAGTGCAAATCAATGAGCATGAAGTAGCGAACCAGTTGCCTACTATATTCCGGGCGTTCTGGCCGGACAATCGACCGGGGGGATCATCCGCCGGCCTGGCGTCGCCGGACGAGTTCTATACGAGCCTGCCGTTGGTTCGGCTCCCGGCCCGCTTTGAACTGCGGCTGGTAGCTGCTCACCCTGCCGAGCACCTGGGCCGCGTGCTGGCGATCGTGGCGATAAAACGACCGGAGCCACTGAAGGACAGTGAGGGTTCCGAAAGCGGGGCTCGTGGCCGTGCGGTCGAAAGCATCGAGGGAAAGTCCATCGATGAGGCCATGGGTGTAGGCACGCTCGACCTCCAGCCGTGCCAGGAGTTCGTCAACGGTCGCTTCGTTTGCCTGCTCGATGGGGATGGACACGGGTTCGCCTGCCACTCCCGAGAGATCGGGATTGTTCGAATCGAGGGCTGCCCGCACCCAGCTGTCGTAGGAGCGCTCCATCTCCCAGAGATGGGCGAGTTGCTCGAGTGCCGTCCACTGGTCTTCGCCCTGGGCGTCGGTGGGCACATGGAGCGCATCAGCGGGCGAGAGTGACCGGGCCGCAGCAATCAGCTCCGCCCTCTCGGCTCGCATCTTTGCCTTCAGTTCGTCGACCAGTTCCTTTGCGACCATCCGGTGAGTCTAGAAGAAGGCAGCGGGCGAGGCGAACGCTGGTCACCGGTGAATCAGGCACCGGTGGTTGATTTATCGCCCTGCGACCTCTGATGGGCCGGGCCATTACCTGTGGAGACATTGTGGATGGCATTCACCAGTCCGACGTGTGAGAGGGCCTGTGGGAAGTTGCCGAGTTGGCGCTCGGCGACAGGGTCGTATTCCTCGGCCAGGAGCCCAAGATCGTTGGGAATGCGCAGCAGACGTTCCAGCAGTTTCGTCGCCTCCTGGTGTTGGCCCATGAGTTCGAGGTTGTCCACGAGCCAGAAGGAGCAGGGCAAGAACGCTCCCTCGCCAGGTGGCAGCCCATCGGCACCGCCATCGCTCCTGTATCGGGAGACCAGTCCGTTGACGATGAGGTCGCGTTGGATGGCCTGGACCGTCCCGATCATCCTTGGGTCGGTGGCAGGAAGAAAGCCGACGAGCGGCAGCCTCAGCAGCGAGGCATCCAGGCGCGTGGAGCCGTAGGCCTGGACAAAGGTGTTCTGCTTCACATCGAAGCCCATCTCACAAACACTGGCGTGGATTTGTGAACGAAGTGCCCGCCACCGGTCCAGCGGTGCATCCAGTTGCCACCGTTCTGCGGCACGGAGCACCCGGTCAACGGCAACCCAGGCCATCACCTTGGAATGGGTGTACTGACCGCCTCCACTCCGGACCTCCCAGATTCCGTCGTCCGGATTGTTCCAGTTCGCCTCGAGGAAATCGACCAGGGCCCGCTGAATTTGCCAGGTCTGATCATCCCATTCCACGCCTGCTTGCCTGCTGACGTAGAGGACGTCGGCAACTTCTCCGTAGACATCGAGCTGAAACTGCCGGTGTGCGGCATTGCCGACGCGGACGGGCGTGGAGGCTTCGTAGCCGGGCAACCAATCCAGGGCAAATTCCGGGAGAAGCCGCTCCCCATCGAGGCCGTACATGATCTGAAGATCCGAAGGCTTGCCGGCGACGGCCCGTAGTAGCCACTCGCGCCAGTCTTCCGCCTCTTCCGTGAACCCGGACACCACAAGGGAGTACAGGGCAAAGGTGGCATCGCGAAGCCAGCAATAGCGGTAATCCCAGTTGCGAACACCGCCGGCCAACTCAGGCAAGGACGTGGTGGCGGCAGCGACGATACCGCCCGTGGGGCGATAGGTGAGGCCTTTCAGGGTGACCAGGGAGCGCCGCACAGCACCGGCGTATGGCGCCGGGGCGATGCTCTTGCTGGCCCAGTCCTCCCACCAATCGTGGGTGTCCTGCAAAGCCCGGGCCATGTCGATCCGGGGCGGAGCAGGCTGATGTGAGGGATACCAGGTCAGGCCAAACGGAAGGGTCTCGCCTTCGGCGACGGCAAACGTGGCGGTGGAGTGAAAGTCCTTACCGCGCAACGGGACAGGCGACGTGACGACGACGGCGTTTGGGCCAGCCGTGGCCGAAAGACCGCGCGAATTGTGAACGACCCAGGGAACCGTGAGTCCATAGTCGAACCGCAGCACGAGATCCATCGAGAAGGTGACCCGTCCGCTGACGCCAGACACGATTCGACCGAGGGTGACGGACTGCTGTTCCGAGGGCCGCAGCGGCATGAAGTCGGTCACTGTCGCGACGCCGGAGTCGGTATGGAAGGTTGTTTCGAGGATGAGGGTGTTGTCGCGATACCGGCGTGTTGTTCGACGAAGGCCACCGATTGGTGCGATTGACCAGCGCCCATGTTCGACCGAGCCAAGGAGAGCCGCGAAGCAGGCCCCAGAGTCGAAGCGCGGCAGGCAGAGCCAATCGATTGAACCATCGCGGCCCACCAACGCGCCGGTGTGCAGGTCGCCGATGAATCCGTAGTCTTCGATCAGTCCGGGCACTGCGTTTCGCCTACGCTGCATGACCGGCGCCGGCACCGGCTGCGAGCACGGGATTGTGCCAGCCGGAGGGCGGGTCGAGAAGATCGTTTGCGCTCACCGGGCCCCAGCTGCCCGGCTCGTATGGTTCGACGCGCTCGTGGTTCCGGAGCGTGGCGTCCACGGCGGCCCAGGCGGCCTCGACGGTCTCCTCGCTTGTGAACAGCATGCTCCTTCCAGCCATCGCATCGCCGATGAGGCGTTCGTAGGCGGTTTGTTCGTCGGATTGGGTGTCCTGCAGCAACAGTTCGCGCTGTTCACCGGCAAACCCCTGGCCGTGAGTCTTCACGCGGGCAGCGAGAGCGATAGCAGGATGGGGAGCGATGCGGAGGCGGAGGTAGTTGGTGTCGCCCCCGACGTTCTCAGACTGAAAGAGGCGTGTCGGCGGGCCTTTGAACTGGACGACGATCTCAGTTGCCGTGAGGGGGAGGCGCTTACCAGCCCGGAGGTACCAGGGCACCCCAGCCCAACGCCACGAATCGATAGTGAGCCGTAGTGCGCAGTAGGTTTCGACGTCGGAGTCCCCGGCGACGCCAGGGAGGTCACGGTAGCCCGCGAACTGGCCACGCACGAGGTCCGAGGGCTGGAGCGGGACAAGGCTCCGCATGACCCTGGCAGTCTCATGCCGAAGCGCGGTGGAGGAGAGGCTCGAAGGTGGTTCCATTGCCAGGAGGGAGACGACCTGGAAGAGGTGATTCTCGACAACATCGCGGAGGCACCCCACTCCCTCGTAGAACTTCTCTCGCCCCTGAAGGCCAAAGTCTTCGGCCATCGTGATCTGGACGTTCGCGATTTGATTGCGATTCCAGATGGGTTCGAGGAAGGAGTTGGCGAAACGGACGTAGAGCAGGTTCTCCACCGCCTCCTTCCCGAGAAAGTGATCGATGCGAAAGATCGACTCCTCCGGAAAGACGGCCCGAACGGAGGCGTTGAGGTGCCGGGCCGAAGCGAGATCGCGCCCGAACGGCTTTTCGATGATGACACGGCTCCCATCGGCAAGACCGGCGGCGCCAAGGCTGGTGACGACGAGGCCGAAGAGAGACGGCGGGATCGCGAGATAGTGCACCGGGTGATGAACGCCGGTGAGGGCGTCCTTGAGGGCGAGAAAGGTCGACGTATCGCCGTAGTCGCCATCTACATAGCGGAGCCGGCCGAGGAGGCGGTCGAGGGCGCCCTGATCAGGCGCCGGTTCGCTCTGCTCGACGGCGTCGCGGGCATAGAGACGGAACCGTTCGAGGTCCCATCCCGAGCGAGCGACGCCGACGACGGGGACATCGAGCATGCCGCGTTTCGTAAGGCCGTAGAGAGCGGGGAAGATCTGTTTGTGGGCAAGGTCACCGGTGGCGCCGAAGAAGACCACCGCATCGGCGAGTGGGCCGGCTTCATTTTCCCTGTCAGGCATGCTTTTCGTCGTGCCCTCCAAACTGCTTTCGCATAGCTGAGAGGACGCGGTCGCCAAAGTCGGCATTGCCGCGCGATGCGAATCGGGAGAAGAGTGCGGAGCTGATGACCGGGGCCGGGACGCCCTCTTCGATTGCTGCAATTGCCGTCCAGCGGCCCTCACCGGAATCCGACACCCGGCCCTCGAACGATCGCAAACCGGGATCCTCCGAAAGGGCAGCGGCTGTGAGATCGAGGAGCCATGACGCCACCACGCTTCCTCTTCGCCAGACCTCAGTTACCTGGCCAATATCGATGTCGTAACCGTAGGCCTCAGCCTCAGCAAGAGGAGCGGTCTCAGCATCGGCTTCCTGCCGGCGCTGCCCGGCATCGGCGTTCTTGAGGATGTTGAGTCCTTCGGCGTAGGCGGCCATGAGCCCGTACTCGATGCCGTTGTGGACCATCTTCACGAAATGGCCGGCGCCGTTGGGGCCGCAGTGAAGGTATCCCTTCTCGGCGGCCGAAACCGGGCCGGACTTTCCGGGAGTTCGCGGTGCGGCGTCGACTCCGGGCGCAAGGCTCTGGAACAACGGATCAAGGTGCTGGACGATCGCCTGCTCACCGCCAATCATCAGGCAATAGCCGCGCTCAAGACCAAAGACGCCACCACTGGTACCACAATCGACGTAGTGGATTCCTTTTTCGCGAAGGGTACCTGCCCGTTCGATTGCGTCGCGGTAGTAGCTGTTGCCACCATCGATGATGATGTCTCCCGGTTCCATGGAGGAGGCGAGCGTGTTCACGGTGTCGCCGGTGACACTGGCGGGAACCATGACCCAAACAGCTCGTGGTTTCGCCAGCGAGGCGACCAGTTCCGGGAGTGACGCGACCGTTTCGGTTCCATCCGCCGCCACCCGCTCCCTTGCAGCGGCAGCGACGTCGTAGGCCACGCAGTGGTGTCCGGCTTCCGTGAGCCGGCGCACGATGTTCGCTCCCATTCTGCCGAGCCCAACTACTCCAATTTCCATTTCATGCTCCTGTTCCTGAGACATCTCAGCCGGTTTCCGTTGTGCAGCACCGTCTGTTGCCTGGTTCCAAAGCAGGAACCCTCCGCGGAAGGCGGCGGCATTGGTACCAACGCGACACTGTGGTGGGAGATGCCGGATTCTCTTCGCGTTACCACCGCCCAGAACGACATCGTTTGGTTCCATCGCATTGGTCAGTTGTTGGATGACCGCAATAACGTCCTTTTGCCACTTTTTTCTTCCCCGGCGCTTGAGACCCCTACTCCCAACATAGTCCTCGTAGGTTCGCTTCCTGTATGGGAGGTGGCCGAGTTCCATTGACTCGACGAGGCCATCGACGATCATCGCCGTACCAAGGCCGGTGCCAAAGCCAAGGAAGAGCATCCTGCCGCCCTGGTAGTCTCCCAGTGCCTGCATTGCCGCATCGTTCATGATCTTGACCGGGCAGCCGAACGCCGCCTGAAAATCGAATCCGACCCAACCAGATCCAAGGTTTCGGGGTTCTGCCGCTATCCGGCCGTCCACGACAACGCCCGGATAGCCGACTGCAACGGCGTCGAAGGCCCAGTCAGTTGTGGCATCACGAACTGCGGCAACCATTTCCGTGGCTGTCATGGAGGGGCCGGACTTGAATCTTCGGGAGCTTGTCTCCGTCGACAGGAGGAACTTGATATGCGTTCCACCCACGTCGACGACAAGGACGTTCACGGTTGCAAGACTCCCGCCTGTCCACAGCCGGACGGGCGTTTTGTCTACTGTTTCGGCGAGCGGCCCGCGCGGCTTCGGACAAGCTTCAGGGTACCACTGTGAGCAGCGCCAATGAGTTGACCGGCGAGGATCCGTGAAGGCGGTTTCACAAAGTGCCCGCGGGCGGCTTCGTTGGGCAGATCCAGTGGGCGCTGGGTGCAGACACGCTGAAGCCGACAAGACCAGCGACAGGAAGCTGGCACCACTGTCCCGAGCGAGGCCAGGTTTTGCGCGCCAGCCCCGCAGCGGTAAGGATGAGGCGATGCGAATCCGAAGCCTGCTGCGAAAGAAGGTGAAGCTGGATGCCGATTGGCTCGTGGCCGGGCTGGGAAATCCGGGGCCGGACTACTCGAGCACGCGCCACAACCTCGGATTCAGGGTCGTGAACGAACTGGCCCGGCGGGCGAGCATCCAGCCGAAGTCGGTGGGTGGAGACCTTGTGGCGGGCGTTGGCACGCTGGCCGAAGAGCGTGTGGCGCTGGTGAAGCCGCTGACCTTTGTGAATAAGAGCGGGCCGGCGGTCGCACGAGCGCAACGTGAGGCGGGTTGTGACTCCCCGCATACCATCGTCGTGTACGACGACCTCGACCTCCCCGCCGGTGCTCTGCGTATTCGCCAGGGCGGCGGTCACGGCGGGCACAACGGCATCAAAAGTGTCGTCGCCCACGCCGACCCAGAGTTTGTGCGTGTTCGAATCGGGATCGGGCGGCCGGTTGTGGACGGCAAGCCAACACGCGACCCCGGGCACATCAGCGCGTGGGTGCTTGGCAAGCCGTCGCCATCGGAGGCGAAGGATATCGACGAGACCGTGAAGCTGGCTGCTGACGCGGTTGAGGCGGTCATCAGGGACGGCGTGGACAGCGCGGGGAACAAGTTCAACCGGCGTTAGCAGCGGGCGAAGGCCGGGGAAAGTTCCTGGAGCCGGGCGATCGTCGTCTCAAGGTCCGGGGCGGACTCGCCGGTAGCGATACCGTACGTTTCCCGCTCCATCAAGGCCGGGACGATTCCAGCAGGGAACATCGTCTCGGGGTCACCGTCCTGCAATTGGGTGGCGTGGGCCGCGATTGCCTCTCGCTTGTTTGCGGCGACTGCGCGAATGTCCACGCAGATGTCGACGGTGTTCTGACCGATGTCCTGCGGCATCAAGAGCGGTGGATCACCCATGATTCCACTCATCACGCACCGTTCGTACTGGGGTTGAAACAGACCCGGCGGAAATGCGGCGTAGAGCAAGACCGGCTTCTCCTCGATGGTCTCCCATGCCTGTTGTACCCAGCGGTGTACGGCGAGGTGATCGGGATGACCGTAGGCGCCGTCGCTCCCGAGGGAGAGCACCACGTCGGCGCTAGTCCGGCGCATTGCCGAGCGAGCCTTCCGCACGCCGTCTTTTCGCCCGGCCAGTCTGCCGTCGGGCAACCCCCAGATGTCCGGGGGCTGCGCCCCCAGACGCGCGCAGGAGGCGTCGAGTTCGCGGGCGCGGGCGAGAGCCAGCATGCCGGGGTCGGGATCGCCACCGTCGTGACGCTCGCCGCCTTCGCCAAAACTGGCGCAATGGACGTGGCACTTCCACCCAGCATTCGCGGCGAGGGCAATTGTCCCCGCGAATGCATAGGTCTCGTCGTCAGGATGGGGGATGATGGCGAGGAGGTTTGGCATTCCTCAATCGTAGAGCGCACTCGCCGGGTGCGTGCTGGCGCCAAGCGGTACGGTGCCCAACGCCACGCCGGCCTGGCATCTGGTGGCGGGGAGGGTCAGCGATCGATGAGATAGGCGTAGAAGATCGAGTCGCCTTCTCGCTGTTCAGCGCCGACCGTCTCGATCGTCACCACCGCGCCATCGTAGCGATCGAGGCCCTCGGCCACGAACCGGCGATAGGTAGCCTTCCCGGAGTCGTCGGCGTTGAAGGTGCCGAGGCTGACGTAGTTGCCGTTCCCGTGGAGCCAGAGTTCGTAGGTCTGGCCCTGTGGCAGCGGCCGCAAGCGCTGGGCGTAGAACCAGATACGCGACTGGTCGGCCTCCCAGACGAGCGATCCGATGCTGCTCTTGCCCTGCATGGTGACAACGTTCGCCACCTGGCTGTTGGTCGAGAGCATTGCGCCAAGCAGTTCGCTATCGAGGGCCATCTCGCTACGCTGCTCGGCAACGATTTCTTCGGCTTCTTCGAGGCGCTGGCCGATGGCGAAAATCTGGACCTCGGCCGAATCGATGTCGTCGACCCTGTCGCGGAGGGCCAGGTTCTCACCCTGGAGATCGCGCACCTGGCTGCGCATGGCGAACATACCGGCCAGGGCAGCGACGGCGATGAAGACCGCGGCAATGCCGGCAGCGGCCTGGGCAATCGCGGGCAACCGCGCGACAATCCGGGGCTTGCGGAGGCCGGCTCCCACCATGACCTCGTCACGCATCTTCAAGGGGGCCCTGCGGAGGGGTGCGCTAAGGGCAAGCCGGGCGACGACCATCTCGGCATCGGCTACGACTTCGGCACAGTCCCGGCAGTTGGCGACGTGCAGGCGAATGGCATGTTCAAGTTCGGGTTCCAGTGAGCCGATGGCGTACTCATCGGCCTGCTCGGGATCGATGTGCAACCCGGTGGTCACGTCCTGTCTCCAAGTGCTTGCCGAAGTTTTTGCATGCCGAGTCGAACGCGGGTCTTCACGGTACCGAGCGGTTCATGCAACTGGAGTGCGATCTCCTGCTGGGTATAGCCGCCGAAGTAGGACATTGCGAGCACACGCCGCTGCTCCCGGGGGAGGTCTTCCAGCGCCTTGCGGACCGCGACCTGGCTCTCCTTCAACTCGGCGGCCCAGAGGGGATCGATACCCTGCGAGCTTTCGTCCCGGTAGCCAGAGTCGTGGTCTTCCACAGGGTCGAGCGATCTGCCTTCGCGCTTGAGGCGGCGCCCGCGAGAACGGATCTCATCGACGGCGCGGTTACGCGAGACACTGAGCAGCCAGCTTAGGAAGCGCCCTCGCGACGGGACGAACGATTCCGGGCGCTGCCATATACGGATGAATACGTCCTGGGCTGCGTCTTCGGCGAGGCCGGCATCACCCAGGACCCGGTAGGTAGTGGAATAGACGAGGTCGGCATAGCGGTCGTAGACGATACCGAACGCAAACTGATCGCCGACCGCCACCGCTGCCATGAGTGCTTCATCCGTCCAGTGTTCTCTGGGGTCGCTGACCGCGACACCCGTACGACTTATGTCAGCCGCACTACGTATGCTACGAACCCCGGACCCATCCGGATTGCTTTGAGCTGCCATGGCGTTCAACTGTGATGATACACCGCATCTATCGGTTGAGAGCGGGGCCCTTCACCAGGTTCCTTTACCGGCCCCTTTCACGGCACCGGCACATTTACGGCTCTTTGCTGCCCCTCCGTCCAGACTGGGTGGTAACGGGAGGAACAACCATGGAACTTCAGCGGGGGATCCTGGCGACGACCCTGGGGGCCAGCCTACTTATCCTTGGTGCCGCTTGCAGCAGCTCGAATGGCGAACTGGCCAATGCGGCGACGACAGGCGGCGAGGCGACTTCGGTGGCGCCCACAAGCCAGGCTCCGACGGCCACGCATGCCAGCACGACTGTCACCATGACGACTGCCGAACTGGTCGAATTCGCAAGCGAATCGGTTGTCCGGGTTTCACTCCCATCCGGGGTGGGCAGCGGGTTCATCATCGACCCAACCGGCTACATCATCACTAACAACCATGTTGTCGAAGACGCCCCACAGGCGGTCACAGTGACGCTGGCTGATGGGTCGGTCTATGACGCCCAGGTTGTGGGCCGCGACCCGCGTGCCGACCTGGCCGTGCTAAAGATCAATGCTGGCGAACCACTCCCGGCCCTGAGCCTGGCAAACATCGATGAGACGAGGGTGGGCGAGGACGTCGTCGCTATCGGCTATGCGCTGGACCTCTCCGACGGGGACGGCCCGCCCACGGTCACCAAGGGCATCGTTAGCGCCCTGGACCGGGAGATCGAAGGTTCGCTGATCCTCGGGGCAATCCAGACGGACGCTGCCATCAACCACGGAAATAGCGGCGGACCATTGCTGAACTACAAGGGAGAAGTCGTCGGCGTGAACACCTCGCTCGCGCCCGACCCGAACACCGGCGGCGTCGCGCAGAACGTTGGATTCGCAGTGGGCGCGGACACGATTGGCGCCGCTTACAAGGAGATCGTCGCGACGGGCCACGTGGAGCGTGCGCTGCTGGGGATCGGTGGCGTGCAGAGCGAGGAGGGCGGATTCCGGACGATTCGCCCGGCAGAAGCCGAGAAGCTCGGGCTGCCACGCGATACCACCGGCGTTCTCGTCGGCCTTGCCGGTGTTAGCCCGGGACAGCCGGCGGACCTTGCGGGGATGGAGGGCAACGACGTGATCGTCCGCATTGGCGACTACACGATCGAAGACGAATCCGATCTTGCGGTCGCGATGATTGACTATGACCCGGGTGACAGCGTTGAGGTGGACGTGTACCGCGACGGCGACCTGGTCACCCTGAACGTGACACTGGGAGCCTCCACGGACTCGTAAAGCGGCCGAGCCTGCATGAGGTGAGGCTGGATCAGGCAGGGCCGGCGCTCCACTCCATTTCGAGTGCGGGCGCCCTGGCCGTGCGCGGGCTGGTTTCGGGAGGGATCCAAATGTCTCGAAGCCACCGGCAGCGAGCGTAAGATGCAGCCCCACAAGGAGTAGCCAGGTATGAATATCGACGCAAGGGCAGCAGGGTTCGACGCGGAGCGGATCGAGCGGATCAGCGGACACATGGAGCGCAATTACATCGAGAACCGGAAGGTTGTCGGGGCCCAGGTGATGGTCTCACGGCATGGGGTGCCGGCGTACTTTCGGTCGTTTGGGCAAATGGACCGGGAGCGCGAGGAGCCGATGCGGGATGACACGATCTTCCGGATCTACTCAATGACGAAGCCGATCACGTCGGTGGCGTTGATGCAACTGTTCGAAGAGGGGCACTTCCAGCTCAACGACCCGGTTTCGCGGGTGATACCGGAGTGGAAGGGGCAACGGGTCTACGTAGCTGGCGGCGATGCCGATGCGATGGAAACGAAGGAGCCGGATCAGCCGATGACCTTCCGGCACGTGTTGAGCCATAGCGGCGGACTGACCTACGGGGGGACCAACCACCCGGTGGACAAGATCTACCGGCGGGTAGGGGTGAATCGCGACGAGGGCGAGACGCTGCGGACATTCGTGGAGAAGCTCGCCGAGGTGCCGTTGATGTACGAGCCGGGGCAGGCCTGGATGTACTCACTGTCGACGGATGTCTGTGGGTACCTGGTGGAGGCGATCAGTGGCGTGCCGTTCGACGTTTACCTGCAGGAGAACATCTTCGAGCCCTTGGGGATGGTGGACACCTCGTTCCAGATAGCTCCGGGGAAGGTCGACCGGTTCGCGGCGAACTACCAGCGGACGCCGGAGAAGACGCTCAAGCTGATCGACGACCCGCAGGACAGCAGCTACGCAAAGCCGAAGACTTTCTTTTCGGGAGGCGGCGGCCTGGTGAGCACGACGGCAGACTATGCGCGCTTCTGCGAGATGCTTCGTCGCGGGGGTCAACTGGACGGAGCGCGAATCCTCGGGCCGCGAACGATCGAGCTCATGCACCAGAACCACCTGCCGGGTGGCCGGGACCTGACGGAACTGGCGATCGGCTCGTTCAGCGAGACGGCGTATGCCGGTGTGGGCTTTGGGCTCGGCTTTGCGAAGACGTTGGGGCGCGTCGAAGCGGGCAGCATTGCGGCGGGCGACTACTACTGGGGCGGCGCTGCCTCGACCATCTTCTGGGTGGACCCGGTGGAGGACCTGTACGCCATCTGCATGACGCAGTTGATGCCATCGAACACGTTCAACTTCCGGGGGCAGCTGAAGAGCCTGATTTACTCGGCAATCGTGGACTAAGCGATAGTGATTGCACCCCGGACGGTGCCTTACGCGACGCGGGCGCGTGACGGGCATGAGTGGGAGGCAGATGTCTACGCTCCGGATGGCATAGCGCGGGCCCCGACTGCGATTGTTCTGCCGGGAGAGGGAAGCAGCCGAGTGACCCCGGCGTTTCGCGACATGGGCAGCGCACTCGCCGGGCGAGGCATCGTGGCGGTTGTGGCTGACCACTGGCCGGCGCCCGGTGCCCGGATAATGGGCGAGGGTGGTGCGGGCTTCCGCGAGGCCGTCGAGAATGCCGTTTGGCTCGTGAGTTCGGCAGCGGAGCTTACGGGGATCGAAGCAGAGCGACTCGTCGTCTATGGGCAGTCCGCAGGGGGCGTGAACGGGCTCTTTGTGGCGCTTGAGGGAGACGGCGCGATAGCGGCATGGGACGCCTATTGCGGCGGTGCAATCGCCCAACAAACATCCGGAAGTACGACGGCTGGGTTCAAGGTCGATGGCTTTGTCGGGTTGAATGGGGGCTACGAGGCCCCCTATGCGATGCGGTCCCTGAACGCGGACCTGGGGACATTCATGAGCCCGTTTTCCCGGCTGGAGCGACCGGCCCGGGTGCTGCGGTTTGTCGTCGGATCGCGGGACGAAGTGATCCCGGCCCCCATCCAGGCGCGGCACAAGGAGTTGTTCGAGGCACTCCGGGAGGCCGGACACGACGTAGCAGTGACAACGGTAGATGATGGGCATATCCCCACCACGGGAAGCCCGGGATGGCAGGCGAGTGTCGATGCCATCACCGGGCTGGCGACGGAGATGCAATGACGGTTCATCACGCGGATTTTGCGGTTGCGGTGACGCAACAAGTGGAAGTGACGACCAGGGATGGGATCAATGGGAGGGTGATTGCGCTGGGCTGGTGGACAGAGCCGGAAGCATCACGGGACCCGGAGTTTCTCTCGACGGGGACGCTGTACCTGGTAGTGGACCCGAAGAAGCCACGGCCGGTGTGGGTGCCGGAGGGGGACCTGGTAGCGGTGCGGATGGTGTGAGGGGCCCTTTCAAGAGGAGGGGAATCGGTCGGGATGCCTCTGGTTGCCGGGCCGTAGTCGCCGGGATCCTTTTTTCCGTGCCGGTTCCTTGGGTATCTGGTAGTGACGGAGATGCACATGTTCGCCACGATCCGTCATATGCATTGACGCCACCCCCACACACACACGATCAACGGTGCGATACTCACATCGTGAAGGAACGACAGATGCTTATAGGCCGCGCAATTCTGCCTCTCGCACTTCTCGTCATTGCGGTCTTCGCGACTCCGCTAACTGTGAGCGCGGACGTTCTCGCGCCCCAGAGCGGGAGTGATGACCCCATCGCATATCAGAGTGGTGTCCCCGAAGGACTCTACCCTCACGACAAGCGGACGGGCGTCGCGGCGATAGATGCCGTGATCCAGGCGGTGGTGACGCAGGATGCGGATGCCCTGGCGGCCCTGATCGCCTTCTCTCCATCTGCGTGCACGACCGAGACCGGTCTGGGTGGACCGGCAAAGTGCACGGATGGTGAGGCTGAGGGTACGGTAGTCCAGGCGCTTCCTATCGGCCGCTGCGGTGCAGGGAGCATGGAACGGGCCGACTCAGATCTCGGACCTCTGTATGAGAACTTCGTGGGAAGTGGGGTCTGGCTCTCGTCGGCATGGAACGTGGGCAGTGAAGACGGGTTCCCGACGATTGAAGAGGCTGGAGTGGCCGGCCAGTATCGCGTGATGTTCGCGGCGTCGACAAGCGACACCTTTCGCCGTGTAGCAACGCTCGATGCCAGCGGAAATGTCGTTGGGCTGTCCTTCGGTTGTGGGACGCCGGCGGCGACCTACGAGGGTGCAGCCGGGTTCATCCTGCCCCCTGCGAACAGCGATGTGACACCGGTGCCGCCGGCAACGGGGACGGGCGTGCAGGAAGCGCAGCCCCGTACGAACAGCTACCTCGTTATCGCCAGCCTCGCCGTGATGGTCGTGGTTGCCGGAGCCGCAGGTGTCGCCGTCATCAGGCGCCGAGTCCAGGAGTAGTTCCAGGGCATGTGTCGCGCGGAGGGCCGGCAGCCCCCGAGTCGGCAGCTGCCAGCGCTCGTCTCTCGTCCCTACCAAGCGTCGATGTTGGCGCGCTTCTTGGCCGTCCTCGGTTCGGTGCGGATGGACTTGAGGAGGTTGGCGAGCCAGTAGCGGGAGTCGGCGGGGTCGATGGTGTCGTCGAAGTGGAACATGGAGG
>JAGQGZ010000046.1 GCA_020432105.1 Dehalococcoidia bacterium | reverse complement strand
TGCGCAGCATGCGACCACTGCCTTGGGCCAGGGCGCCAAGTACCGCCTGCCAGACAAAGGGTTGTCGATTCCAATCTAAGGAGAGGAACAGATCTGCATCGACCGCGGTCAGGAGGTCGAGATGCCAATCATCTGGCTTGCCTCTCCAGCTGTCTCGGTCAGCTACCCAGATACTGGAGTGACCGTAGGCTTCAAGAACCCTCCCGAACGAGGGGTGCACATGCTCATCGACAAGGAATACTGCTATGCGGCCGCCTCGAATGCTCTCGCTCGGATGATGCGTGCTTCGTCAATTCGGAATGCTGTCGCAGTCTCTGCGATCGAGGTTCGTTGAGCGTAGGCGACTACGAACTCACTCTCGAGTGAAGTTCCTCGAATCGTTGGGAGACCGGCGTTGAGTTCAGGACGCATCCAGATCGCGTCGTCAAACTCATTCATGCAAAACAGCGGGCCACGCTCTTGCATGTTGGAGAGTGCGGTTGCGAGTTCAGTAGTAGTCCGTTCGGCGGAGCCGTTCATCAGGGAGCGGAAGCTCATTTGGCCGCCATGGACGTCCGCCAAGATGTCCATGCTGGCGCGAAGCACCACATGAATCGAGGACTGACTCCCCCTTACGTGGCCGTCGTACCGTGCAAGCGAGAGATTCCACCATTCCGGGTATAGGTCGTCTAGGAAGGTGACTGCGGCTCGAATCCTAGTGGTAGGGACGCCCTCGTCCTTGAGTCCTGCCATAACGCAGAGCCGCTGGTAATCGATCCACGAGTACACGCGCGGGACGCCACGATTGCCCGCAATCCTCGTAGCACTCTGTAAGTCAGAGCTATGCCAATGTCTCAGCGTCGGAATCGTCAGGCCCGTGAGCTTCGCAACCAATCGCGAGCGAAGCGCGCCAATCGTAACGTTTTCGGGCAGGGTCGAGTTCACTGTCGAACTGTAGCGTACTTGAACCCCATCGAGATACTACCAATGCGTCGTGGGCCGTCTCGACGCCGGATCGCCTTTCCTACCTCCCCTCTATCGTCGCCGTCAGCCCACAGCTCTCCAGCCCCGCCCGGTAGTGCTCCGCCGCCTCCTTCGGACACTCGATCACCACGGCTTTGCCCGCCTCGTGGGCTTCCAACATCACTCCCACCGCCTCCTCCTCGCTCAGCGATTGCACACACTTGCGCAGCGAGCGCACCACGTGGTCCATCGAGTTGTGATCGTCGTTGTGGAGGATCACCTTCCAGGGCGGCAGCAGGTTCTGGAGCCGCTCGACATCGAACTCGATCCCTGTCTGGGTAGCAAAGCTGCGCATCGGCCGATCGTACCTACCGCTGTCCGGCGAATCGACCCAGCACCCACGCCGCTCGTTCAACCGTTGGATAGACCGCTATCCCTTCCTCCACGAAGTCCATCCGGAGGTCATCGATAAGCTCACGCTGCCAGGCCTCGGTCGATTCCGTTGCGCCGAGCACCACGGCCACGGGCTTCGTCGCTCCCGAAACAATGCTCACCAGCCTCTCGCACGCGTGGCGCAGTCTGTCCGCTGCATCCGGCCGTCCAAAGAACCATTCCTCACCCACATTGGCGATCGCCACCTCGTAGGCATCCGCTCCCAGCATCAGCTCCAGCAACCGGTTTGAGCTGAGCCCGCTGCCGGCAAGAATGGACTGGTCCACGGGATTCCCGATCCAGTCGGCCAGCATCGGTGCTCGCTCGCGCACCTGCTCCCGGATGCCGCCTGGCAGTTCCACCAGGTCCAGTCCGTTCTCCTCGCAGGCGTCCGCGCTCTGAACACTCCGTCCGCCACCACCGCCAACCACAGCCACCCGGCTACCGAACGCCCCCCGTAAGAGCGACGCACCAACCATCAGGTCGACCAACTGCTCCTGGCTCCGTGCTTCCAGGGCCCCGGCCTGTCGAATCGCCGCCGACCACACCTCCGTCTCGCCCGCCAGTGCCGCCGTGTGTGATGACGCGGACTGCGCACCTGCCGCCGTTCGTCCTGCCTTGTGGATAATCACGGGTTTCCTTGCTGCTGCTGCCCTCAACCCTTCGAAAAACTCCCGGCCACCGGCAACGCCTTCCACGTAGGCTCCCACCACGGTTGTCGTTTCGTCATCTGCCAGATAGCGCAGCAATTCACCCGGCGTGATGTCCATACCGTTGCCGTAGTTGGCGACCTTGCCGAACCTCAGCCCCCGCGCGGTCCCTCGGATCACCACCTCCACCGCGTTGTTGCCGCTCTGGCTCAGGAATGCCACACCCCCGGCCTGTCGCGGCAGGTCGGGCCGGAAAGCGATGCCCCCGGCGCTGTGGTAGACCCCCAGCCCGTTCGGACCGAGTATCCGGATACCCGCTGCCTTCGCCCGCTCCTCGATCTGCCGTTCGAGTGCTGCCGCATCCTCGTCGCCGGTCTCGCTGAATCTCCCTGTGAACAGGTGCAGGAACCGGGCTTTCCCCGTTGCCTGCTCGATAAGCTCGAGCACGCCGCTGGCCGGAATGCACGAAATAACCAGGTCGACGTTTCCCGGGACATCATCCAGCGTCGCGTACGCCTTGAAGCCCGCGACCGTGTCCGCACTCCGGTTGATGGGGAAAACATCCCCATCGAAACCGAATATGCGTAGCGAACTCACATAGTCGTGTCCCGGCGAGTCGACATTCGTCGAAGCACCGACGATCGCAACGGAGCGAGGACTGAAGAGGCGGTCGAGGTCCGCATTCCCGGCCATCCGTCCGATTCTAAGGTCTTGCCGTGCAGCCGGCCTCGCCTGCCACTAGCGCCGGCAAAGCGTCCCCGGGTCGCCCCAGTACGCCAGGTACGCCCCCCTTGGCACGCACACTTCTCCCAGCGTTGTGGACAACGTAGCCAGCGACTCGGCATCCAGGTCGCTCTCTACGAGTGCCCCGAGCAGTGAATTGCCCCCGGATTCCTCGACAACCTGGTAGCGATTGCCACTTACCCCCGCCCGCTGGGCCAGTTGTTCGTACGCTTCGATCAGCGTTCCCGTGCCGTCGATAAGCCCTAGAGCTTCGGCCTGGGCGTTCCCATAGACCATTGCCCCGATCTCGTCGCGGATCGTCTCCGGGCCAATCCCCCGCGCTGAGGCAACATGGCTGACGAAGGTCGTGTACTCGTCGTCTAACCCCGCCTGCAGCACCTCACGCTCGTCGTCCGACAGGGGCCGGAACGGGTTGCCCACATCTTTGCTGCGACCGGCTGTCAGGTATTCAACGGTGATCCCGTTCGTGGTCGTGATGCCCCCGCCGAGCAGGCCACCTTCTGTGGCGATCACCCCGTCGTAATACTCGAACGGCCCGAAAATCACCCCGATGCTGCCCACGATGCTGCCGTGGTCGGCAAGGATCGTGTCTGCACCGGCCATCGCATACATCCCACCCGAGGCAGACACCCCGGCCACGTAGGCGACTACCGGGTTACCCGTCGCAGCCTGGTATTCGGCCACGCCATCCGCGATAGCCCGCGAACCGTAGATCGTCCCGCCGGGCGTCGAGAGCCACAGGAGGACACCCTTGATCTCGTCGTCCGCGGCCGCCTTCCGCAGCGTCGCCTGGATCTCGTATCCGTAGGCGAAGCCACCCGAGAACAGCGGCTCATCGAGTTTCTCGCCGAGGATTACTCCATCCACTCGCACCACCAGGAGTTTGTCATCTGCGTCTTCGTTCCCGTAGATGAACTCCGTCTCGAGACCGTCATCATCGTCGTCCGTGTCGAACGCGGCATTCAGGATCGCCGCAATCGCAAGTCCAAACACCACCAGCGCGATGATGAAACTGAACGATGCAACCGTCGCCACGATTACCGACTTCGTCGCCGTCCGCCAGACCACACCCCAGAAGCCGTCGCGTTGCCCCGGCTGCACGCCCGGAGGTGGCCACGGCCCCTGGTAATAGCCGCCCTGGGGTTGCGTCCCTACTGGCGGTGGCTGGGGTGTCCCCTGCTCCGGGCCGGGTTGTTGCTCCTGCGGTGGTTCCTGCGTCATGCGGTACCCTCCTTGTTCTAGAGTCGACGGTTCCGCCCGTTAACGCCATCCACTTCTCGGCCAGGAAGGGCTACGCTTGATCCCATGACTGCCACCGCCTCCCGTCCTCCCTGGCTGAAGGTCCGGTTTCCCGCCGGCAACGGCTATCAACACATCCAGGATCTGATGCGGGCCAAGGACCTCCACACCGTGTGTGAAGAGGCCCGCTGCCCCAACATCGGCGACTGCTGGTCACGCGGCACCGCCACCTTCATGATCCTCGGCGATACCTGCACGCGGTCCTGCGGCTTCTGCGCCGTGAAAACCGGGCGGCCCGGCACCCTCGATCGTGGTGAACCCGCCCGCGTCGCTCTCGCCGTCCAGCAGATGGGCCTCCGCCATGCCGTCATCACCAGCGTCAACCGCGATGAACTTCCCGACGGCGGCGCTGCTATCTTCGCCGAAACCATCCGCCTCACCCGGCTCATGTCTCCCGGCACGACCATCGAAGTGCTCATTCCCGACTTCAAGGGCAACCTCGATGCCCTCAGGGTCGTCATCGATGTCAGCCCCGAGATCCTCAACCACAACACCGAGACCGTACCCCGGCTCTATTCGACCGTGCGCCCCCAGGCCCGCTATCAGCAGTCCCTCGACGTGCTCGCCGCCGCCAGGCGCATGGCCTCCGAGCGTACGGTCACCAAGTCTGGTGTCATGGTCGGCCTCGGCGAAACACGCGACGAGCTCTTGCAGGTCTTCGCCGACCTCGCCGCCCAGGGGGTCGATATCCTCACCGTCGGGCAGTACCTGCAGCCGACGCCAGGTCACCTGCCGATCGACCGGTACTATCACCCCGACGAGTTCGCCGAGCTGAAGCAGGAAGCCCTCCGGCTCGGCTTCCGGCACGTCGAGTCCGGCCCGCTCGTCCGCTCCTCCTATCACGCCGAAGAGCAGGCGTCGGGCCTGATTTCGGTCGAATCCATTTCCTGAACGCCGAACCTGTCTGGCGCCCGGGCACAGGATTCCCCTGATACCGCGGACCCGGGGGTCGGGGTACGCTGGCCGCGTGCCAGCAGAAACCGTGAACTACCGGAGCGAAGCCCTCGGCGCCTTTGCCCACGAGTTCCGTACGCCGCTCACCGCCATCAAGATGGTGATGGAACTCGGCCGCCGTTCCGCCGAGGGCGAGGCCATTCACCTCGACCCGGAAGTCGCCGCCATGCTCGAAGAATCGATGGACAATCTCGAGGAACTAGCCGACGGCATCCAGGCACTCTCCTGGCTCGAACGCGGAAAGCTCAACCTGGAGAGCGGCCCCTGCGACCTGGCGGCGGTGTTTGGCCAGGTGGGCGCCATCCTTGGCGAAACCTTTCCGGTCTCTTGCTCGGGCATCGAGGGTGTTTCCGGGCCATGGGATCCAGCCCGGCTGCCCGGGGTACTCGCTGCAGTCATCAAGGCTACCTCCCGTTGCGGCATCGGCGACGTTGCGATTTCCGCAGGGCCGCAGCCGGACGGTGCAATCGTTACCATCTCATCCGGCCAGCCCGGCGGAGACCAGCGACCGATCAATGCCGACCTCGGGTTCGAATTCTTCGCTGCCTGCGTCACCCTCGAATACGCTGGCGCGAAGGTCACCTGCGAGCGTGCCAGCCGGTATCTCAAGATCGAAATCGAGCTACCCGGCTAGTCGTCAGTCAGCAGGACGACTGCTTCACTTCGCCACAGGTACCAGCAGGCCACCGTGGCCCATGGCCGCCAGGGCTCTCCGATCCTTCGTACCTCGTCGGCCCCGGGCATCCCTGTCAGCCCATATTGCCGCATGATCGCCCGGTTGATCCCCACGTCATTGACGGGCAGTACGTTCGGTCTCTGCATGTGGAAGATGAGGAACATTTCGGCCGTCCACCGCCCGATTCCACGCACCTGGCAGAGATGACTGATTACCGCCTCGTCATCCCAGTCACCCAGCAGATGGGTGCTCAGCCTGCCTTCCGCGAAGTGCAGCGCAAGGTCCCGCAGTGAAGCGGTCTTCTGCCGCGATAGCCCTGCCGAGCGTAACTCGTCCGCAGTCCTCGCCAGCACCGCCCCCGGCTCCGGGAACGGTTGGTGCGCACCATCCCACGCCGGGTGCGTACGTCGCGGGCCGTGTTCCTCTACAGCTTCCAACTCCGGGAACAGCGCCAGGAATCGCCCGTAGATCGCCCCAGCAGCGGCCCCGCTGATCTGCTGGAAGATGATCGCCCGCGCCAGCGATCGGAACTCACCCGGCGGGTCGGGCGCCATCGCAAACGGCCCCACCATCTCGATGATCCGCGCCATTGTCGCGTCGGCCCTCTGGAGGTGAGCGATCGCCGTGCCGGTGTCGAGGCTTGCCATCACCCGAGCCTACGCCAAGCGACACCTGCATTGCGGGAGTCGCAGGGACGCAAAGGGACAGAACCCAGGGCATTGATCCTGGTCAGAGGCATCCCCTCGGAGGGACTACGCCTGGTCACCACCCGCCGGGAACGCTGCAACGCTCACTTCCAGCAACTCGGCGATGTCGAACGCCTTGATCGTCCGCTCATCCTCGTTTGGCTGCACAGCGCCGATACCGTCGTCGTACATCTGGATGCAGAACGGACAGGCCGTCGCCACGATGCTCGCGCCCGTGTTGATTGCCTCCGCCGTGCGCAGGTGGTTGACCCGGATGCCCGACTCCTCCTGCCACATGTTGCCGCCGCCTGCGCCGCAACACATGCCCTTATTGCGGCTTCGTGGCATCTCCACAAGGTTCGCCCCGGGAATCGCTTCCAGCACGTTTCGTGGCGAATCGTAGATGCCGTTCGCCCGGCCCAGGTAGCACGAGTCGTGGAAGGTGATCGTCTCCCCCGCCGAAGCCTTCGGTTGCAGCTTCCCGCGCGAAAGCAGCATCTCCAGGAACTCGGCGTGGTGGGTCACTTCCCACTTCCCCCCGAAGTCCGGGTACTCATTCGCGAACGTATTGAAGCAGTGCGGACATGAGGTGATGACGCGCTTCACGCCCATTTCGTTGAGCGCCTCGCTGTTCGCTTCTGCGAGGGTGGCGAAGAGGAACTCGTTGCCCAGCCGCCGTGCCGGGTCTCCGTTGCACGTTTCCGACTGGCCCAGCACGCCGAAGCTCGTGCCGGACTCCACCAACAGCTTCGCCACCGACTTCGTGATTGGCACGTTGCGCTCCACCAGCGCACCCGAACACCCCACCCAGTAGAGGTATTCTTGCGTACCGTCGTACATCGGTACTTCAATGCCCTCAGCGGCCAGTTGCTCGAGCCACGTGTTCCGCGTCAGTTGTGTACCACTCCATGGGTGCCCGCGCTGCTCGATGTTCTGCAGCGCCGCCTGCGCCGTGGCCGGGATCCTTGCCTGTTCCATCACCAGGTAGCGGCGCATATCAACGATCGAGGGCACGTGCTCGATCATCACCGGGCACTCTTCCACGCACGCCATGCACGTGCGGCACGCCCACAGCGATTCATCCTTGATATACCCGCCGACCAGTTCCTCTTCCAGGTGCTCGGCAGGGTCCTTCCCCGCCACCAGTAGCGGGCCAGCATGGTTCATGTACGTCTTCAGGTTCTGGACGACCGCCATCGGCGAAAGCGGCTGGCCCGCCGTCCACGCCGGGCAGGCGTTCGTGCAGCGTCCGCAACGCACACACACATCGGCATCAAACAGCTGCTTCCAGGTGAAGTCCTGCAGCTTGCCGGCGCCCAGTGAGCCACCTTCCTCCATTAGCTTTTCGAAATCGCCCATCGGTGCCAGGTAGCCCTGGCCCGTGTTCGGGCGCTTCAAGAAACCGTTGACTGGAGCCAGCACGATATGGCGGAACTTCGTGATCGCCATCAGGCTCAGCAGCGCAAAAGCTCCTACCACGTGGATCATCCAGAAACCAGTGTGAACATTGAGGAGCGAGTCGGCGTTCACACCGCTCACGATCTTCGCCACGACCCAACCGGCCGGCGACCAGTAGCTCCAACTCTCGTTTCCTGCAGGAATCTCGTCGGCCGCTATCCGCAGCCCTTCGACCACAATTCCCGTGAACAGCACGAACCCGAGGAGGCCGACAACCAGCAGGTCTTCCGTTCCTCGCCGGTCCCACTCGAGCTTTGGGGGAGCAGCGAAATAGCGCCGGTACACGGCCATCCCGATACCCACCAACCCGATCACGCCAAAGACGTCTCCGACAAGGCTATAGACAAGGTAGACGGGGCCCTTCAGGAAGGCATGTTCGGCATCGCTGCCAAAAATCAGGGGAAGGTAGTCGTCCAACGCCAGCAGCGCCGTGACCACCGTCAGCATGATGAAGCTCGAGTAGATGCACCAGTGCATCACCCCGGCGTAGCGGTCGTTCTTCACCCGGCTCGTGCCGGCGCCCATCGTCAGGGCATTCGTCAGGCGCGCCCCAAGGTCGCTGAAGCCGCTATACGGCTGACCCAGCCGCCAGATTCGCATCCGCTGGAAAAGCGCACCGACGATGATCGCCACCGAAAGCGCGAACATGAAGTACATCACGGCGGGTGCCTTGACGTTGAAGAAGACCTCTCGGGAGGCATCGGTCGTGCGGGCCGTCTCTGCTGCCGAAATCGCAGCGAGAATCGCCACAGGGATGATGAGTCCACCGGCGCTGACCCGGAAGCGGGATCCGCGTGGCGTTTCCTCGGGGGCTGTTCCCTGGTGTTGCATTCGAATGTCTCCCCTTGGTCTCCGGCCGCCTGCTGCGCCCGCTAGATGTCGTTCTGGGCGCCGCCCACGGTCTTGCGCAAGTCGTTCTTGAGTACCTTCCCCATCGCATTGCGGGGCAGTTCATCCACCACCGCGATGTAAGCCGGGGCCTTGAACGAAGCAAGCTTCGTCTTCACGTACTCGGTTACCTCTTCCGGGGTCACGGTCTTCCCCGGGGCCAGGACCAGCACTGCTTTCACAACCTCGCCCCAGTCCATGTCCGGTACGCCGATTACCGCTGCCTCATCGATCGCCGGGTGGCTCTCCAGGCAGTTTTCGATCTCCCCGGCCGAGATGTTCTCACCGCCGCGGATGATGAGGTCCTTGATCCTGCCCGTAATGAACAGGTAGCCACCTTCGTCGATTCGTCCCACGTCGCCGGTGTGCAGCCAGCCGTCGATGATCGCCGTGCTCGTGGCCTCCTCCTGCTCGTAGTAGCCACTCATCACACGGTCGCTGCGCACGCAGATCTCGCCTTCGGATCCCGGCGGCAACAGGTTGTGCCGCTCATCCATGATCCCGATCTCCACGTCATCCATCGGCCGGCCCACCGATCGCAGCCGCTGCTCTTTCACTTCCTTGTCCACGGAGAGGTCATGGTCATCCGGTCCAAGGAACGTCAGTGTCGAGGTCGATTCTGTTTGCCCGTAGGCATTCATCAGGGCGATGCCCTTTGGTGGAAAGATGTCGCATGCCTTGCGTACCACTTCGTAGGGCATTGGCGCCGCCCCGTAGGTGATCAGCTGGAGCGACGACAGGTCATAGTCATCGAAGGTTGGAACCTCCATGATCCGCTTGAGCATCGTCGGCACCACCATCGAGTGCGTCGCCCCCTCCTCATGGACCGCCGTCAGCCACCCCTCCGGTGTGAATGCCGGCAGGATCACCAGCGTCCTGCCACCCCAGATCGACGACATCATCGCCGTCGCCCCCGCGATGTGGAAGAACGGCGCCGAGACCAGCGTCTTCTCGTGAATATCGGGATCCGCCGGCGACATCGTGTTGGTCACGTAGGCCGTCAGGTCCAGGTAGGTCAGTACAACGCCCTTCGGCAGCGCCGTCGTCCCGCTGGTGAACATCAGGATCGTCGCATCAGCGTCGTCGATCTCCACCCACGGCTGCTCATCGCTCGCATCCTTCACCAGGTCGGCGTAGGTCGTGTAGCCGGGCTGGGGGCTGTCGTAGGCAATAAACTGCTCGATCGTCGACAGGGTCGGCTTGATCCGTGCAACCAGTTCGAGGTAGCGATCGCTCACGAACAGCGCCTTAGCGCGGCTCGAGTTCAGCATGTGTGTGAGCTCTTCGTCTTTCGAACGGTAGTTGAGCGGCACAAAGGTCACGCCGATGGATGCCGCGGCATAGTAGGTCACCACGTAGTCCACGCTGTTGACCGACATAACGGCGATCTTGTCGCCGCGTTCCAGCCCCACACCCTGGAGGGCATTCGCCAGTTTGGCCACCGCCGGAGCCATCTCCGCGTACGTCATCCGCCTGTTGCCGCCGCCCACCTCCACCATGGCTTCACGGTCCGGTACAACCGCTGCCGAAATCTGCAAAAACTCGATGGTGTTCATCGGGGCCCCCTCATGAAATCAAGGTCGCTGTGGGTCCCGGATTCTACGCACTCGGTTAGCCTACGGCGAACAGAGCCGCGAAAGCTCCCACACTGGTCCGCACTCGAAGAAACTCGGATCCGTGGCTACACACCGCTGGCGGCTGCGACCATCCGCGTCATGGCCCTGGCTGCCGTCGCTGCATCCATCCCGGCGTCTCGCATGGCGACCCACGTTCGAAAGTCGGTTGCGAACACCACCAGTGCCCGGGCATCCCACCCTTCACTGAGTGCCTCGTGATAGGCCGCCAGTTGCGCCCGCATCAACTCCCCTACGAAGGCTGGCATCACCGCGATATCCCGGAATGAGTTGAACAGCATCCGCTCATTCCGTTCGTAATAGGAATACAGGTCGTCCAGCGCCGCACCCAGCCGCTCGACACCTGCCGGGTGCTGCATCCAGTCCTCTACCCGTGGCCACGGATTGCCTGCCAACCAGTGGCTGGTGCACGCGCCAAAGAGCGCCTCCTCATCCGCAAAGTGCCGGTACACCGTCGACCGCTGCACGCCCGCCCGTTCGGCCACCGCCGAGAACGTCGTATGCGCCGGCCCAACCGAGCCATGCAACGCGACGGCGGCATCGACGATCTTCTGGCGCGTCTCGGCAATATCATCCTGTCGCTTGCGCATGCGGTAGGTACGGGCGGAGGTTGCCATCACTTCAGAATACAGGACCGTAGTGCCAATCGATAGTCGCATCACCCGGCCACTACGTCAGATCGAAGCTTAGTGTGACGCACCACACTTATTGATCGTACAGTAGTGTACGACAGATATTGATCTTCAAGACCTGGCCGCTTACCGTGACTCCAGCGAACAGCAGTGTTCGACTAAATCACGGAGAACGGAAATGTCCTTCATCAATCTCAGCCTCGAACGCCCCATCAACCGCAAGGAAGACACCAAAACCGCCCGCCTCGTTGCGATGGGCGCCCGTTTCGTGATGGAGGGTGGCGACAGCGAAAACCGCTTCAGCCTGGTCGAGCACCCCATCATCCCGAAAGGACTGGCCGCCCCGATGCACCTGCACACCCGCGAGGACGAGTACTCGTACATCCTTGAGGGCCGCTGGGGCTTCCAGCTTGGCGACGAAGTCGTCTATGGCGAGCCAGGCGACCTCGTCTACAAGCCACGCAACGTTTGGCACAGCTTCTGGAACGCCGGCGATACGCCTGCCCGGCTTCTCGAAGTCATCTCGCCATCCGGCTTCGAGCACTATTTCGACGAGTTCTCGCAGATCTTTGGCCAGCACGGCCTCGAGCGGATGGACCTCTTCCAGCAGCTCAACGAGGCGTACGGCTTCCAGATTGACTTCGACTCCATCGAGACGCTTGTGAAGACGCACGGGCTCGTCCCCGCGGCCGACCCTTCGGTCACCTTCTAGCCGCCATGCACCCCTCCATCATCGACCTCACTGCCGACTGCGCCACAGAGCACGAAAGGGATATGACCATGAACGACATCAACGCAACTCCGGCCACCAGGTCCACGAACCACACCGGCGAGCTCATCTACCGCTTCGAAGCGCAGCTGGGCGAGCCGTTTCCCGTCGGTGTTTTCGACGACGGCATCCGCTTCCACAACAATTTCGACGGCCGCATCAGCGATGGCCCCTTCGCGGGCGCCCGCATCTACGGCCTCGACGAGTTCAAGCTCCGGCCTGACGGCGTGGGCGAGGTCGTCGCCCCCGAAGCCATCGACGCAGGCAACGTGCGAGCCTCGGTCCACGTCCGTGGCTACGTCGTCCCACCCGACGGCCTGGAGATGCCGCCGCTGGAGGCCATCGCCACCCCGGGTTTCGAGTTCCCAGACCTCGACTTCCGGTTCACCGGGAGTGCCACCTTGGCCACCACCAGCCCCGAGTTCACCTGGCTCAACTCCACCATCGCCATCCTCGAAGGCACGGTGAACATGGGCACCGGTACCATCAAGGTCGAAGCTCGCGCCGCCTGATATGGATGGCCATCACCAGGAGAAGGGCGGTGCGCGCTGCGCGCCGCCCTTCTTTCGTGGATCGACTGCATCCGCCGAATCCACTGACCCTCGCGTATCATCCGCGCCACATCCCACCCCACAGGTGCCACTATGAAAGCCGCCGTCCTCTACGAAGCGAAAAAACCCCTCCAGGTCATCGACCTTGAGCAGGGCCCACCCATGCCCGGCGAGGTCGTTGTCCGAATGGGTGCGGCCGGTATCTGTGCCAGCGACCACCACGTCATGCAGGGCACCGCCCAGCTACCCATGCCCGTCGTACTCGGTCATGAGGGCGCCGGTACCGTGGTCGCCACCACCGCGGGCGTGCGCAATGTCGCCCCCGGCGACCGTTGCATCCTCTCGTTCATCTCCAACTGCGGCCATTGCCACACCTGCCGCAGCGGCAATCCCCAGCTCTGCCTTACCAACCGCGCTACCGGCGCACGCCAGTTCGATGGCACCCTCCGCCTCAAGGACGGCGAAGGCAATGAGATCCACCAGATGTCGAAGATAGGCGTCTTTGCCGAATCGCTCGTCGCTCCTGCCCAGGCCTGCTATCCCATCCCCGACGACGTTCCGATGGATGTCGCTGCGCTCATTGGCTGCTGTGTCACCACGGGCGTCGGCGCTGTCATCAACCAGCCTGGCCTCAAGCCCGGGGCCACCGTTGCCGTCTTCGGTGTCGGAGGCGTTGGCCTCAACGTCGTCCAGGGCGCCCGCGTCATGAATGCCAGCCGGATCATCGCCGTCGATATCCTCCCTGGGAAGCTCGAGTTCGCCCGCCGGTTCGGCGCCACCGACGTCATCAACGCCATGGATGTCGAACCCGTCGCAGCCATCCGCGAGCTCACCGGCGGTGGCGTCGATTGGGCATTCGACGCCTTCGGCGGCTCGGTTACCATCAGCCAGGCCTTCGATTGCCTCGGCCCCGTCGGAACAGCCGTCATGGTCGGCCTCGCACCCGTCGGCCAAAAGGCCGCCATCGACATGGTCGACCTCGTTCGCAACCAGAAGACACTCGTCGGCTCCTACTACGGCTCCGCCAGCCCCCACGAGACCTTCGGTACCATCATCGACCTCTACCGCCGCGAACAACTCGACATCGCCGGGCTCGTCACCCGCCACTACGCCCTCGACCAGGTCAACGAGGCCTACCACGACCTCGAACAGGGCAAAGACGGCCGCGGCGTCATCCTCTTCTAGGCTGCTCCCTGCATGACTGACGCCCTTGACCGCCGGTCGGACTACCTCGATTGCCTTGTTGCTACGTCATCCTTCGAGACGATATGGGCCTACTACTGGCAGAGCGACGGTACCCTCTTCGACGAGCAGTGCCGGCAGGCCGGCCAGAACGTCGTCCTCGCCGTCCGCCGGGTGCGCCAACACCGGCCCAACGGCCCTCCAAGGTCCCGACCCCGCTAGGCCGCACGAACCCACCTGTACACCATATTCCCCAACCAGCGTGACAAGACCCCGACGGCAGCATTGACTGCTCCGAGCGCTCCAGCCAGCACGAGTGTGGCCGGGCTCGACACGTCGCCAAACAACAACACAACCACCGCCCATAAAATTGCTAGCACAGGCGCCGCCCACCATCGGCCGATGACCAGCCCAGCAAGCAGCGGAACAGGTAGAAGCACCTATGCTTGTGCCAAAGATAATTCTGGCAGCAACATCACCAATACTTCACGACCTCTTCGTTATGGGATAGCAAGAACGCACATAGTCCCGATTTACCCCACACCGTGTAGCCATTGAGTACACCATTGTACCAACCAAATCCATGACTCTGTTGGTAGTAAGTATGGGTGGATGTAAAGGCACAAAACACGTCGTTCTGGAAATGTGCGTACGTAGCAGTCTGTACTCGCGAACACTCCCAGTCGACGTTAACTGACGCTCCATTCAAGTACCAACCGTCCGCTGCCAGCCAGCTCAGAGAGTGCCACCCAGACTGGTTATATGTACAAGAGCCATCTTCTGACCAATCTACATAGTCTCGAACCTTGTTCACGTCTACATATCCCGGCGGTACAGGATCTTCGAACCACGACTGGTAGTAACCATAATGTCCAGTGAGCATACTTGCCGGATGGTCTCCACCAGTGGGATGCGGAAAAGCCGGTGGTACTGTGGAAGCATATTCGTCCGGAGCCCCAGGGCCATACTTGCGGCTGTCTTGATATTCATAACCTTCGCGGTTAGCTGCCATCTCTTCCGGGGGAACAGCTTGTGTTGTAATTACTATTAGCGATTC
Source organism: Dehalococcoidia bacterium (assembly GCA_020432105.1). Taxonomy (GTDB): domain Bacteria; phylum Chloroflexota; class Dehalococcoidia; order Tepidiformales; family Tepidiformaceae; genus JAGQGZ01. The sequence continues at coordinate 4,075 of JAGQGZ010000046.1, read as the reverse complement.
ACACAAGGATGGGTCGTAGGCGATTTCAGTTGCGGTCACGCGCTGGCCCGCCGTCGAGACTCCCAATGTAGGCGATCGAAATTGACACCCTCCATCTGATGTCCGCGATCCTTTGACTACCTGTTTGGGGCCGGGGGGAACGTCTGCCCCAACGCGATAGCGAATGACGCTTGTGCCACGCAGGTCCACCTGTTGCGCCATACCAGGGCTGATGGTCGTAGCAAACACAGCGACGAGCAATACGGAGAATGCAAGTGCAAGCATCTGTTTCCTGCGCGCCGCAGTGACCTCCATGGCGTCACGTCGTAGAAAGAATGGCGTGAGGCTAGCCTGATGCAGTCACGTTTTCAAGGTTCAGTACTTATGTGACGCTATCTTTACTGTGAAGAATTCGCGTCTGGCGGTGCCATGAGGCCACGACCGTACAGATTCAACTTGACCCTCAAGAGTCTTGGCAGGGCGGAAGCCTTCATCAAGACCCTCCAGCGCGAATGGGCCTACCAGCGTCCCTACTCTTCCAACGCCGACCGCCTCGAGCCTGGCGACAGCTGGCGGGGCAGGGCATAGCCTCTCGCTCCTGGCCTACAATCCACCCATGCCCGGTGCCCTTCACAACGTCCGCATCCTCGACTTCACCCGCTACCAACAGGGTCCCTTCGCCACCGTCCTCCTCTCCGACCTTGGCGCTGAGGTCGTGAAGGTCGAATCCTCCGATGGCGAGCCCGGCCGTGCCTTCGGACGCGACTCATCCGACTTCTCGGCCTACTTCGAAGCCCACAACCGCGGCAAGAAATCCATCACCCTCAACCTCCGCGTCGCAGAGGCACGAGAAGTCGTCCGCAAGCTCGTTCCTTCGTTCGATGTTGTCGTCGAGAATTTCCGCCCCGGCGCCATGGAAGACATGGCGCTCGGCTACGAAGACCTCAAGGCACTCCGGGGCGACATCATCCTCGCTTCCGCCTCCGCCTTTGGCCGCGAAGGCCCCTATGGCCAGCGCCCCGGCTATGACCACGTAGCCCAGGGCCTCAGCGGCATCATGTCCGAACAGGGCGGTGGCCCGGGCCACGAACCGGAGGCCATGATCGGCGGCTTCGCCGACCAGGTCAGCGCGATGCTCCTCGCCCTGGGGATTAGCAGCGCTCTCTACAGCCGTACCTGGACGGGCGAAGGGCAGCATCTCGATGTCTCCCTCATCGGGTCGATGGCGAACCTCCAGGCCATGCCGTTGACCCGCTTCCTTCGCACCGGCCTACAGCTGGGCCGCCAGCGCTACCGGGCCGCAACCTACACCCACTACCGCTGCAGCGACGGTGGCTACATTGCCATCGCCGCGAACACCCAGCCGATGTTCGAAAGGCTCTGCGATGCCCTCGACCGCCCCGATCTTCGCAGCAACCCCGACTTCGCCGGCCCGTTCGATCGCGACCGCAATGTCATGCCACTCGTCGAGATCTTTTCCGCTGAATTTGCCAGGCGGCCCGTCGAGGAGTGGGAGCGTCGCCTCACCGATCACGATGTACCGAACGCTCCGGTCCTCGACTATGCCGGCGTTGCGAAGCATCCCCAGTTCGCCGCGAACGGCTACCTTGTCGACGTTCCTCACCCGAGCCTGGGGACGCTCCGTATGCCCGGCCCCGCGATCCACATGTCGGGCACGCCCTCAGCGGTCCAGGGACCGGGCCCAGAACTTGGCCAGCACACCGAAGAGATCCTCCTTGCAGCGGGGTACTCCTGGGATGACATCGTCCGCCTTAAGGACTGTGGGGCCATTTGAACGACGCTTCCTCCGCTTGTGCCATACTCACCGTGTACCCAGGGAGAATTGCGACATGACCCAACCCGTCGACCCCAACGAAGTCCTGATGACAGGCGAAAACTCGTTCATTCGCCTGAGCAGCGATGGTGGCGAAAGCCTCTCCGACCGGCTCAGCCACTGGCGCGTCCTCTGGTGCCCCGCCGGGGCCGGCCATGCCCTCTTCATCCAGAGTGAGGTCACCGGCGGCGAGTTCCAGATCTACAGCGACAACATCGCCGTCGCGCGCTGGTTGCAACGCACCATCGAATCGGTCCTCTATCCCGCTTTCGGCGACACTACAGTCCCTGTCCGAGCTGCCGACTTCGAGCGCCAGGGCGATCCCCACTCGACGGTCACGGAACTGATCGAGACCGACGAAGAGCTCATTCGGATGGCCTGGTACGACTGCCTGCCAGCCTTCGTCATCACCTCCCCACCCGGGACCGGTGGCCGGGAGATTGGCGTCTACAGCACCTTCTTCCCCGCCCGTTCCGCCCAGGTCTCGCTCAACGACCACGTTGCCGGTGGCTCGCCGCGTAAGGAAATGCGGGGCGACCGCGAATCCAGTAGTGCCGTCCTTGCATGGTCGGAGACCTGGGTCGCTCCCCGCTCCTGATAACCCGGCCCTTCTCCCTCCTTCCTCGCCGCTCTACGCTTAGGGGCGCATGCTCATCGTTCAAAAGTACGGCGGCACCTCCGTGGCCGATGCCGAGCGCATCCTCCACGTGGCAAACCGCGTAGTCAGCCGCATCAAGCACGGCGACCAGGTCGCCGTCGTTGTCTCCGCCATGGGCAACCGGACCGACGAACTCATCGACCTTGCCACGTCAATTTCAGCGGAGCCTGACCCCCGCGAACTCGACATGCTCCTCTCCACCGGTGAGCAGATGTCGATCGCCCTCCTCGCCATGGCCCTTCGCAGCATCGGCCAGGAGGCCGTCGGTCTCACCGGACAGCAGGCCGGAATCTACACCCGTCCCCAGTACGGCTCCGGTCGCATCGCTCGCGTCGAGGTCCACCGCATTCAGCGCGAACTCGATGCCGGCCGCGTCCCCATCATCGCCGGCTTCCAGGGCATCACCGAAGACGCCGAGATCGTGACCCTCGGTCGCGGCGCCTCGGACACGACGGCCGTAGCACTGGCAGTGGCGCTCGGCGCCGACCGTTGCGAAAACTGCAAGGATGTCGAAGGGGTGCTCACCGCCGACCCTCGCATCGTGCCCAATGCTCGCAAGCTCACCGACATCACCTACGAAGAGATGCTGGAGCTATCCGCCCAGGGCTCGCAGGTCATGCATTCACGCGCCGTTGAGCTGGCTTCCGTCTACAACCTCCCCATCTACGTCAACAGCAGCATGGTCGACGCCCCGGGAACCCTCATACACTCCGGAGAGAACATGGAAGAGAGAAATCGCGTACGTGGCATCGCCCACGACACAGACGTTGCCAAGATCACCGTTCGGCACGTGCCCGACCGCCCCGGCATCGCCGCCAACATCTTCGAACCGCTCGCCGCCGCCAACGTCAGCATCGATACCATCGTCCAGAATGCCAGCGAAGACGACCTGACCGACCTCACCTTCACCCTCTCCGAGAAGGACCTTGCCCGCGCCGAGAAACTCATGGTCGAAATCTGCAAGGAAGTTGGCGCCAGGGAGTTCATCTCCGACAAGGACCTTGGCAAGGTCTCCATCGTCGGTACCGGCATCCAGACTGCCCCCGGCTACGCCTCCCGCATGTTCCGCGCACTCTTCGATGCCGGTATCAATATCGACCTGATCTCTACCTCAGAAATCCGGCTCACCTGCCTCGTCCACCGCGACCGCGTGGCCGACGCCGTCCGGGCCCTCCACGATGCCTTCGAGCTGGAGAAGCCGGGTGCAACCGTGGAGCGTGCGTAGGGCTCCAGTACCGGTCCTTCGCCTGCCGCTATCTCCAGGGACGCTGGCCGGACAACAATAGCCACATGGACCAACCGGCCGAGCCTGACTACCAGCCGATCATCGAAGGCATCGTCACCGACATTCGGCCGGAGCTTCGGTCTGGCCGCGTGGCCACCTATATCCCTGAACTCGCCCGCGTCTCTCCCGACCACTTCGGTATCGCCGTTTCGACCCCCGGTGGCCGTACCTTCGCCACCGGCGACGCCACGACACCCTTCTCGATCCAGAGCATCTCCAAGCTCTTCACGCTCACCCTCGCCATGCAACTGGCCGGTGACAGCCTCTGGGAACGCCTCGACCGGGAACCCTCCGGCAATCCCTTCAACTCGCTCGTTCA
>JAGQGZ010000045.1 GCA_020432105.1 Dehalococcoidia bacterium | reverse complement strand
AACCAGGCCCCCAGAGATACCGTTCCGGGTCGTTTCGTTGCCCGCCAGGATCAACAGGAAGCAGAACCAGAGGATGTCCTCATCCGTCAACTGTTCGCCATCGATCTCTGAGTCCACCAGCAGGCTGATCAGATCGTCTCTCCGTTGCGCCTTTCGGCTGTCAAGAATCTGGTTGAAGAACGCGAACATCTGCATCGTTCCCATGCTGCCGGTGATCCGCGCCGCATCCGGTGTGCCCCGCTCTTCTTCCGGCACATCCGTCTGATACTCCGGGTCTCCCGAGCCCAGCACCTTGTTCGTCAGCTCGAACATCAGCGGCCAGTCTTTCTTCTCAAGTCCCATCATCCCGCAGATCACGGCCAGCGGAAGCTGCGACGCCACCTCGATCACAAAGTCGCACGAGTCCTTCTCCGAGATGTCATCCAGGAGCTCCTTCGTGATTGCCCGGATGTGCCCTTCCATCGCTGCCACCGCCCGCGGCGTGAAACCCTTGTTCACCAGGCGGCGCAGCTTTACGTGCCGCGGCGGATCCATCGTAATCAGCATCTTGCCGTTGCCGTCGGCGGCGGCGGTCGCCTCGTCCATGTTCGTCGGCTCGTACTGCACAATGCCCTGCTCCGAGCTGAAGAGCTCCGGGTGACGCGAGACATGCATCACATCCTCGAACTTCACGAGGTTCCAGACGCCTTTCGTGTGTTCGTTGCCTGGCGTCCACGAAACCGGCCGCTCGTTGCGCAGGATACGGAACGCCTCCGTGGAGTGACCTGTTTCGAATAGCTCGTCATCCATCAGGTTGATGTTGTCAACGGTCAGTGGCAGCTCGACAGCCATCTGCGGCCCTCCTGTAGCGAGTAGGCGAAATCCTACCGATCGGTAAGTTAAGAATGAGAGTGTACGCGATGCCGGGAACGAATAGTCAAACCCCTTCAACCCACCGGATAGCAGCCCGCGGGCAGAGCCGGATTGCCCGGTCAACTTTCTCCTTCAGGGCCGGCGCTACCTCATCCACCAGCACGTAGCTGAGGTCATCATCACGGAGTTCAAAAACCTCTGGCGCCGCCATCTCGCACTTGCCGTGGCCCTCGCACACGTCGTGGTTCACCTCTACCTTCATCGGCCCGTTCTCCTTCCCAACGCTTTGGCCCGCAGCCTACCACTGGACGAACTGGATTCGCTTCGCCCCCGGGTTCAATCGCCCCCGCCAGCGGCGTACAATCCCGATCCACAGAAACCGCCCCGGGGGATTCCATGGAAGTACCACTGCTCGTCAACGACTTTCTGCGTCGCGCCGCCAAGCTCTACCCCAATAAGGAAGCGATCATCGACGGCGATCGGCGCATTAGCTACCGCCAGTTCCAGGAGCGCTGCAACCAGCTCGCCCACGCACTCCTCGACCTCGGCATTCAGAAGGGCGACCGGGTCTGCATTCTCAGCCCCAACAGTCACTACTTCCTCGAAAGCTACTACGGCGTCACCCAGATTGGCGCCATCCTCGTCCCACTCAACTACCGGCTCGTCCCTGCCGACCACGAGTACATCATCAACCACGCCGGCGTGAAGGCGGTCCTCGTCGACTACGAGTACGCCAGCATGATCGACGCCATCCGCCCCCAGCTCCCGAAGGTCGAACACTACATCGTCGCTGACCCCGACCCGGGCTCGAAGACGCCTGACGGCTGGCTCGACTGGGACACCCTGATCGGTGACAGGCCAACGACGATGACCCCGCACGTCGACCAGGACGAGAACGATGTCACTTCGATCAACTACACCAGCGGCACCACGGCACGCCCGAAAGGCGTCATGCTCACCCACCGCAACGTTTACATCAACGCCTACAACTTCATCGCTCACCTTGGCATCAAGCACGAAGACGTCGAGCTCTGGACGTTGCCCATGTTCCACGCCAACGGCTGGGGCGGCCCCTTCGCCCTCACTGCCATGGGGGCGACCCACGTCGTACTCCGCTCGGTCATCGGCGGCGAAATCTACCGGCTCATCGAAGAAGAGAAGGTCACCTTCGCCTGTATGGCCCCGGCCGTGCTCAACACCATCCTTAGCTATCCCGACAAAGAGACGCACAAGATCACCACAAAGCCGCGCTTCACGGTTGCCGGCGCCCCGCCTCCTGCTGCCTTCATCGAGCGCCTCGAGAAGGACCTCGGCTGGACCTTCCTCCAGATTTACGGTCTCACCGAGACCGCACCCATCATCACCGTCTCCACTCCCGACTACCAGAACCCCGATGGCACCGACTACCAGAGGCGCGCTCGCGCCGGCGTCGAAGCAATTGGCGTCGACATCCAGGTCCTCGACGACGAGGGGAATCCCGTGCCCAAGGACAACGAGAGCATCGGCGAAGTCTGCGCCCGCTCTAACGTCGTCCTCAAGGGCTACTGGGAACAACCCGAAGCCACTGAAGCTGCCATCTACGGCGGCTACTTCCATAGCGGCGACCTCGCCGTCTGGGACGAGTTCGGCAACATCAACATCGTCGACCGCAAGAAGGATGTCATCATCTCCGGTGGCGAGAACATCTCGTCCCCCGAAGTCGAAGACGCCCTCTACAAGCACCCGGCTGTACTCGAATGCGCCGTCGTCGGCGTGCCCAGCGAAAAGTGGGGCGAGACTCCGAAGGCTCTCGTCGTCCTGAAAGAGGGCGCCACCGCCACCGAGAAGGAGATCATCGACTTCACTCGCGAACACCTCGCGCACTTCAAAGCGCCGACCTCGATCGACTTCGTCGAAAGCTTGCCCCGTACCGCAACCGGCAAGCTGCAGAAGTTCGTCATCCGCGAGAAGTTCTGGGAGGGCAGCGCCCGCCGCGTGAACTGATTCCCGACGGCCGTCACCCGAGCCGGCGGCCTCGGCACAAAGGCCAACCCCGGGTTGCTTCCTCGTGGCCTGTCGCGAAGCCGTGCGTTATCTCTGACAGGTCGCCGGTACGCGCATCTACATCACGAGTTCAACGGCGGGCTTCTGTAGCTACTCTATATGACTAGATAGTTGTATAGTTGCTGCTATGACAACCGCCCTCTCCCCCGCCCTACGCCAGGACGTCGCAGCCCGCTTCCGGGCCCTCGGCGACGAGACTCGCCTGGCCATCCTCGATGTCCTCGTCCATGACGGCGCCCGCAGTGTCGGCGAACTCGCCGCCGAAATCGGGTCCAGCCATGCCAACGTCAGCAAGCACCTCAAGGTATTGCTCGATGCAGACCTGCTCGCCCGCGAAAAGCGCGGCAACTCCGTCATCTATCGCGTAGAGGATCCGCACCTCGTCCAGATCTGCGATCTGGCCTGCGCCCGCATCATCGAACTCGCTCACGCGCGCGCCGACAAATACGCCGTTCTCAATACCCGGGAGGCCTGAACAATGCGCATTGAAACCTTCATTACCGACGCTCTCGGTGACGCCAGCCATGTCGTCATCGATGGTGCCTCTGCCGCCGTCATCGATCCCCAGCGCGATGTGCGCCCTTACATCGAAGCGGCGAAGCGCACCGGTGCCACCATCGACTTCATCTTCGAAACCCACGTCCACAACGACTATCTCTCCGGCGGCCGAGAACTCGCCGCGCTTGGCGCCCGCGTCGTAGCTCCGGCAGCAGCAAACCTCGCCTTTCCCCACCTTGGCCTCAACGACGGCGACGAAATCCAGGTCGGAGGTGCCACGCTTCGCGCGCTCGCATCTCCCGGCCATACGTACGAGCACACTGCCTACCTCGCAGGCTCAGGTGGCGGGCCCGAGGCTGCATTTACCGGTGGTTCCCTGCTCATGGGATCCGCCGGCCGCTCCGACCTTCTTGGCCCTGACCACACCGACTCACTGACGCGCGCCCAGTGGAACAGCATCCGCAAAATCGCCTCTGTGCTGGAGCCCGGCGCCATGATCTATCCCACCCACGGCGCCGGCTCGTTCTGCTCATCGTCGGCTTCCATCACCGATCGTTTCGGCGCACTCAAGACCGAACAAGGTCGAAACCCCGCCCTCGCGCTCGCCAGCTATGAACTTTTCCGAGAGGCCCATCTCCAGCCTGCCCCGACGCCTGCCTACTACCGCTACATGGCCCCGATCAATCGCGAAGGTCCGAAGGTTTTCGGTACGCCACCGTCGGTCGCTCACCTCGATCCCGGCACCGCGACGGCTCACATCGAAGCCGGCGCCACGGCTGTCGACATCCGTCCTATCCGTGACTTTGCCTCCGGCCATCTTCGGAACTCGCTCAGCATCGAGCACGGCCCATCCTTCCTGGCCTACGTTGGCTGGTTCGTGCCCTTCAATGCGCCGCTGGTCCTCGTCGCTGGTAGCGTCGAACATGCCCGCCTCGCCACCCTCGATCTCTTCCGCATCGGCTACGAACGCGTTGAGGGTGTAGTACTCGCCAGCGATATCCCCGCCGCTCAAATCGACCGGTTCGAGCCGGCTAGTGTTGACGAAGCGGAGGCTGCCCTCGCCTCCCGCGAACGCCCCGTCATCGATGTTCGATTTGCCCACGAGCAGGAAGCATCGCCCCTGCCCGGTGCTATCGCCGCCCCCATCGACCGCTTTGCCGACAGCAACGAAGCGTTTCCGAACGACGCAATTGTCATCTGCGAGGCCGGCTACCGTGCCACAATCGCTGCGAGCTTCCTCCGCAAGCGGGGCCTGGGCGCCGTGCCGGTCCTCGGCACCGGGATCACCGAGTTGCAACGGCGGGCGACCGTGCCGGCCTGAACGACGGACATGCTATCATTTTGCTATCAGGCAGGTTCACGATGACCGATATCCTCATTCGCGACGTCGACGAAAGCACCGCCCGTGCCCTCAAGCAACGGGCCCGGAAGCATGGGCGCTCCCTCCAGGCCGAGCTGAAAATGCTCCTGGCCGAATCCGTTGATCGCGAAGAGCGTATGGAAAACTTTCGGCGCGTTCAGAAGCAAATCTCGGAGGAAACGCGTAAGCGACCTCAGACGAGTAGCACTCAGCTGGTTCGTGAGGACCGCGATAGTCGGTGACCAGCTTCGTCGTCGATTGTTCCGTCGCCATCCAGTGGTACGTCGAGGAAGACGGCTACCTCGATTCGCGGCTACTGCTGGAATCAGACAATGAATTGTTCACGCCATCTCTTGCCCTGGCCGAGTTCGGCAACGTCTGCTGGAAGAAAGCGCGCAGGGGCGAAATGGCGCGTGCGTCAGCCGAAGCGGCGCTGGCCAGCTTCGGAACGGACGTGGTTCATTTCGTCGATATGACGTCCTACGTTGACAACGCTCTCCAGTTCGCTCTCGATTCCGGCCTCACCGTCTACGACAGCCTCTACGCCTCGCTCGCCCTTGCCATGAACAGCCCCCTCGTCACAAACGACACGCGGCTCCATGCTGCCCTCTCTGCCGACAACCCCGACCTTGTCCGCTTCCCCTCCGAGATCGCGTCCTGATCGTTCCCTTCCTCCTGCCCTGTACCCTTCTTCTCATGGACGCAGCAATCGAAAACGCCCTTCGCACCGACCGCACGATCGACATCACCACCACCGGCCGCACCAGCGGTGAGCCCCGCCGCATCGAGATCTGGTTCCATCGCACGCCCGAAGACCGCTACTTCATCACCGGACGGCCCGGCCGACGAGCCTGGTATGCCAACCTCCTCGCCAACCCGGAGCTCACGTTCCACCTCAAAGAGTCTGCCCAGGCAGACCTCCCCGCAACCGCCCGTGTCATCACAGACGCTGCCGAAAAAGAGGCGGTCCTTCGCTCCTTGCCCTGGATCCAGGGCAACGCTGATGTCTCGGTTCCGGATTGGGTCGCCGGTGCTCCCCTTGTGGAGGTCAGGTTTCACGCCCAGCAATAGTGAAGAAGGCTGATCACGGCGTTTTACGAGTATTTGAGCGAACTACGTAAGCCGGATTGCACCGGTTGTGCCCCATTCGGTCTCACGATAGAAAGCGGTGGAGGTTCATCATGAGAGTCGCAATTACCGGTAGCACGGGCCTGGTCGGAACCGCTCTGCAGTCCAGGCTCCGCGAACTGGGCCACGAAGTGGTGCCTGTCACTCGTGGGGACCTGTCGGACCCCGGCGTCCTCTGGAACCCCCCGATGCAGGCGATCCGCGACGGTGCCTTCGACGACGTCGATGCAGTGATCAACCTCAGCGGCGCGTCGATCGGCGATGGCCGCTGGACCGAAAAACGCAAGCAGCTCCTTCGCACGTCGCGGATCGACCTCACCGACTTCCTTGTCACTCACCTCTCCCGCCTCGAGAACGGTCCGAGCGTGCTCGTCAACGCATCCGCGGTCGGCTACTACGGCACCCCGGGCGATGAATTGCTCACGGAGGCCAGTCCCCGGGGCGATGATTTCGCCGCCAGCCTTGTCGGCGACTGGGAAGATTCCGCCATCCGTGCCCGAGACCACGGTATGCGCGTCACTATCGTCCGCTCAGGCATCGTCCTTTCAGCCGAAGGCGGTGCCCTCAAGAAGATGCTGCTTCCCTTCAAGCTCGGGCTCGGTGGCCGCCTCGGCTCCGGCCGGCAGTACTTCAGTTGGGTCTCCCTTCCCGACATCGTCGAGATCTACGTCCATGCCCTCACCTCGGATATCGATGGCGTCCTCAACGGCACCGCTCCGGCTCCGGTCATCAACGCCGAGTACACGAAGGCTCTCGGGGCTGCCCTCGGCCGGCCCACAATCTTCCCCGTTCCCGGGTTTGCCATGAAGCTGCTGTTCGGCAGCGAACTCGCTGAGTCACTGCTCCTCAACGGTCAACGCGTGCTGCCCGCTCGTCTTCAGACGGATGGCTTCGAATTCAAGCGGCCCACCGTCCAGGAGGCGCTCAACGCCATCTTCAAGACGAAAGAAGATCGGCAATGAAGCTCAACCGCCTGGAATCCACCGCACGCATTGCCGCCCCCATCGATGATGTCTGGGAGTTCTTCTCCAACCCTCGAAATCTTCCCGTCATTACCCCACCCTGGCTCGGACTGGAACTCACCAGCGAACCCCCGGCAGACATGCACCCGGGACTGATCATCACCTACACCGTGCGTCCAATCGCCGGGCTCGCCCTTGGTTGGGTCACCGAGATCACCCACGTCGTCGACCGCGAACTCTTCGTCGATGAACAGCGCGCTGGACCCTATAGGTTCTGGCACCACCAGCACCACTTCAGGGCTATCGACGGCGCCACCGAGATGCGGGACATCGTCCACTGGGCCTTGCCCGCCGGTCGACTCGGAGAACTCATCGCCGGGCGCCACGTCCACCGGCGCGTGTCCAGCATCTTCGAGTTCCGCGCCGGTGTTATCCGCACGCAGTTCGCCGGAGATGCCCGGTCCATTCCTCCAACCCGGCGCGACGCACATGCAAACGGCGCCGGCGACACTGCACGAAACCCTGCCCCCGGCCCGTTGACCTCTTAGAACACTGCCACCGGGTTCACCGGAGACGCCGTCCCCAGCTCCAACCGCAGCGGGCCCAGCATCAGCAGGAACTCATAGCGGTTCCGCTCGCGGCAGGCCTCGCTCAGCCGTTGCAGGCAGAGGTTGTCGAGGATGTGCACACCCATCGAGGCAATGATCACCTCGTGCACCGGCTGCAGCGATCCCTCAATCCCGCTCGGCAGCACGTCCGAGACACCATCGCAGCCGATGATCGCGATGTCCCGCTCCTTTAGCCACGGCAGGCAGTCGGCATACATCCCCGCCAGGCCCTCGGCCAGGCTCCAGGGGCCCACCGCCGCCAGGCGCGCATCACGTCCTGTCCCCACCAGCAGGATGTCGCCTGCTTCCACCTTCACACCCTGGCGTTCTTCCGCCGCACTCAGGTCCTCCGGGTGAATCTGCTCCCCGGGCTCAAGCCATTCCTTTCCCTTCAGCGCCGGGATGTCGAGGAACACGCCACGACTCACCAGCCCGTCCTGCCCTGACATGATGCTCAGCTTCCGGGCCCCATCACTTCGCACTTCGCTCTTGTCGTAGCCGTTGTAGAGCTTCCCGTTGGAAACAACGTGACAGAGCGCATCGAGGTGCGATGTCGCCATCCCGTGCGGGGCAAGTCCGAAATAGTCCGCCGTGAACTGCAACCCTTCATCCTTCACCGCGTCACCGCCGCGCAGCATCATGTGCGCCACCGGCCGCATGTTCATTGGCCCCGGCGCCACCGGCAGCGGAAGCGCACAGCTCACCGTCACGCCTTCCGTCGCCAACGCCAGCGCCTGCTTCGTCTTCTTCGTGGTGATCAGGTTCAGCGTGCCCCGCTCGTCCTCTGCTCCCCAGCGTCCCCAGTTCTTCAGTTCTTCAAACATGCGCGCAACGTCCTGCGCGGTAAGTGCAGCCACGGTCGTCCTCCCTCGGCGAATTCTGCCCGCGGCAGTATCGCATGCCCCGGCCTTCGATTCGCCCACCGGCAGGCCCGCGGACCCGCCTCCAACGCCTATACTCCCGGCCATGCCCTACGCCACCGCCGTCGACGGTACACGTATCTACTGCGAAGAGGCCGGTTCAGGCTTTCCCCTCGTCTGGTGCCACGAATTCGCCGGCAGTATGGAAAGCTGGGAGCCCCAGGCTCGATTCTTCGCCCGCCGCTACCGCGTCATCACCTTCAATGCTCGTGGCTATCCGCCCTCCGACGTCCCTTCGCAGGCTGCACGCTACAGCCAGCAACACAATGTCGACGACCTCGACGCGCTCCTCCGGCACCTCGAGATCGACCGCGCCTTCATCGGCGGTCTCTCCATGGGTGGTGCAACCACCCTTCACTTTGGGCTCCAACATCCGGAGGTCGCCAGGGCACTGATCGTCGCTTCGGCCGGCAGTGGCAGCGACGACCCACCCTCGTTTCGCGAAAACTGCCGCACGCTCGCCGCCAACCTTCGCACCCTGGGTACCGATGCCCTCCATGACTACGCAAACGGCCCTGCCCGGGTTCAGCTCCGCCGCAAGGACCCGCGCGGCTTTGCCGAATTCCACCGCCTCCTCATGGCCCATTCCGCCGAGGGCAGCGCCAACACGATGGAGAATGTCCAGGGCGCCCGCCCGCCCATCTACGCATTCGAAGAGGCACTCAAAACCCTCAGGGTCCCCACCCTCATCCTCATCGGCGACGAAGACGAACCCTGCATCAACCCCGCACTCTTCCTGAAACGCACCATCCCCGGGGCCGGTCTCGCCGTTTTCCCCAACAGCGGGCACTGCATCAACCTCGAAGAACCCGGGCTCTTCAACCGGCTCGTGCTCGACTTCCTCACCGCCCAGGAGTGAGGCTTTGACCGTCTACCTCATTGCGTAAACAACAGCATGAAATTCTGCCCATAGACTAGGGACGCCCTCTGCCTGCCGGAGTACCTTCGCACCATGGCACGCCGCGACTACCCGTCTGAGGCCACGCTCAACTGGACCGAGCGCCAGCGACAGGTCCTCGACCTCCTCGCACGGGGTAAAACGAACGCCGAGATCGCAGAGATCCTTAGCGTCAGCCTCTCCGGCGCCAAGTGGCACGTCAGCGAGGTCATCTCCAAGCTCGCCGTCCAGTCCCGCGAGGAGGCTGCCGACTACTGGCGCGAGCGTAACTCCGTCAGCGCCCGTTCTAACCGTGCCCTCCAGGCGATTACCGGGCTGCTCACCCTTAAGACCGTTGGTGGCGGCATTCTGGCTGCCGTTGCCGGCGGGGTGGCTGTCGGCGCCATCATCGTTGCCGCCGATAGAAGCGGTGACGATCCAGCCGTGGCAATAGGTGCCACACCGACACACGCCCCGCCGGTGCCGACGGCTACATCGACCCCCGAAGGATTCGTGGCTGAGGTGCCTGCGCCGGGCTGGTGGAGGCCACCACAGGATCGACCGCAACCGTCCGATTCGACAATCGAGACACCGTGCCAGACCGGCTGGGACGAGGCGGTCGGATATGCCTACCTGGAGGTGCCGGGCAACGAGTACTACTGGGTCGTGACCCCGGAGACCTTCGGTAATGCCGGCCGCGAATTCGCCTGTGTACGCCATGCGGGTCGAGTGGCGTACACATGGACCCAGGGCAAGCTCCTGGAATCGGAAGGCGGGCTCGTCGACGGAGGTGGCACATTCGCCGTCGATCCGGATGCCTCGCCGAGTTGCGGATACAGCGGTCCTTCTGGGTCGATGCTCGGCGAAGACGGCCCGATCACGCTGCCCATCGACTGCAGTGTCCCGCTCAATATTGCCTACGCAATCGTGGACGACGGCACGCCGGAGCGCTACGAAGCGCTACCGCTGCCGACGGTTCTTGGCTTCCCGCGCAAGGCAATCGTCGCGGGCCACCAGACGAGCACGGGCTTTTGGATCGAGTTCTTTGAGGCCGACGGCACCCTGGTCGAACGCAGGGAGTTCACTATGCCAGGGCAGGTGCCCGACCCGACGGCTACACCTTTGGGCGCGCAGGTCGACGTGCAACCGCCCGAGGATCCCGCGAGCCTGCGGCCAGCTGATGCCCTGATCGGTGGCAGCGACGCGTTCGTCCCGGAGGTGGACCCGCCTCCGTGGCTCACTGCTCAGATGGGTGACGACTATCCCGCGAGTTTTTGTGCTGGAAATTGGGACGAAGCAGTCGGCGTCGCTTCATTTACCTATGGCGATGACGATTTCTTCTTCCAGGTCCATCCCGGCACCAGCGGAACCTTCGCGAATCCCGACCGCGTCTGTGCGCAGCACTTCTCGCGCGATGGCAGACAAGGAGGAGGCAGCTTCGACCTGGTGCCCGATCGAGGTCGCCGATGCGGGTATGGCTGGGGTGGTCCGAACCCCCACTGGATCGAATGCGTTGCTCCGGCGCGTACGTCCTATGCCATCATCGACGACGGCACGCCCGACGGGGTGCCCGCAAGGTTGCTCCCAACGGTCATCGGAGTCGACCTGCCTGTCGTTCTGGCCACTCACACCACACCCGATGGCTCGATGCGCGTCTACTTCTACGACGAGAACGATGTCCTCATCGACGCCTTCGAAAGGAAGCATCTCCCCTAAACCACCCCCGCTGCATGCGGCACATACGGCCGGCGCTGCGGTGGGTCAGGCTTCCGCGCCAGGATGAAGAACACGCTCCCTAACAACGCCATCACCGCGAGTATGTCGAACCCCACCCGGTAGTCACCCGTGATGTCGTAGGCGAACCCGGCAATCAACGGTCCGCACACCGAGCCGAGAATGATCACGACGTTCGATGCCCCCATGATCTTGCCGAACGAAGTGCGCCCAAAGTACTCCGCCCTCAGTGCCGTCATCTGCGGGCCGCGCCAGCCCCACGCCAACCCGTGCAACAGCGTAAAGCCCACCACCATCCCCACGCCCTGGGCGTGCGACAGGAGCAGCAGTCCCGCGCAGTGCATGCCCATGCATACCACCACCAGCTTGCGCTTGTTAACCCGGTCGCCCGCCAGGCCGCCCGAGATCGTGCCCACCAAGAACAGCAACGTCAGCGAAAACACCACCGTTGATGCCTGCGCCAGCGAATAGCCCTGGCTCTGCGTCAGGTGCGCCACAAGGTGGACACCCATCGACGAAACCACGAACAGTGCCGAAGCATGCCCCAGCGAGATAAACCAGAACGAACGCTCCCGCAACGCCTCCGCCAGCGTGAAGTCCCCTGATGCTCCACTTAGGCGGGCCAGTCGCAGCTGGTCCGCCTCCTCGCTGCTCGTATCGATCCCGTCGGGCAACAGGCCCATCTCCTCCGGATTTGCCCGCAGGAAGAGGGTGAGCGGCAGCCCCACGGCAATGACCAGCACTCCCGACCCGAATGCCGTCCACCGCCAGCCGGCCGTCTCCAGCACGAGCACCGTGAGCGGCACCACCATGCCCCCAACAGCGAAGCCTGCACTCGCCAGGCTCAGCGCCGTCGATCGCCGCCGCTCAAACCACTGCACCACCGCCACCGACACCGCCAGGAAGCCCGACATGCTCATGCCCGCCGAAATCATGAGGAACGCGATGTAGAACATCAGCGGCGTCTGCACCTGGCTGAAGAACATCAGACCGCACCCGGCGACTACCACCCCTACCCTTGCGATCCGTTGCGGGCCGAACCGGTCGAGCAGCCACCCCAGGATCGGGCTCGTCAGGCCGCTCTGTGCCTCCTGCATCGAAGGCGCCGCCGAGAGCACCGTCCGGCTCCAGCCGAACTCCCGCTGGAGCAACACCACGTAGGACCCGTAAGCCTGGCCCAGCAGCGATGCATACAACATTTGCAGCGTCGCGCCTGCCGCAACAACCTTCCACCCGTAGAACACGGCCGTCAGCTTGAGCGCGCGGGGGAAGCGCAAGGTCGTCGCCAGCGAAAGCCTCGAAAGTGGCGCAGGGCCGGGCTCCGCACAACGTAAGGCCCCCTCGCCATACGGAGGAGATAGGCGAAGCCCCAATTCTCTCCGAAAACCCAAACCCTTACGTTGACGGCAAAGTAAGTTGTTCGCTACTCTCTAACCCTTGGGATTTCCCGATCGAGGCGTGTTGATTGTCTGCATCTGAAGTGATGCGACCCGGCCCCGGTGGCCCTATGGGTCGGCCCGGTCCGGGCGCGCCGAAACCGTCCCTGCGCAAGGCTGCCCGCGTCTTCCGCATCCGTCACTACCGCCACCTCTGGTTCTCCTCCACCGCATCCTTCACCGGCATGCAGATGCAGCAGGTCGCCCGCGCTCTGCTCGCCTGGGAACTCACGCACTCCTACGGCGCCGTCGGTGCCATCTCCCTCTCCTTCGGCCTCCCGATGATGCTCTTTTCCCTCATCGGTGGTTCGCTCGCCGACCGCCTTGAAAAGCGCAACCTCACCCTCATGACCCAGGGCTCCACCGGCATCCTCGCCCTCCTCACCGCAATCCTCGTGGCCACCAACGTCATCACCATCGAGATGCTCTTCGTCATCGGCCTCGTCCAGGGCACTTTCTTTGCTTTCGGCATGCCCGCGCGTACTCCCCTCATGGCCGAGGTTGCCGGCCCCGAAAACATCATGAGTGCCATCGCCATGTCGAACGCCTCGATGAATGCAACCCGTCTCGTCGGGCCCGCGTTCGCTGGCGTCCTCATCGCCCTCTGGGGAATCGATGCTGCCTACTTCGCCCAGGCTGGCTTCTACGTAGTCTCCTCCGCCATTCTCCTCACCGTCCCAACCGGTCTTAGCCAGGTTGCCCGGGCCGGCATGCCCCCCATGCCAGCCCGCGGCAATATGTTTGTCGAGATCGGCCGCGGCTTGCGCTATGCCGCCACAGACCCCCGCCTCCGCCTCCTCTTCGGCATGCTCTTCATCGTCACCTTCTTCGCCATGCCCTACATCATGCTCCTCGCCGGTTTCATCGATGAAGATCTCGGCCTCAGCAGTGGCTGGTTCGGCGCCATCCAGGCCATCACCGGCGCCGGCGGTCTCGTCGGTTCACTTGGTATTGCCACCCTCACAGACTCCGACCGCAAGCCCCTCATCCAGTGGATTGCCGGTATCGGTGGCGGCGTTGGCCTCGTCATGCTCGCCGTCGGCTCCGGTCCCTTCGGCTTTGCCGGCGCCGCTGTGGCCGTCTTCATCATCGGCGTCATGTTCACCGCTTACCAGACCATCAACAACACCATGGTCATGGCCGAATCGGACCCCGCCTTCTACGGCCGCGTGATGAGCATCAACATGCTCACCTTCAGCGTCATGCCCATGATGGCTCTCCCGCTTGGCGCCATGGCCGACCACATCGGCGCCCGCGAAACCTTCATGGCCCAGGGCGCCATTGTTCTCGTCTGCATGGCCCTCGTCGCCGTTGTCAACGGCCGCTACACCTTCGGCCGCCACGACGAACCGCAGCACTTCCAGCAGTCACCCGAGGGGGCAATCCCCATGGCCGGTTCCGGTGCTCCGGCCGGCGCCCCGGGGGGCGGACGCTAGGTTCGCTCTCAGAACCCGAGCGCGTAGTCGATCGAGTTCTCCACCAGTTTCTCGAACTCCGGCACGATCCACGGGCCCCGGAAGAGCATCGGGGTCTTCTTGTCCGCTGAAACGTTCTCTTCCACGAATGGCTGAACATTGCTGTTCGGTGTGTGGCAATGTCCCAGCGCAAAGTAGGTCACCGACCCCTGCCCGACCGGCTTCGTGTAGCCCATCGCCCGCGTCTTGCCGTCTTCCATCAGCGCGGTGTCCTTTTCATACACAAACCCGAAGCCCTCGGGTGAGGCATCTGGCCCCAGTTCGGCCGTCAACAGGATCTCCGTCTTCTCGGGCTCCTGGACCTCGATCATGTAGGGCTCGTCCATCACCTCGAAGGTGCCGCCAACGCCCCTGGTGATCGGGTGTCCCGAATCACGGACGTCGACACGAAACTTGCGGATCGGCGGATGGTTGAGGAAGAACCCGCCCAGGGTCGCATGGTGCGGTTGCTTGAGCATCGCCCGCCGCGGGCGTCCCTCCGCGTTCGTGTCCACCCGCACAGCCTTACCCCCGCTCGTCCCGTGGAACGCCAGCCAGTGGCCGCCATGCTCCAGCCAGTCCTTCACGTACTCGTTCATCTGCTCATTCAGGAACGGCCCCGCAACGTACGAGACCATCAGCTTCGAGCCCGGCAACCACCGGTCAATATCATTGAAGTCGTTGCCCATCGTCGTCGGCTCGTCCCGCTTCATCATCCAATCCAGCAACCGGCTGCGCGCGTAGTCGTGGTCGTGGCCCGCTGGCATGCCCGGCGGAAAGCCTCCCGCAACAATGTGGACCCGTGCTCGATTTGTCATGATGAAACCCCCTGCCTCTGGGGAGCTAGCCTACACCGATTCGGAGGGGGTTTCCCGCTGTCTTTAGCTGCGGCTCCGAGTGCCCAACGCCTTGTACAGCGCCTTGCTTAGCGACCGGCTCCGGAGGTCGACCACCGGCCCCATCTGGTTCATCACATACCCGAAGCCCATCCGGTATTCCGGGTCTGCGTAGCCCAGCGAACCGCCCATCCCGGCATGTCCGAACGCTGCCGGCCCCCGTGGGTCGCCCAGTTCCGCCACCGGCAGCATGAACCCCAGCGACCGGCTCGTCGTCATCACCAGGATCGCGTCCGGGCTCGTCACCCGTTCCCGGGCGGCGTTGGTCACGGCCTCCTCGCTCATCAGCCGAACCCCACCGAGCTTCCCACCCAGCGAGAGGGCAGCGTAGTACCGCGCCAGTCCTTCCGCGCTCGCGTGTCCGTTCGACGATGGGATCTCCGCACCGCGCCAGCGCCGCGTGTTCGCAGCCTTAGGCGGCCGTGGTGGGTTGTTGAAAACCCGGTAGGTGAGGCTCGTCGGGTCCGCCAGCGCCGCCGCAGCAGGGCGGCTCCCGGAGTCGGCACTGGCAACTGGCACAAGCATTTCGGCGGTCCGCGCATCCTCGTTCTCTGGCAACCCGATGAATAGGTCCGCGTCGAGTGGCCCCGCGATGTTCTTGCGCACGAACGCCCCCGCGCTCATTCCGGTCACACGCCGCAATACCTCCGCATTCAGCCAGCCGAAGGTTGCCGCGTGATAGCCCTGGTTCGTCCCCGGCTCCCAGTAAAGCGTTGATTGCTCCAGTGCCCTCGCCATCGCGTCCTGGTCGTATACCGCCTCGTCCGGGACGTCGACGCTGGGAGCAGGTAACCCCGCTTCATGGGTGAGCAGGTGCCGCACCAGCACCGAGCCCTTGCCATTCTGACCGAACTCGGGCCAGTACTTCGTCACCGGCGCCTCGATCTCCAGTTCGCCCCGGTCGGCGAGCATGTTCATCGCCCCGGCAAGCCATCCCTTCGTCGTCGAATAGACGTTCACAAGGGTGTCTGCCTCCCAGGGCTTCGTGCCTGCCGCGTTGCGGTGGCCACCCCAGAGGTCGATGACCTTCTCACCATCGATATAGACCACGAGTGCCGCACCTACGTCACCTCGCTCGCTGAAGTTCCGTTCAAACTCCTCGCGCACGCCGGCGAAATCGCCATGCCAGGTTCCTGAGATCTCGATCGTCGGTGCCGCCATGCATGCATTCCCCGCTCTTGGTGTGGTTGATTCTGCCGGTTTACAGCCGCCTCGGCGACTCTCCCCACTGACGATGACGGCTCCCTCGCGCTTCACTTCGTCACGGTGGGGCAGCGAACGCTCTTCATCGGGGCCCGCACGCTCCCATCCATGCCGCCCCCTGTTGTTTCCGCCCCTTCGGCGCGCTACCGTTGCCTCTCCACTGGAGGTACCTGTGTACGCCTATCTCGATCATGTCGGCATCGTTGCCCGCACCTGGGACGAAGCCGCCGAAGTGCTCCTCGACAAACTTGGCCTGGAAATGGACCTCAATCGCACACCCATGCCCGACGGTTCCTACTTCGCCCCCGAGCGCACCAACAACTATTTCGTCAAAGTCGGAATCGGCCATACCCGCATCGAGGTCCTGATCCCTGCCGACACAACCAGCGGCACGGCGAAATACCTTGCGAAACGTGGCCCCGGCCTTCATCACCTCGGCTATGCCGTCCCGAGCGTCTCCGAGTCGGCCGCGAAGTTGCGCGAACGCGGGCTCGTCCAGATCGACCTCGGGTCCGATCCCGACAAGCTCGCAGCCGCGTTTTTCCGCCCTCAGAGCGTGGGCGGCATCCTCACCGAACTTGTGCCTGTCCGCGACCAGGAGACAGGGAAGGTCATCCCTCCCCGGTGAGCGACACCGGCCACCCCGAGTACCCGTTGACCCTCTGGGCAGCCGTCAGCAACAGCCTTGCCATGACCCGCGAAGGCGCCCGCCGCGGCCTAGAACTTGAACGTGGCCGTCATCCCACCCTCACCCAATTGCGCGCTGCCTTCGGCCTTGATCTCGACCTCGTCCCCGCCTGGGATCCGCTTCGCTCCGTCCGTCTTCCCGAGCGCACGCCCTCGGACGCCGAGATCATCGAAGTCATGGATGGCATGTACCGCGGCCTCGCCTCCACCCGCAAAGTAACGGTCACCGCCACCGCCTCGGGGCTCGTGATCGATGGCGCCATAGAGCCCATCCCCGTCCGTGAGGGCGATGAGCTTCCCCTCTGGGTCCTTTTCGACAACCCTTCTGCCGAGCCTGCGGAAGCCGAGGTCGCCTATGCCGGCAGCACCTCGGCCATCCCCGTCGACGCAGGCCGTGTCGCCTCGCTGCTCGTCCCCGGTTCTGCCGCGATGCAAGGCCAGGACCGCGCCCTCCTCGACGTCGAACTCGGCGATCGCCGCTCCTCTTTCGCCATCCCTATCGCGGTCTTGCCCGCCTGGGACCTCTCGGTCTCCCTGGTCGACGACGCGACGGGCGAACCTGTACCGGCTCGTGTCTACCTCGCTGATGACGCAGGCCCCTGCGCTCCCAATGGCGCAATCCTTCGTCGCGACGAGCATGGCAATGCGTTCTTCCACGCGGAAAATGCATTCACCGTCGCCGTGGCTGGGACGGCACGTATTACCGTCCACCGCGGCATGGAGTACGAGCCATTCACAGCCATGGTCGAGCCTCCATCATCGGCGGCCGCCAGTATCGATGCCCGGCTCAAGCGATGGTCCGATCAGGCAGCCGATGGTTGGCACAGCGGCGACGTCCACGTCCACCTCCACTACGGTGGCGAATACCTGCTCACCCCGGAACACGCCTCCCTCGTCCAGCGTGGCGAAGATGTGCGCTTCATGAACATGATGGTCGCCAACAGCGGCAGCGGGTACGTCAACGATCGTGCCTGGTTCACCGGCCACGACCACGAATTGAGCACCGGAAGCCACATCCTTCGCTGGGGCGAGGAGTACCGGAACAACTTCTACGGCCACCTCTGCATGTATGGCCTCGAAGAACTCGTCCCGCCCATCTACAGCGGCTTCCGCCTCAGCGAACACGAACACGACCTGCCTGCCAATGCCCACGCCGCCGACCTTGCCCACAGTGTCGGCGGCACCCTCAGCTACGCCCACCCCATGTTTGGCAGCATCGACCTCGACCGCATCTTCAGCGTCGTCCGCACCGTCGAAGCGAAGGAACTCCCCGTCGACGTCGCCCTCGGTAAGGTCGACGCTCTCGACGTCATGTCCTACCCGGGCATCGATATCGAGGTCTCCGAGCTCTGGTACCGGCTCCTCAACTGCGGCTTCCAGCTCCCTGCCACCGCCGGCACGGACACCTTCATGAACTTCGGGGGCACCGGTATTTTCAGCAACCCTCCTGCCGGCAACCGCGTCTTCGTCCAGCTCGATGGTCCCTTCACCACCGAAGCCTGGTGCGAAGGGGTCCGCGCCGGTCGTACGTTCGTTACCAACGGCCCGATGCTCCGGCTCACTGTCGACGGTCAGCCGGTCGGCTCTCGGATCGAGGCCCGCCCGGGACAGTCGTTCGAAGTTCGTGGCGAAGTCACCTCCCACTTCCCGATCGAGAAACTCCAGCTCATCCTGAATCGCGTCGTCGTTGCCGAGGTAGCGCCCGGCGGAGATGGCCGCACAGCCACCCTCGAGCAATCGCTCGTCGCCGCCGGCTCATGCTGGGTCGCCCTCCGCGTCCTGGGCGATGCCAGCACTGGTGGACTGGCCCACGACCTCGTCCTTGGTGGCCCTCTCTTCGCTCACACCAGCCCCGTCTACATTGACGTGCCCGGTGTGCCCCTCGCCGACCCTGCCGCTGCCGCCTACTTCGTCGAGTGGATCGACCGGCTTATCACCATGTGCCGCACCGATGGCCGCTATCCCGACGATGCCTCGCGTGACGAAGTCATT
>JAGQGZ010000044.1 GCA_020432105.1 Dehalococcoidia bacterium | reverse complement strand
GGTGTTGATGCACTGGGTGGGCAGCGACGTGGTGCAGGGGCTTGCGGCAGAGCGCGGGGGACGGGTATCAGGGAGTCTGAGGACGGCGGCGCACTGGGCAGATGCGAGCTGGCTGATCGAGGAAATGGCGCCTCTGGGCCTGGCGGTGGAGGAGCACCCGCTGCCAATGCCCATTGCGTTCGGGGAGCCCAAACCGATGCCGGGCGAGGCGCGGGTACTGGTGTTTCTGCCGCGGCAGCCACACGCCGCCTATGACGTGGCGGGCACGATCGAGGTGATCGACCGGCTGCCGGAGGTGCCCTTTGTGCTGGTGGGTGGGTTCAGCCTCAATCGTCCGAACGTCGAGAATCTCGGTTTCGTGAGCGAGATGTCGGCCGTGTACCAACGCTGTTCGGCCTTCATGCGGCTCGTCCATCACGATGGCCTGTCGCACAGCGTAGTGGAAGCGTTGTCGTTTGGTCGGGCTGTGATCTGGAATTACCCGCTGGACGGGGTTACGCGGATCGCCGGGGTTGACGATGCGGTGGGCGCGATCCGGGAGCACGTGAGCGGGCCGCTGGTGCTGAATGAACGCGGAATCGAGGCGAGCCACCGGTACCTGCCGGAACGGGTAGTCGCCGAAGCCTGCGAGGGAATCGAGGCCTTGCTGCGGTGAGCCGGTTGCTGGTGAATCCCTTCGACTTCGAGCTTGCGGCGGGGCGCAATCTCGCGTTCTTGCTGCTGCTTGTAGCGGCCATTCTTTCGCCAAACATCACTATGCCCGGTGGACTCCCGGCAATACGGATCGAGCAGATCCTGCTAGCGGGGTACCTGCCGCTGCTGGGCCTGCACTACTGGAACCATCGTGAACTCTGGCGCGTGGGGACCATCGACGTTGCATTCATGGCACTCGCGGTGGCGATGGCGGTCACGCTTGTGCTGGCGCCGGCGTTCCTCAGCGCCGTCTCCTGGTCTGTCCGCGACCCGTTCGAGCTGGCCCGCGTTGCTGAGTACTGGTTCCTGTTTCGCCTGGGCCTGAGCCTGGAGCCGAAACGCGGGCTGAACGATGCGCTTGTGGTGCTCCCCGCGCTGGGAGCGCTCCTGGGATTGCTTGCGCTGGTCCAATACCTGGATCCCGGCGGATTCAATGGTGCGGTAACGAGCATTTGGACGGTGAGCCACAACCTGGACGGCGTAGAGCGTGCCGGACGGACGGTGGGAACGATAGGGAATGCCAACTACTTCGGAGCATTTTCGGGCTTGCTCCTGATTGCTGCACTGAGTGTCATCACCCTCCAGAGGCCTTCCGGGTGGACATTCGCGGGGCTGGCGGCCGCGGTCTTGCTGACCACGTTCTCCGTTGTTAGCGCACAGTCGCGGACGGCTGTGCTCGCGTTGTTGCTTTCACTCGCGGTGGGCCTGGCTCTGGTGGTAATCAAGGAACGAGGGCGGGCAGCCTATCTCCCGGCAATTGGGCTGTTCGTGGTGGCGGCAACGATCTCGATTGCCTTCGTGGAACTGCGCCCACCGGACGTCGGTTCGTTCCATGCCCGGTTTGCGCCGGCAGGGTTGGTCGGCGACTCCTCGCTGACGATCCGGCTGTCGCGATGGAAAACGATCTTTGCCGGTTTCCTGGAAGGTGGCCCCAGCTTTTGTGAAGGCGAGCGACTGGAGAACCGGCGCATCGGGCAGGGGCACGAGCCGGCAAACGGCACAGGTTGGCCGGCGGCCGACGAAGCGGCGATCGAGCGGGATGGACAGCGGAAGAAGGACATCGCCGACATTGGCAGGGCAGTGCTGGACTACTACTGCGACGAGGATGCATGGCCGGTTGACGTCAGCCTGACCACCGCCCTGGTGCCGGAACACCTGGATATCCTGCCGATGGACCCTTCGACGGGCGAACCGTACGCGGCGTACGTGTCGCGAGCGGGCTTCCTAGTGGCCGCTGAGCTGGAAAACGCGGCGGATGCCGAGGGGCCGGTGTACGCGCTGGGGACGATCCCAAACATTGCCGGGAATCCGAGCTTCGAGAGCGGCAACCCGCCATCACGCTGGAACATCACAGGGGATGCAACGGTGCTGCGCAATGGGCAGGCGCTCTTCGGCAACCATTCGGCGGAGGTGACGGCTGAGGGAGGAGGCGGGTACTTCGACACCATCGTGTTCGATTTCGCCCGGGATGAGGCGTACAGCGCAGCGGTACACGTGCTTCCGCTGGGCGATGAGCCAGTGACGGTGCAGCTCTACCTTGCGGGGACGATGGCAGACGGCCGACCGGAGGACCCGTTGGCGCAGACGGTCACGACGGTTGACCCGGGGGGATGGAGGCAGGTCGTCCTGCCGTTCGAAACGCCGGAGGAGGGGCGGCTGACGGTGCTCCAGGTGATCGTGCGCGTGCCGGAAGGTGGTGGGCCGGCCGCCTTCGCGCTGGATGGGGCGACGCTGACGCAGGGAACGATAGCTCCCGGCTTTCCGCGGATCACGGACACCGACCCATCAAGGCTGCGGAACGACGAGCTGCCACGCTTTGCCGACTCGCCAATCATCGGGGCGGGGCCGCGCAAGGATATCGAGCTGGGCAACGTGGACAACGAGTATGCGTTGTTCCTCGACCGCTACGGCCTGCTGGGGACGGCGGCTTACCTGGCGCTCTTCACGAGTGCACTCTGGCTGGCGTGGAACGCCTGGTCGAAGGGGACGGGTATTGTGGCAACTGCGGGACTGGTGATGGTGACTTTCACGGTGCTCCTTGCGCTCTTCAACGTGACGGCGGGAAGCTACTACCACTTCCAGATCATGGCGGTGTACTGGCTGCTGGCAGGGGTGCTGGCGGCGGGCGCCGACTACGGACGATGGCGGTGGAGCAGGAATGCCTGAGCGAAAACTCCATATCGGTGTGCTGACGTCCGTGCACCCACCGCTGGACACGCGGATCTTCCACCGGGAAGCGAAGGCGGCCCGTGACATGGGTGCCCGGGTGACCCTGGTTGCACCGGGTGCGCCCGACCACCCGGTGGATGGCATTGCGTTCCGGTCGCTGCCGTCCTGGGGTGGGAGAGCGGGAAGACCCTTCCGGTGGCCGGTGCTCTGGTGGAAAGCGTGGCGGCTCAAGGCGGATATCTACCACATTCATGACCCTGAACTGCTGCCTTGGGGGCTGTTTCTGCACTGGGTTTCGCGAAAGCCGGTGATCTACGACTCGCACGAGTACCTGCGCGAGGACATCTCGACGAAGCACTGGATCCCGCGGGCGATACGGGGACCGCTGGCGCGGTTTGCCGATTGGTTTGAGAAGCGCGTGGCAAAACGGCTCAGTGGAGTGGTCACGGTGACGGAGGACATGGGTGAACGGTTCAAGCCGTTCCAGGCGCGAGTGGCGGTAGTCCGTAACCTGCCTCCCTCTTCGGCCCGCCCGGAAGTAATGGATGTCGAGCGAGCACCGGATGTTGTCTATGCGGGGCTGCTCAACGCGGCGAGAGGGCTGGACATCCTCTTTGAGACGTCGCGAATGGTGCACGAACGGCACCCGGAGACACGTTTCCGGATGGTTGGAACGGTGGAGTGGCACGACGTAGACCCTGCCCTGCAAGCGAAAGCCGAGGACGAGTGGCAAGCAGTTGGGGTGGACTTCGTGGGTACGGTGCCTTTCGAGGAAGTAGCACCGCTGTTGGCGCACGGCTCGATCGGGTGGTTGCCGCGCAGCCCGCACGACCTGAACAACCTGCTGGCGTGGCCGAACAAGCTGGTGGAGTACATGGCGGCGGGATTGCCGATCGTCGCATCGGACCTGCCGACGCAGGCAGCAGTGATCGCCGAGGCGCGGTGCGGGGTCGTCGTGGAGGCACTATCGGCCAGGGCGCACGCGGAGGCGATTTGCGAATTGCTGGAGAATCCGGAGCGGGCACGTAGCCTGGGCGAGGCTGGTTTGGAGGCTTCCCGGACGAAATTCACGTGGGAAGCGGATGCCGCGAAGTTACAACGGCTTTACAGCGAACTCAGCCACATGGGGTGACCATTCATTGACCCTATAGTGGAGGCATTCATAACATCGGACGGAATGGGAGTGCTGTCAGTATGAATATGCGTTTGAACGCGATTGGCAAGGGCATCCTCGCCGCCCTCGCTGCCGCCGTTCCCCTGGCCCTGGTAACCGCCGCTGACGCAGCGAAGGGAATACCGGAGGGCAAGGAGAACACGATCGTAATCGTCCAGAATGTTGGGAACGCGCCGGCGGACATCGCGTTGGACATCTACACGCCCGCAGGAGTGCTGGTTCCCGCGGCATCTCGCGTCTCCATCGACGTGGTGCCGGGTGGGACGACGCAGTTTCCCCAGGCTGTGAACGATGGGCTTGTCGCGGGTTTCCGCGGAGTGGGCGTGATTTCAGCGGATCAACCGGTGAACGCACTTGAGGTGCGGGACATCCTGCGGCCGACGGCCACAGAGGCAAAGTCCTACTCGCTGGCAAATGCGACAGCGACCGGGGGCCACACCCTGGCCATGCCGATCCTCTTCAACGAATTGTTAACGGCGGACTGGAACAGCCGGATCAGCCTGGTGAACGTGGGGAGCACGACGGCCTGTGTGAACATGACCTACTACCTCACCAGCGGCGCCGGCGGAACAATCGCGGACAACGGGCCGGGGTGCCTCGGTGGCACGGGCTACACGCTCAACGCGGGCGCCCAGATCACCTTCAGCCCCGAGCCGGGTGACATGCCGTTCCCGAACAGCACGTTCAACAACCAGCTGGCCGGGCTGGCCGAGGTGCGGAACGCCGAAGCGAGCAACAAGATCGCCGCGATTGTGGATGTTTACCGGAGCGACGGGAACCGGCTGTTTGGCTCCTACAACGCGATCGTCTACGACCCGGACAACCCGAGTTCGGACGACGTGGGAACCGACATTGCAGCCCCGATCGCGATGAAGAGCACGTCGGGCTTCTACACGGTCATTGGCGTGATGAACCTGGGACCGGCGGCCACGGTGAACATCGAATACTCAGGGAACCTGGCCGACGGGACCGGTGCTGCCACTTCGGTGACCGTGAACCTCGGGAGCGTGGACACCGCCGGTTTCCACTCGACCTACAGTGCCGGGACAAATGTGCAGACCGGTTTCATCGGTTCGGCACGGGTGAAGTCGAGTAGCCCGCTGGCGGTCGTCGTCATTCGCGGCAAGCAGACATCGGCCGGGTCGGGCGTGAACGAGGCAGCCTACGCAGCGGTGAACGGCGTACCCACCGACAGGGCGACCACTGAATGGCGGGCACCGCTATTCTTCCGGCGCTTCTCGCCCGGTGGCCCGGGAACCTTCGGCTTCAACAGCTGGGTGCAGGTGCAGGTTGCCGACGGTACGACTTCGCAGGTGAAGCTGCGCTATGTCGGGGACCCAACATCCGGCTGCCCGGTCGGCCCGTTTGAGGCGACCCACACCGTCAGTGGGAGCAAGGTCTTCCTGGCGAACGCGAACAGCGACAACGGCTTCCCGGCGGGCAACTCCCCGAACTGCTTCTTCGGTGGTTTGACCGTCACAAGCATGGACGGGAAGGACCTCATCGTGATCACCCAGGTGGGTGCGGACAAGTTCCCCGGCGGTGACTCGGAGGGTGTAACCAACAGCTTCCCCGGGAACTAACGGGAGAACGGCAAGAACCAAACAGGGCGTCCTAACGGGCGCCCTGTTTTCTTATGGGCTGAATGTGCGTTCGATGGCTTCGAGCATCCTCGCCGCGGAGTGGCCGTCGCCATAGACAGCGGGATGCGTGGCCCCACGAGGGGGATCGGCGATGGCGGCGCGAATGTCCGCTGTGCGGGCGCCGACCAACCTGTTCCAGCCGAGGTCGACCGTCTCGACCCATTCAGTGTCTTCGCGAAGCGTGATGCACGGCGTTTCGAGGAGGTAGGCCTCCTTCTGCAGTCCCCCGGAGTCGGTAACGACGGCGGCGGCTTCGGCGACGAGGGCAACGGTATCGACATAGCCAAGCGGGGCGACCGGCCTGACATTGGGGGGCAGCGAAATCGCTTCCCGGTCGAGCACGCTACGGGTCCGGGGATGTACCGGAAAGACCGCGGTCGTTGTGGATTCGAGGCCGGCGAGGATGGAGCGGAGATTGCCGGGATCGTCGGTGTTCGAAGCACGATGGATGGTGACGAAGAGATAAGGCTCGGAAGGGACACCGAGTTCGGCCAGGCTGCTGGCTGCGGGGCGAGCTCGCCGACGAGCGGAGAGCAACGCATCGACCATGATGTCGCCCGCCTGAACGGCGCGAGCGAGAAGGCCCTCGGTGGCGAGGTTCGTCATCGCAGCATCGTTCGGGGCGAGGAGGAGATCGGCAGCATGATCGACAAGCACGCGGTTGATTTCCTCGGGCATGGAACGGTTGAAGCTGCGAAGGCCGGCCTCGACATGGACGACGGGGATGCCGAGCTTGGCTGCGGCGAGGGCGCCGGCGAGTGTGGAATTGGTGTCGCCAAAGACGACGACAACGCCCGGCCGGTGTCCGAGGAAGTCGGCTTCGAGGCCCTCAAGGGCGCGGGCGGTCATGGAGGCGTGGGAGCCGGAGCCAACACCGAGGTTGTGATGGGGCTCGGGGATGCCGAGTTCGCGGAAGAAGCGTTCAGACATCCCCTCGTCGTAATGCTGGCCGGTATGGACGATGCGCTCATCGTGGCCTCGCCGCCGGGCCTCGGCAGAGAAGGGGGCGAGCTTGATGAACTGCGGGCGGGCACCGACTACGGTGGTGATTCGCATGAGATGAGTGAAGCGGATGGGGGGGATAGGTGCACGCAGGATTGACCGGTGAACGGACGGGGGCCTACGTTGGCCGGATGGCGGCTCCCACGGAGATAACGAACTGCCTGGGCAACGAACCGCTGACCCTGCCCGAGCATCCGCTTGTTTCCATCATCATTCCGGCGCTCAACGAGGAGCGCTACATTGTGCCGCTGCTGGAGTCGCTGAGCGGCCAGGATTACGGCGCCGAGAGGCTGGAGGTGCTGGTTGCCGACGGGGGCAGCACCGACGCGACGCGGGTGTTGATCGCCGGGTTTGTGAGCCCGTTCGCGAGGCTGGAAGTGGTTGACAACCCCCGGCGGGTCACAGCGGCGGGACTGAACGCCGGGATGGACGAGGCGACCGGGGACTGCTGGATCATCCTTGGCGCACACAGCTTTGTGCGTCCGGATTTCGTGCGGCAGTCAGTGGCGGCCCTGAGGCGGACGGGGGCGGCCTGCGTGGGCGGTCCGATCGAGACGATCGGGCATGGACCGACGGGGAGAGCGATCGCGGCGGCGATGTCGACTCCGGTTGGGGTCGGGAACGCGCGATTCCGCTATAGCAACGAGGAGGCCGAGGTGGATACGGTGCCGTTCGGCTGCTACCACCGGAAGGTATGGGAGGTCGTCGGCCGCTTCGACGAAGACATCCCGGCGGCGGATGACGACAACTACAACGCGCGGGTGCGGGAGGCCGGCGGCCGGATTGTGCTGGTGCCGGAGATCCGGAGCACGTACTACGCACGGGACAGCTACCGCGAGCTGGGCCGGCAGTACTTTGGCTATGGGCAGGCGAAAGGGATCCTGTTGCGCCGGGGGAGACGACTGGAGCCACGGCATTTTGTGCCTGCGTCGGCGGTCGCCGGTGGCCTGCTGCTGCTGGTGTCAGGGCTGTGGCTGGCGTTGGCGCGGGTGGTGCTCTTGCTGGCGACGGTGGCATACAGCCTTGTGGTGGGAGTTGGCGCCGCACGGTCGGCAGACGAGGGGGCAAACCCGCTTCGTGTGGGTATCGCCCTCGGCACGATGCACGTTGCTTACGGGACGGGATCGCTGTTGGGCCTGTTGAGGGGTGGCACAGCAGCATGAGAGCGGGAGCGAAGGCCACCAGGGTGCTATCCCGCTGGATGGCGGCTGCTACGAT
Source organism: Dehalococcoidia bacterium (assembly GCA_020432105.1). Lineage (GTDB taxonomy): Bacteria > Chloroflexota > Dehalococcoidia > Tepidiformales > Tepidiformaceae > JAGQGZ01. The sequence goes on along the minus strand of JAGQGZ010000044.1, from coordinate 10,810 downwards.
CCCCCGGTGAGCGATTTCCGGGTCCCCTTCTTCCGTCCGCACATCGACGACGATGACGTGGCGGCGGTGGCAGAATCGCTGCGAAGCGGATGGCTGACCACGGGACCGAATGCCAGAGCGCTTGAAGAAGAACTCTCGGCCTATTGCGGAGCTCCGTTCGTCAACGTGGTGAATAGCTGCACGGCGGCAATGCAACTGGCGCTGGCGGCGTGGGAGATCGGTCCCGGCGATGAAGTAATTACGACGCCGTACACGTTTGTGGCGACAGCGAACGTGATCGTCCACCTGGGAGCGACACCGGTATTCGTGGATGTGCGCGAGCGCGACTTCAACATCGATCCGGCGAAGATCGCGGAAGCGGTAACCCCGGCGACGCGGGCGATTATCCCGGTTCACTTCGCCGGCGAGCCCTGCGACATGGATGCCATCGGGGAGATCGCCGGGGCGCACGGCCTGAAGGTGCTGGAGGATGCCGCACACGCCATTGGCACGGAGTACCTGGGGCGCCGGATCGGGACGATTTCGGATGCTGCCGCGTTTAGCTTCTACGCGAACAAGAACATGACGACCACCGAGGGTGGAGCGCTTGCCACCGCCGACGAGGAGCTGAGCGAGCGGGTGCGGAGCCTGACCCTGCACGGGATGACCAGGGACGCCTACCGGCGCTACGACGCAGGAGGCGCCTGGCGATACGACGTCACGAGTATTGGCTACAAGGACAACCTGCCGGACCCGGCAGCGGCGCTGGGACGGCGACAACTTGCGCGGCTCGAATGGTCGATCGAGGAACGCACGCGAGTGGCATTGCGCTATACGAAGAACCTGGGGGACATGGAGCACGTTGTGCTGCCGTGGTTCGACGAGCGTCACCGGCAGGCGTGGCACCTGTACGTGGTCCAGATCGGGGAATCGGCGCCGGTGGAACGCGACGAGGTGATCAGGGCCCTGGCAGCGAAAGGCGTGCAGACGTCGGTTCACTTCATTCCGGTGCACACGTTCACGGCGTACCGGGAGATGGGGCGCTGGAACGATGGCGACTTCCCGGTTGCGGAGAAGCTCTCGGCGGGTGCGGTGAGCCTCCCGATGTTCCCGGACATGACCGACGAAGAGGTCGACTACGTGTGTGACGCCCTGGGGGATATCCTGCGCGGCAGATTTCGCCAATCCTGAAGGGCGGAGGTGTGAAGAAGCTCACGTTTCTTTACGTTTTCCCGGATAGGGGAATCCAGCCTGTAACCAAACCGGCCACTTTGCCGTCTATATGTGTAGAGGGCGCGCAAAGAGCGGGCTTTCGCCAAGGAGACCGACAATGGCAAGCACAAACATCGCAGCTACAAATGACGTAGCGCAGACGAACCTGCGCACCTGTGCTCGCTGCGGACTCACCTACGACTGGCGCCGCTCGCCGAGCTCTTCGCTAAAGATGACCTATTGCGGTTCGCTTTGTGAGAAAGGCGACCTCGGATTCACGATTGAGGCACTTCTGCGGGTGGAGAGCCCGAAGAAGGAACCCATCCCCGCGCTGGAAGCGGAGGAGCTGGTAGCCGCGTAGCCGTGACTCGCGAAGGCGTCGGATCGACGCCTTCACGTTTCCCCTGATAGCCTCACGCCGGGCGAGTAGTACGCTCGATGGATGCTATGGCGCCGGGGAGTGCCACCTGGGAGGCTCCGATGCCCGGATTCGTGCTGGTCCCGCTGATCGTGGTTGGACTGGTTGTCGCTGTCCTCACGGCTGTAGCTATCTACGACGTGACGCAACGGCGTCATGCGATTCTGCGCAATTTCCCGATCATCGGGCATTTCCGGTTCTGGCTCGAGAGCATTGGCCCGGAGCTGCGGCAGTATATCGTGACGAGCAACACCGAGGAGCTGCCGTTCAATCGAGACCAGCGGACGTGGATCTACGCCTCGGCGAAGGAACAAAACAACTACCACGGATTTGGGACCAGCGAGGACCTGGAACGGTCGCCGAACTTCATCATCATCAAGCATTCGGCCTTTCCGCTGGCTACCGCCGAGAAGGGGGCGCCGGACTTCGACCCTGACTGGCGGATCCCGGCGGCGATAGTGCTCGGGGCCCACCGGAAGCGGAAACATGCATTCCGGCCAGAATCCGTGGTCAACATCTCGGGGATGAGCTACGGGGCACTGAGTCCCCGGGCGATCGAAGCGCTGAACATGGGTGCGAACCTGGCCGGCTGCCTGCACAACACGGGCGAAGGCGGGATCAGCCCGTACCACCTCAACGGTGGCGAATTGATCTGGCAACTCGGCACGGCATACTTCGGCGCCCGCGATGACCGCGGGCGTTTCGATATGTCACGTTTCCGGGACTCTCTTGCCGGGGCACCGGTGAGGGCGATCGAGGTCAAGTTGAGCCAGGGCGCGAAGCCGGGGGTTGGGGGACTGCTCCCGGCGGCGAAGATTACGCCCGAGATTTCTGAGATTCGAGGGATTCCGCTGGGGATCGACTGCCATAGCCCAAACTCCCACCCGGAGTTCTCGAACGTGGATACGATGCTCGACTTCGTGGAACGGCTCGCCGACGAGACGGGCCTGCCCGTGGGCATCAAAGCGGCGGTCGGGGACCACTCGTTCTTCGGGGAACTGGCACTGCAGATGTCGACGACCGGGCGGGGCGTGGACTTCATCACCATCGATGGGGGTGAAGGAGGGACTGGTGCGGGGCCGCTGGTGTTTACCGACCACGTGGCGCTGCCCTTCAAGATGGCTATGGCGCGGGTGTACCGGGAGTTCGCGGAACAGGATATGGCGACGAAGGTGGCGTTCATTGGGAGCGGCAAGCTGGGCTTTCCGGAGTCGGCATTGCTGGCCTTCGCGCTGGGTTGCGACATGGTGAACGTGGGTCGCGAGGCGATGATGGCGGTCGGTTGCATCCAGGCGCAGCGGTGCCACACGGGGCATTGCCCGACGGGGGTGGCGACGCAGAGCAAATGGTTGATGCGGGGGCTCGACCCGACGCTGAAGTCGGTGCGGCTGGCCAACTACGTGGTAGCGCTGCGGAAAGACCTGCTGGGGCTGAGCCGGGCGATCGGTGTGCCGCACCCTTCGCTGGTCAGTGCCAACGACATCGAGATCCTGGATGAGCACTTCGGCGGTCCGACGGCGAGTGAAGTGTTCAACCTTGAGCCGGGCTGGGGGCTACCCAGCGCCGAGGACCAGGAGTCTATCCGGCTGATCATGGCGGGGGCTCCGGATGCGGTGAAAGCGGCCGGCAGGGCAGAGAGCGCGGCTGGCTAGCCGGTAGCAATCCCTTCGCGGCGCTTTGGCACTCGTGTCTGCTAGTCTGCTTCGATTCCGCGGCACGAGTGTAACTGATGCAAACTACCCTTGATGACTCTGTTCTTCGGTTCGAGCGCGCAAAACGCCGTCTCGACGCCTTGGATGCGGACGTTGGTGCCTTTCTCAGTGAAGCCCAAGAACACCTCCTCACCGTCAAAGCCGACCTCCAGGGAGATTCGTACGATGCGAGATGGTTCTGTGAACGAGTCCCGGACCCCAACGTCTGGTGGCCCTTGGACATCAGTGAAGTACTCTTCCATCTCCGATCGTGTCTTGACTTCATGGCTTCTGGATTTGGCGGCAAGGGTTTCCCGATCTTCAAGACCTGCAAGCGCTACCACGCCAAGCTAGCCAACGGAACACCACGGCCGCAAACGGGTGGCTATCTCACTCAGGGAATGCACCGGTTGCTCGCGGAAGCCGTCGAGGCTGAGCAGCCGTACAACGTCTACCCGGAGGAACCCCATCGCGACCCACTCGTTCTTCTGGATCGCTTTCGAAACTGGGACGCGCACGCAGACTTCCATGCCATCCGGGCTGCGTTGATAGTAAACGCCTACGACATCATCCAAGGGGAATTCACGGGCGTGAAATTCAGGACAATGAAGCCAGGTCCGCTGAATGAGGGCATGCAGGTTGCGCGCTTCACTGGGAAGCTCGTCCGGCCAGCGCCACCGGAGGTGACAGTGCGCTTGAAGTCAACCCTCACGATAGCTTTTGCTGATCGCGGCCCCGCTCGGGGCGAACTCGTCTCCCCAATTCTGACGGACATCTACAACCGCGTGAGCGGTGTTGGCGAGCGTCTCCGCGATGCGTGGCGACAGACACTCTGAACACGGGTACGGGCCCCCAGCCATCAACGTAGCCCTCGTTCATGGTCTTGTGCAGGGACGGCATCGTTATCGGCTAGCCGGTAGCGTCGCGGAGGTAGGTGGTGGCGAGGGCGTCGGCGTATTCGTTCCAGCGGCTGCCGTCGTGGGCCTTTATCCACTGGATCCGTGCGTGGGGCCGGGCGCGGGCGAGTTCCCAGGCCTGCTGCACGAGGTCGAGGTTCTTGACCGGACCTTCTTTTCGCTTCCAGCCACGTTGTTCCCAGCCGGCTGCCCACTTGGTGAGCGTATTGACCACGAGCTGGCTATCGCTGTAGACGCTGGTGGACTCGTCGGGGGCCAGCATGCGGAGCCCCTCGATCATGGCGGTGAGTTCCATCCGGTTGTTGGTGGTACTGGGGTCGGCGCCGTGGCGCTCTTCGAGGATGCGCCCGCTGCGAACGCGGACAGCACCCCAGCCTCCCGGCCCGGGGTTGCCTGAGCAGGACCCGTCGGTGAAGACGCCGTCCTGGGGTCCGCCGTCGTAGCGTTCGAGCACCTGGGCGGGTGTGTGCAGGCTGCCGGGGGCCGAACCAGTTCTTGCGCCAGTCCGAGCGGCCACGGGTCGCTTTGCGGCCTGTTTCCCCCCGTTACGGCAGGACATGCAGGTGCGGGGCGTCCAGTTGGGGTAGCGTGAGCGTACTGATTGGGAGAGGGTGAACTCGTTGCCGCAGTCCTGGCAGCGAAGGGTCTCATCGGCCATCCAGAATGAGTATACCTGCCGCCCAGACGAGAACCTTGTACTAGACTGGTGCCTCACACATGCCAAACCCGAGTGAACTAGGACCTGAATTCGACCACCTGATCGACGTGCTGGAGCTTGTCGCCCAGGGCGCAGGCGGTTATGTCTCCTACGACGCCAGCGTGCGTGGGCGCCGATCGGGAGAGTTTTCGCAGGTTGATGCGGCGGTCTACATCCCATCAGCCAGCGAACGCGAAGACCTGTACGTGGTCGAATGCCACGAGGGGGCGCGGGCAGCCGGCGTGAGTGTGGTGGAGGACGCGGCGGAGAAGGCGCAGAACCTGCAGGCGGCACGCGCGCTGTGCGTGAGTTCCGCGGGGTTCAGCCGGCCCGCCCGCAAGCGCGCAGAAGCGCTGAAGGTCGACCTTGTTACGCTCGACGACCCGACGACAATCGAGTGGCCGTTGTGGATTAAGAACCGGTCGTTTGTGACGGGCGACCTGGAATGGCGAATTATGGGAATCACGGTGCCGCCGGCGCCGGGCGTTCCCGGGAACGCCTTTCGGCCGGAAGTGGGCCGCGAGGATGCGCTCTTCGAGAACCCGACCGGCAAGAAGTTCACGGCCGACCTGCTCTTCAGGCGGTGGCTGCGTATACCGGAAAACGAAGACTCCCTGATGGAAGAGGCCGACCGGGCTGACGGTGCGGTGCGAAAGAAGACCGTGCTGCTCGCGTTCGACCGGCCGATGAAGCTGCTGGGGACGACCGTGCGGAAGCTGCCATCGCTGGGGGCGGCAAACTTCGAGATCGAATTCTGGGCGAAGAAGCGGGTGATCCCGGTTTCGCTGATGGTGGCACCGGACGACGACGACCCGTGGGATAGCGAGATTGCGCTGGTCTCCGGGGGCGTGCGGCATGAGGGTGAGCTGAAGCGGGTGGTAATGACGCTGGACTACGACGAGGAGACGGGCGAACGGCATGTGACCGCCGATATCATCGTCCAGGCGCCGCCAAAGTCCGACGCCGATGGAGACGAGGCAGACGAAGCGGACGCGATAAGCGAGGATGTCTCCGAGGCTGAACCGGAGCCAGGCGCCATCGAAGAGGATTAGTTGAGCGGGGCCGTCCCAAAGAGCACGGCGAACTGCTTGCACCAGACCACCACGCTCTTGAACTGGGAGATTTCGGCCCCTTCGGGGACAGCGTAGTTGAAAGCGCCGTCGGTGGCCTTGAGGGTGCCGAGGTTCAGTGCCCCATCGGCGAAACCCCCGGCATCAGGCGAAAGATACACAAAGAGGTCGGGGCCGTTGCGAACGGAGAACTCCTCGACGCGCACCACGAATTTCCCCGGTTCCGTCTCGAGCAACAGTGCTTTGCCCTCGGCGAAGTGGAACTCATCGGCGCCCTGCCAGGTCCCCTCGCTGACAACGCGGGGTTCGAAAGCCGCGTCGTCGCCGGTGGGTGTGGCAATCACTGGTGTGCCGGTGGCATCTGCAGAGGTCGGGCGTGGTGGAGTGGCCGGGGTGCTGGTCGACTCGACGATTGCGACGCCGGCCGGCTGATCACAGTCGTCCCCTTCGAACTGTGACTCGTCGACGGTGAGCGTGAGGGGATTGTCCTCACAGAGCGTGGAGCGCTGCCAGAGCGGCGACAGCGTGTAGTAGCCACCAAGGCTCATGACGACGAGAGCGGGGGCGGCGATGACGGCGGTCAGGCGTTTGTGGTCCAGCAATACCCGGTGCCAGCCCAGGCGCCAGGCGAAGTAGATGCCGGCGGCGATGAGGATGGCGAGGACGATCCCGACCGGCCAGCGGTAAGGGTAGACGGACTCCGAGAAAAACTCTTCGAAGAAGCCGAGGAATCCCATAGTTTGCTCCCGGGGGATGAGTGGCGATGGATGCTGACACGTTGTCCCCTGACGCGGGCATAGATCCTTACGGTGGGATTACGGTGATCGGCGCTGACCGCCACCTTTACCTCAGGACGAGACTCCGCCGTAGCGAATACCGGTCAGGTGCGCCATTTCGCGATCGAAGGTGGTGAGGTCATCGATACACAACTCACTGAGGGAGGTGTGGCCGCAGGCGCGGGCGAGGATCGAGAGCAACTCCCGGGTCGCATCGAAGAAGGTGGCGAGCCGTTCGGCAGCCTGCTGGACGGGGAGGCGCGCGCGGAGGGATTCCTTCTGGGTGGCAATTCCAACGGGACAGTTGTTGGTGTGGCAGGCACGCATGCCCAGGCAGCCGATCGATTGCATGGCGGAGTTGGCGACGGCAACCGCATCGGCGCCGAGTGCGAGGGCCTTGGCGAAGTCTGCGGGAGTGCGGAGTCCGCCGGTGGCGACGAGGGTTACGTCGCGGCGGCCACGGCTATCGAGGTGGCGGCGAGCGCGCGCAAGAGCGGGGATGGTGGGAACGCCGATGTTGTCGCGGAAGAGTGTTGGCGCGGCGCCGGTACCGCCTCCACGTCCATCGAGGATGATGTAGTCGACACCGATCTTGAGGGCCGAATCGATGTCGTCCTCGATGTGCTGGGCAGACATCTTGACGCCGATGGGGATGCCGCCGGTTGCTTCACGAACTTCGCCGGCAAAGCGCCGGAAGTCATCCTCGGATTCCAGATCCGTGAAGCGGGAGGGGGAGATGGCGTCCTGCCCCGGTTCGAGACCCCGTACGGCGGCGATTTCTTCGGTGACCTTTGCCCCGGGCAGCTGGCCCCCGGCACCGGTCTTGGCGGCCTGGCCGAGCTTGAAATGAAAGGCGGCCGACTCCTGGACGGCCTCCATCGAGAAGCCGAAGCGGGCGGAAGCCAACTCGTAGAAGTAGCGGGAATTCTCTTGCTGTTCCCCGGGAAGGGCGCCTCCCTCGCCACTACAGATGGCGGTCCCGGCGAGCTCTGCACCCCTGGCGAGTGCGACCTTTGCCTCGCGGGAGAGCGCGCCGAAGCTCATGTCCGAGACGAAGACCGGGAGAGAAAGCGAGACCGGTCTGGCGGCGTTTCCGCCGATGACGGTGGTGGTATCGACCGGCGCATCGTCGAGCTGGGGCAGTCTTGCGAGCTGGGCCGTGACCAGCTGGATCTGGTCCCAGGAAGGGAGCTGGTCGCGGGGCACACCCATGGCGGCGATGGGGCCGTAGTGGCCGATGCCGCGGAGCCCTTCGCCCGACAGCTGGGCGATGTACCCAACGTATGGTTCTGCCGAGACTCCGGTGAAATCCTGGTAGGCGCCCTGGTAGCTGTCGCGGTCGTAGGGCTGGGGGTTCTCAGCCTGCCATTGGAGGACTTCGTCCTGGTCGACGAAGACTTCGCCGTCTTCCACCCAGGAGCGAAAGTGCTGGAGGCGTTCGCTGTTGTTGTAGGCACTGATCCCGGTGCGAAAGACATAGTCCCATCCGTGGACACCGCAGATGAGGTTTTCGCCTTCGATGGAGCCGTCGCTGAGCAAGGCGCCGCGGTGGAGGCAGCGCCCGAAGAGGACGGTGACCTCATCGTCGGCACGAATGATGACGAGATCGGTGTTGCCGACGAGGGCGCCGGAGGGCACCCGGTCTTCGAGGTCGGCCCAGCGGGCAAGGCTGACTGGATTCATGGGGGAGGCACTCCGGACCGTAGTGGTCGGTACAAGGATGCCTGAATTAGCTGACCTGTTCAGTGATGGGCATTGGCGCGTGGGAAATCTCGAGCGCCCCCAGGTAAGTGCGGGCGTCGAGTTCGAGGGTTGGGGCATCGGGGCCGAGGCCGGGATCGTTGAGCGACTTTTCGTTGACACCGGCAAAGGCCATTCCATCGAGGAGCACACGCCAGCCTTCGGGGACGACGATCTCAGTGCCACCCATGATGGTTCGGACCTGGAGGAAGGCGCCGTGCTCGGCGAGCCTGACGCGACGGAGGTCGATCTCGGAACCCCCCATCATGGTGAAGATTGAGCCGCCGGAGAATGCCTTCGCCTGGCTCTCGAATTCAAGGCCATCCATGATGCAGACGAGTTCGACAGAGTCGCTTTCCTCATCGCCCCACGAGCGCATACGGCTCTTGAGCACCATGGCAACGGCGGCGAGGACGAAGCTCAGGAGGAAGAAGAGGGCGATGCCAACGGCGAGGAGGCGTCGGAGGAAGGGGACCATGGCGTTTCTCCCGAGAGTGTGGACATCAACCTACGCGTGCCCCCAAGCGACGTCGAGGCTTTGCGACCGCCAATGATGTTGGGCGTACGCTAGAACGCCATGAAACCGGTGGAGGCACTGTGCCGGATCGCGTTCCTCCTGGAATCGCAAAATGCAGCGACGCCCCGGGTGAAAGCCTTTCGTGGGGCAGCTGCGACGGTCGTGCGGCTGGGAGACCGCGAAATCGCGAAGCGGGCGAATGAAGGGACGCTGACAGCACTCGAGGGGATTGGGGCTTCGACGGCGAAGGTGATCACCGAATGCGTGGCCGGACGCCATCCAGAGTACCTCGCGAAGCTCGAAGCGGAGCCGGCGATCCTCCCGGAGACCGCGGAGGGGGCAAGCCTGATGGCCGCACTCCGGGGCGACCTCCACGTGCACTCGGACTGGTCGGATGGGGGGTCATCGATCGAGGAGATGGCGCGGTCGGCTGCCGGGCTGGGCCGAGCGTACATGGTGCTGACCGACCATTCGCCTCGGCTCACGGTAGCGAACGGTTTGACTGCAGAGCGTCTGCTGCTGCAGCTGGATGAGGTTGCCCGGCTGAACGCGGAGCTGGCGCCCTTCCGGATACTCACGGGGATCGAGGTCGATATCAACGAAGATGGATCGCTCGATCAGTCGCCGGAACTGCTCTCGCAACTCGATATCGTGGTGGGGAGCATCCATAGCAAGTTGCGGATGGAGCGTGAGGCGATGACGAGGCGAATGATCCTGGCCGTTGCCAATCCACGGCTGGACGTGCTGGGACACTGCACGGGAAGGATGCGAGGGGGCCGCACCGACCGGCCGGAGTCGACCTTCGACGCGGAGATGGTGTTTGCGGCGTGTGCACGATTCGACAAGGCTGTAGAGATCAATTGCCGGCCGGAGAGGAACGACCCGCCAAGGCGCCTGATATCGGAGGCAATGGCATTCAATTGCCGGTTCAGCATCGATTCAGACGCACATGCGCCGGGCCAGTTGGCCTGGCTCCCCTTCGGGTGTGACCGGGGTGGAAGCGTTGGCGTGCAGCCGGAGATGGTGGTGAACGCGATGGCGGCGGAAGACTTGCTCACCTGGGCAGGAGAACATGAGGCCGGAGGGTGACGAGCGGGCCGCGAGTCGTGGTGCTCGGCGGGATCAACATGGACCTGGTGGCTCGCAGCGATCGTTTCCCTCGCCCGGGAGAAACGATCCAGGCGAGGAGCATCGAAACGACGCCGGGTGGCAAGGGGGCGAACCAGGCGATCGCAGCGGCGAGGGCCCTGGGAGTAACGGGTGCAGTGGCAATGGTGGGCCGGGTCGGCGACGACCTGTATGGCAGCCAGCTCTGTGCCTACATGGAAGCTTCAGGCGTCGACGCCAGCCGAGTAGGGGTGGAGAAGGAGACGGCGAGCGGGCTTGCAATCATCGCGGTGGATGGCAACGGCGAGAACACGGTGACGGCTGCCTACGGGGCCAACTCGATGGTGGATGGGAGCGAGGTTCTGAGGCTGGGTGACCTGCTGGACGACGCAGAATGGCTGCTTGTGCAGCTTGAAACGCCGATGGAGGCGACGGTGTTCGCGATGCACACGGCCAGGGACGCGGGAGTACAGGTGCTTCTCGACCCCGCGCCGGCTCGACCGATGCCCGAGGGATTCCCCGGCCTCGCTTCGATCCTGACGCCGAACCAGACGGAGGCAGAGGCATTGTCCGGCGTGACGGTGACGGATGTGGCGAGTGCAAGCCGGGCTGCCCGCCGAATCCGGGAGCAGTACGGGGTGGAGACGGTGATAGTGACCCTCGGCGAGATGGGCGCACTGGTGCTG
>JAGQGZ010000043.1 GCA_020432105.1 Dehalococcoidia bacterium | reverse complement strand
TACTACTCAGCCGCCACTGCCAGGTGGCAGGAAATGATCCACGTCATATGCCTCTGACCGACTCCACATCAGATTGTGGACGAATGTGCCAGGGGGTGCGGCTAATGATGGAGTGGCTCGCCGTCAGACAAGGTGCTACCTCGCGCCCGGAGGCACGCTATCTTGCTCTGGACGCGTGGTATTGCCAGCAGGCTCCCATTCGCCACCGGAAACTATCCTCATACGCCCAAGATCGAGTCGTCGCCACTCAGGAGGTCTTCCATTGACGTCTGTTGATTCCCCACACCGTGCACTCAAGGTCCTCGAAGCGGGTGAAGGCGCTTTTCATCCCGTTGACGTCGATGGCTTCCGGGAGTGGGTACGCGACCACAAGGACCGCTCGCTGACGCCCCGCCTGATGACCGAGCGCGAAGCTGTGGAACGGTTCGTTGACGACGGTGACTATCTGGCCTACGACTGCAACTACATAATGCGGGGGCCCAACTCTCTTCTAAACGAGATCATTCGCCAGAAAAAGAAGGAGCTTTGGCTCTGCGGCAAATTCACTTATGTCGACGTGTCACTCCTCGTCGGTGCGGGAGTGGCGAACCGAATCGACTGCGGCTTCTTTATTGCGGCTCCCAATGTTCAGCGTGGCGTACGCGACGGTAGCGTGACGATTCATGAGTACAGCAACGTCATCATGACCCTGCGTCTGCGTGCCGGGGCTATGGGCGTTTCATTCCTGCCGGTGCGTTCGTTCGGCGGTACCACCGGATTTGTTCACTCGGGTGCTCGACTCATCGAGGACCCTTATACGGGTGACCCGACGGTTGTCGTCCCGGCCCTCAACCCTGACGTGGCTATCGTGCATGTCAACCAGGCCGATATATACGGCAATGCCAGGGTTTTTGGGACGGGTATTGCCCACGTGGAGTCGGCTCTTGCCTCGCGCAAGGTCATCATTTCCGCCGAGGAGATAATTGATACTGAAGAGATCCGTCGCAATCCGGGTCTCACGAGCATCCCGTACTACGCTGTCGATGCCGTGGTGGAGGCGCCTCACGGCGCCTATCCGGGTACGTGCCCAGGCTACTATTCCTCCGACTCGGCAGCCGTGATGGAGATCTTCCAAGCCATCCGGTCCGACACGGTGGGAGAATATATTGAGAAATGGATCACCCCGTTCGAAACGCACGCCGAGATGCTGCACGCACGGGTCGGAGTCGCCAAACTGCTTGAACTCCGCAGCCAGGAATCTATCCGGGAGGGATATCACCCATGAGCCGCGCCGAAGCTTTTTCAGAACGCGAAGCAGCCATGTGCACCGTCGCCCGCATGGTGGAGGACGGTAAGACCTACTGGGTTGCCGGTGGAGGGACGCCGCTTTATTCCACTCTGCTTGGAAAGAGACTCTATGCTCCCATGGCCCAGTACATCACCGAAGACGGAGTGGTGGCACCCGAACCAAGTCTGCCCTTCGAGCCGATGATGACGATGGTCGCTTCGCGGTCCGCTCACCGTGCCCTAGCCTGGGGGACGATGAACTCGGCCGGACTCGACGCGCAGCTGGGATTCATGGATGTTGGGATTCTCAACACTCTTCAGGTGGACCAGCACGGAAACATCAACTCAACGGCCCTCGGGGAGTACGACGGTGACCACCGTAGATTTGGTGGTCCCGGCGGCGCAGACACAATCGCCGCCTGTTGCTGGCGCACCATTCTCATGACGGATCAGCAGAAGCGGAAGTTCGTGCGACAGGTCGACTTCATCTCTTCGCCGGGGTACCTCGATGGTTCACCCGGAGCGCGCGAACGCGCAGGTTTGCCTCGTGGCACCGGCCCATGGCGGGTGGTCACTCCCTGGGCGACCTACGACTACCTGGACCGTCGTTTGCGGCTTATCGCACATGCCCCCTGGGTCACCGTGGAGGACATACTCAATGAGTGCGAGTGGCTGCCACTGGTAGCCGACGAGGTTGCGGTTATCGATCCGCCAACAGAGGAAGAAGTCCAGATCTTACGGGCTGAATTGGATGTTCGCGGACAAACCACGGACGCGGCCGGTGAGTGGATAATCTGGGACGGGGAGCGATACGTCCGGGGCACCTGAGATAAGCAATGCTGCTGCCTCGAGGAAATTCCCGAGGCAGCAGCCCACATATGTTAACGCAGGACAGTAGGATTCATAGCCACGCCATTGTGGATAAAGAAGCTGCGAACGACGTTCGCGGCGTCACGGCTTGCGTTGTCTAGCTCGAACTGTGCGATCGCATCGATATAACGTCGCCGCGCTCTCGTACGTAGTACGAGGCTGTCGCTATCGGTCGCCGCACGCAGACACTCATCGATCAACTCATTTGGCTGGCGTTCGACCTTCGTACAGAACTGCTCCAGCCAATCCAAAAGACCGTCGTCCGAGCTTCCAGGGCCCCAGAGGCCGGCACGGCTGTCAAACCACCGGCGGACAGATTCTTGATTACCGAAGCTAGGCGTGCTCATCAATTCCCTCCTGCAACGTCATCACCAGTAGGAAGTTCAAGCATACGAGAGAGTGCTCTGGCTTCGGGTCGTCGCCAGGGCACGGGTGCAGCACGCTGGATCAGCCCCTGTTCCCTAAGGCGGGCAGTGACGGCGTCGTCTCGTACAAATGGCTGATCTGGCGATTGTTCGAAGAACATCGATTCAAAGTCTGGACGAGGCTCCTGACCAGCGGCCTCCACTGACTCCGCCGGATACCCGACGAACATCGCCGTGACCGGCTCCCAAGTCTCGGGAGTTCGCAGTACCTTTCTTGCCCCCTCTTCATCGAAAGGAGCCAAACAGACGGCCAGCCCCTCATCGAGGGCCGCCAACAATCCCTGTGCCATCCCAACACCTGCGTCGGGATTGCCGCCACGCTGCGGACCGGCCTCCAGACCCGGCGTCAACACCTCAGGTAGCACGACCTGTTGCACGTAGCGATGGCTCCAACCATGGGGAGGGCCCAGAGCGCCGATACCCACGAGCGTGCCCGAAGCGACGGTTGGCCACTTCTTTTCTTCCACCGCCTGACGGCGCGCATCCATGTCGTAGTACCAGAAGATGACCACAGGTGCGACATCAAACAGGGCCGCCGACAGCGGGGTTTTGAACAGCTCGCGCTCCTCCACGCTCAGGCTATCGCGGTAGGCCACAATTGCCTTCGAGAAAGCGGTATTCACCGCGCGCGAAGCGAGCCGCCCGGCCTCCAGGATGGTTTGGACCTTACCTCGTTCTACCGGATGCCAAGGTTCGAAGTACTGGTACGTGCGGACTCCGCCGACTGCCTTCTTGAACTCCATTGTTGCTCTCCTCCTCTAGTCGGGTAGCCCGAACTTGCGTGCCAGAGCGCGAACCTCGGTCATTCGCCAGGGGAACGGTGCTCCAGGTTGGATCATGTCGCATTCGCGCAGGTGCTCAACGACCGCTGGCTCGCGGTAGAAGGGATGACCGTAGCGCAACTCGAAGAAGTCCTCTTCAAATGCCTCGCGCGGCCGCTGACCTCCGGCGGCCCTTGATTCTCCGTGGTATCCCAGAAGCATTGGGCTCGATGGAATCCAACTGTCGGGTATGCCCATCATTGCCTTCACGGTGGTTGTGTTGATCGCGGAGAGCTGCGCACTGAGTCCCTCATCGACCGCAGCCAGCAGAGCAAACGTCTGGGCGACGCCGATGGCGGTTCGTGCCAGCCGCATCACCTCCCGCGAAACTGTGGGGCCGCCAGCATCGCGACCGAAGCTGATAGGCACCCGATCCGCATCATCGGCCAATCCTTGCAGGTAGGGTCCCACAGACGAGGCGTACCGCTCCTTCGTCCAGCCATGACTAGGGTTCAGCACTCCCAGGTCCATAAGTGCCTGATGGTTTGCCTCCAACTTCGACGCCTCAAATGCTTCAGATTCCGCGTAGAAAATGAGCACCACGGGGGCCATGTCTAATTGAGCCGTCGTGGTTGGCGTTTGAAGCGTTGCCAGCTCCTCCTCTGAGAGGCGATCGCGATACATGACAACAATCCGGAGGAAGTCCGTTTCAAGCATCCGTGGTGCTCGGTACGTCGCCTCCAATATCGCCTGAATTTTCTCCCGTTCAACCTCTCGCCATGGCTCGAAGAATCGAATCGAACGGCGTGTACCGATGACGCTTTTAACTTCCATTATGTCCTAGCTCCTCTGGTCCTGCCCTATCGAAGGCGGAGTGTCATAAGCGGTGCCATGTCCACTGCACCCTCGAGCTTTCGGGCTGCCAGGTGTCCTTCGAAGGTTGCTAGCTCCAAGCGCCTTGCACCACCGCAGTCACCTGCCATCTGGACGTTAGAGTGCCGTGCTGAGAGGGCATCGTAGAGCCATGACTCCGGGTCGATGTTGCACGCAAGAACGACCGTATCGACCTCTTTGCGTTCTTCGCGAAGACTATAGAAGTGCTCAAGGATGATGTAGTCAGGACCGATTTCGCGGGCCCAGGTGGTCGGCTTGAGAGATACGTTCAAGTCGTTGACACGGCGTAGCGTAGCCATGCGCGTGTTGGGTTCAATGTGCGCACCCACCTCGAATTCTCGGGTGACAAGCTCGACGTCTTTGCCTTCGGACGCCAGCATCTCAGCTACATTCAGTCCCTGGACGTGGTGCTCATCGTCCAGCACTACCACCCGCTGTCCGACACTGGCGGTACCGTTAAATACGTCCCATGCCTGGACGACGTTGGGGCCGTCGATGCCGTCGACGTGGTCAGGAACGTGCGGCGTGCCGCCGGTGGCCACGATGATGGCGTCCGGCTCGAGTCCCAAAATCGCATCGACGTCGGCACGCGTGTTGAGGCGAACATCTACTCCCAGCCGGTTCAGCTCGATAGTGAAATACCGGCCCACTTCGACGAAGTCCACTCGTCCCGGGCCCTTGGCAGCGATCAGGGTCTGGCCTCCCAACTCGGCCTGGGACTCAAAGAGGATTACGTTATGTCCAGCCTGCGCTGAAACTCGCGCGGCTTCACACCCTGCCGGGCCACCGCCAATAACCACGACGCGCCGGGGGTTTGTTGACCGCGGGATGTCGCCCCAGGCTTGCTCACGCCCAATGATCGGGTTGATGGCGCAGCTGATTGACATGCCATTCATCACGTGGCCCCAGCAGGCCTCGTTGCACCCGAGGCAGTGCCGGATCTCGTCGAGTCGACCTTCACGGGCTTTGTTCGGTAGCTCGGGGTCACAGATATTTGCCCGCGTCATCCCCACCAGATCTGCCTGGCGATCCTCCAGAATCTGCTCAGCCATCACCGGATCGTTGATTCGTCCAATACACATGACCGGGATATCGAGGTGTTCTTTGGCCAGGGCAGCCAGGTAGACGAACGCCCCGTTCGGGTAGTACATGGGCGCAATGATGGTGTCCATGGACCGGTAGATCCCGGTGCTAACGCTGAGGTAGTCGAGCTGATCACCGGCGGTGAGCATCGGCACCATTCGGGAGAAATCGTCGGAGGTGTAGCCTCCCTCGGCCATCTCGTCACCCGAGATTCGCATGCCGACGGGCCAGGCTTTCCCGACCTCTGCGCGGATGGCTTCCATGATCTTGATGGGGAAGTTCAGCCGCCGTTCCAAGTCCCCCCCGAACTCATCATCGCGAGTGTTCGAAAGAGGAGAGAGGAATTGGGTTATCAGGTAGCCGTGTGCGCCGTGAATCTCCGCACCGTCGACGCCGGCCTCCTGGAGCACCGAAGCGCCACGAGCATAGCCTGCAATCACTTCGTTGATCTCGTCGATCGTCATTTCGTGCGGCATTTTCCAGGACGATGGTTGGGGGACACGAGACGGGGCCCACGGTGAGGAAAAGACCCCACTCCCCTGGGCGCCAGGATGCCACAGTTGGCCGATGAAAGCCGCTCCGTGCTCATGGATCGCCTCTGTCGCACGACGGAACTTCTCTACCGCCTGTGGCTGGGCGAATACATCCCCCATTCCTTCAATCGAATCATGAATGCCATGTACATGGGACTGAATAAGGCCAATACCACCCTTCGCCTTACCCACCCAGTAAGCGATTTCCCGCTCGCCCGGAAGTCCGTCGGGGTCGGTCAGGCCTGGATGATGCGGTGTACTGACAATCCGGTTCCGAATGGTCAGCGATCCGATATTGATGGGACTGAACAGGTGCTTGAACTCGGCCATGGTGTTCCCCTTCCGAAATGCGATACTGCGGGCTTTCGCCACTTGAAGGGAGATTGGAATCCCGAGGACGTGCGAGGAATGATCTCGATCATATCTGGTGCCGGTCCGATCGCGGCCTACCTCGGTCCAGGCTGAGGTACGTCGCCGGCTCGTTGCTACTCCCACAGGACCATTGGCACCGATCCCGGTGGTTAGAAGCGTGGTTGGCGAGCGGGCATTGCACACTGGATTTGCCTTGATGGAGGCATCCGCTGTGCCGTTTGCCTGGAGTCGGGGACGGGGGCGGGGTGGGTCAGTTCCAGTTTCGGCGCGCGAGTCCGTCATCGCCCCGCCTACTCCCAGAGCGAAAGCGCAACCGCCGCCATGATCTGAATCATAGGCATGTCCAGTGCCTGGGCTTACGTTTGCCGCACCGGAGTGATCTTGTGGCGTTTCGATTCGTCAGCCCACCGATCATCGCACAAGGCGCGGCGGCCCTGCCTGCCCACGCCGCACCCCAACGATGAAGAGTGGACAGGATCCGATGACTAGGCCCGTTCTCGTGAGGCACCCAACCGGAGTGGACAAAGCACAGGTAGACAGATCGTACCTCCAACTCCTTTGCAGAGAGGTTGTACGGTTCGTCCCCTCCCTAAGGTGGACCGGTCTTTTGCCCCGAGACCAACCACTGTGGGCGACGAACCGAGCCTCCACTTCCCTGGTGATTCCCGCTCGCCCGGCCCCGAAGCGAACCGTGTTTGCCCCTAAGGGGCTCGATTCCCGCTTCCTGACGGTGTCGAAGAAATAGACCATCGCGAATTGCCCGACTGTGTCGGAAAACCCCAAGCAGAGACAGGAGACTACCGTGGAATTCAAGGAAGTCATCGGCCGGCGCCGCTCGATCAGGTTCTTTGATCCCGACCGCCCAGTGGAGCGGGAGAAGATCCAGAAGATGCTGGAGGCGGCCCGCCTCGCGTCCTGTGCGGTCAACGCCCAGTGGGCCCGCGCAGTGGTGGCCTTTCGGAAGGACCTCACGGACGATCAATTCAGTCGGCTCAAAACCCCGGTAGCGGCACTGAACGTAGACCTTGCGCCCGTGCACATCCACTGGTTCAACGACCTAAGCGTCGTCAAGAAGATCAAAGGCTCGCGGCTGAAGGAACTGGTCGATGTGGGCGCGCTCGCACCAACGCACGGTTGGAGCCACAAATTCGTTGATGAGTTTGTCTACCCCCAAATCCTGGAACCGATGACAGAGGGACCGGGCTACCCGATTGCTTCGACGTTCGATGTCGGCGGAGCGATGACGCAGGCCCTTCTGACCGGCGTCGACGAAGGCCTTGGGGTGTGCCTGGTAACGCTCAACGGAGCCGTATTGAAAGAGGTATTCAACGTCCCGGAGGAATGGATCCCGCTGTCCACGATCCTTGTCGGTTACCCGGCCGAGTCGTGGGACGGGGGTGGCCAGCGACCGCGACCCCCATTTGAAGAGCTCTACCACGAAGGTGCCTACGGCACGCCGTTCCGGCGCGACGCGGCCGTGACCGAAGAGTTGAAGGTGGCGAAGATGATCCAGGAGCCGGCGAAGCCACACGATCCAAAGCGGATAGCGGAGATCAGGCGTCTTGCGGAGCAGTATGGTCTCCCCATGTAGGAACTCGATGAACGAGAATGAACCCCATACCCTGATCGATCTCAAGCCACTCCTCGAGTATGACAGCGTCCGGACATGGATGGATGGGCTTCGCCAGCACTGGGGGGGAGACCCAGAGACCGAGGATCTTGAACGGCTCCCGATTTTCGAAGCGTTCTGCCGGCAGGTAGGGCGTGACCCGGACCAGATCGTCAAGGAGACGACGATGATCAAGAACGGGCAGCGGCGTATCCGCATCCAGGGGCGCAACAGGTACGCCGCGCTCATCGAGGAGTGGCAGGACACCGTCGAGGGCTCACGCTTCCGCAAAGCGAAGTGGGGGAACACGGTCCGCAGCTTCCTTATCCACAACGGTGTCCTGCTTCAGTCGGGGATCCAGACGTAGCGGTGAGCGGCGCCGCCCGGCACGGCGGAGGTTCATCGCCAGGCCCAAGCCGAAGGCTTTGGCGCTCGCTTGGACGACCGATAGGGTATGGCGGAGATTGCAGGTGAGCTCAACGACCGAGTCAGCCGAGGCTCGCCGGGTGAACCACGAACGTCGATGTAACAACGAGCGAGGCTGAGAACGAAGCGCTGGCCCATGCACGCGCCGGGAGGTTTGACAACCTGCTCAAGCGGAGCTTCCAACCGGACGACTCGGAACCCGAGCCCAGGCTCGAGTGAGTGAACTGCCTGCGGGCGGGAACAGGGTGGGCCTACTTCGCGGGGATCATCGGCCTTTACACCCCGTCCGCCTTCGAGGGCCTGCTCGTTTGTCCGGCATCCGGCAGCCACCCGCCCGCCCCGCCAAGTCTTGGACAATGGCGTCACAAGAGAGCTTCACCACCGTATGAGACCGAGCTGGGCTTCCAGCCACGAGGGCTTGGCAAGCAAGTTCCGTCCTCTAGATGGGAAATCCTTCGCTGCGGAAAGCACCATCACGCCATTCAAGTGCTGCCTTGAGGCCGTGCTCACGACTGACTGCGCCGAACTCGCTGGCGCCGGGACGCAAGCGGCTGGAGAGTGCGTGCCAGGACCAGCCCATAGATAGCGCTGTGCGGAAGCCCATGATCTCATAGGCCTGGTTGACGGAGGCCTTGTTGGCCGCCAAAAGATCGGGGGCAATCTTCGACATGGGCCTAAGTTCGCGCATGACTTGTTCTTCGAGTTCGGCTGCGGGGAAGCTCTTGGCGACCCAGCCCATCTCAGCAGCTTCCTTGCCGGTGACCGAGTTACCCGAGATCTGAAGGTACTTCGCCTGCGCCATGGACATTTTCCAAGGGAAGTAGAGAGTGTCCGGCGTGGTCATGCCCCGCATCGGCGGGTATCCGATTGTGGCGTCATCGGCAACGAAGGCAATGTCACACATGGACATGAGCTCAGTACCGCCGGCGAGGCAATAGCCCTGAACCTTGCAGACAACCGGCTTGAGCAAGTCCCAGATGACCATCCAATCCCGCGCGCACGACCGAGCGAACTGATCCGTCCAGGAGTTGAAGTGCTCCGAATCCACCCAGCCGTAAGGAGGTTCGCCCATGGATCCGGACGCATCGGTGGAGATGTCGTACCCGCTGCAGAAGGCCGGCCCACTCGCATCGATGAGAATGATCGCCACGTCATCGTCGCGTTCAGCATCACGAAGGGCGTCAACGAGTTCCCGTCGCAGCTGCCAGGACAATGCATTGCGGCGCTCAGGGCGATCCAGAGTTATCCGGGCAATACGCTCATCGACCTTGTATTTGATTGTCTCAAAAGTCACAGGATGGCCTCCTCTTTCATTGCTGCCCCTTAAGGGCTGTTCCGTCCAGGTAGTAGCGGTCATGCCAGATTCCGGCAGAAGGTTCGTCACCAACGGGCATCCGCCAGGTGGTCACCTTGCTGTCGTCAAGACCGATTGAGATTAGCGCTCGCGGCTGATCGATGGTGCTCTGAATGTACTGTTCAGCGCCCTCATCACTCGTATAGCGCTTTGCTATCTCCCGATAAAGATCCCGCCATTCATGGTCTCGTCCTGGTTCGAACTCGATGCGCGCGACACCATCTATTCGAACCTTGCGGTATGGGGTCGGGTCTTCATCTATCGTGATTGACACGCGTGAATCATTGCGGATGTTCTGCAGCCATACAGATCGAGCCCGCGGAGTGATGAAGATTCGGTCCGCACGCTCGATGAACCAGGCTGGCGTCACGTACGGCGATCCGTCGGGGTTGAGCGTGGCGATACGGCAGAGCACTCCCCGTTCATGCAGAAACGTCGAACGCTCGGTTCTGGATAGCACTGGCACTTCACGAACCCCCTTACTTGATCGCCAGAGGGTTGATTGGTGAACCCACGGCTCTGGTGAACTTGAGCGGGGGGCAACAGAAGAAGAATTCCCAGATGCCGTCAGCAGAACAGTCGTCGGCTAACTCGTCAAAGTCGAGAATCTCGCCGAGCGTCATGCCCATGTCACGGATGAGCACCATATGCACTGGCATTGCGACAGATGGGTCTTCGCCGGGCAATACTTCTATCGCCCAGTTGTCGGAGCAGAGGGCAGCTACCTCGTGTTCGGCCAACCAATCGCAGCACTCGATACCGATTCCCGGCTCACCAGCCATGAACGCTGCGGCATTGCCGTCTCTCTTGAACATCGAACGCCAGCCGGTGCGGAACAATAAGATATCGCCAGATCTCACCTCCACACCCTGGGAGCGAACTGCTTCATCGAGATCAGAAGGCCGGATGACAGTTCCGGCGTCCAGCCATTCCACCCCCTTCAGACGGGCGATGTCGAGCAGTACCCCACGACCTGCCACACCTTTCGCAAGTTTGTCGATCGAATCCCGTTCCGCTCCGTTGGCTCCAACCGCCGATGACGGAAAACCGTTGTAGAGGTGGTCGTCATAGTAGACGTGTGCGAGCGCGTCCCATTGCGACGACCCTTGCAGGGGCATGAAGACGTAATCATCGGCATAGTGGAATCCACCTGGAAAGTCCTGACCGTGGCCGGTCTGGCTCATCAAACGAACAGGATTGATACGGTTCCCTCCAACCTGCGGCCCATTGCTATCCATGGGTATGCCCAAGTCGAATATCTTTCCGCTACGAACGAGCCCAGCCGCCTCCACCAGTCGTTCTGGCGTGATGAAATTGACCGTGCCTTTTTCATCCTCGGGCCCCCACTTCCCCCAAGTACTCAGTCGCTTGCCAACAGCTCGGAAGTCTTCCACGTACAATCTCTCCTGTGCGAAGCCGTCTGGCTCCGGTTAATTCTTAGATCACTATTGGCGTGAGACCGACTGGTTCGTGGGCCGTCACACCACTGGCATAAAGCTCCTCAATTTGGTCGGCAGACAGACCGAGGAGTCCCCCGAAGAAGTAGCCGTTACCCTCGGCGAATCGCGGCGCCGCCCAACGAACTGAGCCGGGCGTATGCGAGAATCGCCAAGGAAATCCCGGATATGGCAATACCCCCGTCGACGGGTGCTCGATCGAAACGAATGCACTCCTCGCAAACAGGTGAGGATCGGAATGAAGCTGCCAGTTGTGGAGTATCGGCGCGGCCGCTACTCCAACGGCTTGGAGTAGCCGAACAGCTTCATATTGGTCATGATTCTGTGTCCAGGCTTCAAGATCGTGGTCTATCACTTGGCGATTCGCACATCTTGCTGCGCTATTCCGCCCCAACGATTCATCTATACCGGCAACTTTCGCCAGAGAGTTCCATTGCTCATCAGTTCGCACTGCGATCGCAATCCAACTATCGGAGCCGAATGAGCGGTAGGCGCCAATGGGAGCATCCCACGGGTCGATGTTACCCATTCTCGGACGCGGCTCATCATGCTGATGGTAGTGCGTAAACGATTCGAGGAAGAACGGAAGCGCGGACTCGGTGAGACTGATATCGATATGGTCGCCGATCCCTTCACGATCGCGACGATCAAGGGCGGCAATCACTGCAATTACCGCGTGTGCACCAGCTATAGGGTCAGCCACAAACGATCCAGTGCGTTGCGGCAGTCCGCCTTCATAGCCGGTAATGGCCGCCAGTCCACAGGCAGCTTCGATGTTGGACCCGAAAGCCAGCCAATCGCGCCGGGCACCCGTAGCGCCGAATCCAGAGATGGATGCCATGATGATGCGGGGATTTATCTCGGCCAGCTGATCGTATCCCAGACCAAGATTAGGCATCACGCGAGCACTATTGTTCTCGATGATGATGTCGGCCCGGGTCACTGCTTCCAAAAAGAGTTCACGTCCACGGGCGGTGGAAAGGTCCAGTGCAACGTCTCGTTTGTTGCGATTCATCTCATTGAAGTAGCCAGAGCGATTCCAGTGTTCTCTACCGGGCTCCTTGCCCGGGTAGTGGCTCGCGCGAGTCGCCGACTTGGCTGCGAGTTCAAACTTGATGACGTCGGCGCCCAGGTCGGCAAGGTGTCTCGCTGCGATCGGACCCGCCCAATTGTTGGTGAGTTCGAGCACGCGGATCCCCGTCAGCGGACCATCGCCGCTAGTAACGGTTGAACCAGTTACACCTACCACCGAACCCCATTTAGGCTGGTCGCTCTTCCCGAGGGCATCGCGAAGACGTGACCCGGGCACCGCAGACTCCCAGGGTCGCGACCAGAGGTAAGGCATACCCGGCAACTGAGCACCATCGACATCGACGAAGAATCCACGCTCCCCAAGCACCGGGTCATCGACGAGATCAGGTGCAGTAGCCATCGGGGTTGTCGGAATACGGAGTTCCTGGGCAGTCCGAACGATCTCGTCTACGCGCTTGTCCCGGCACCACTCCTCGACGAGCGACCAGAGTTCGGCAGCGTTTGCCAACCAATCAGTAATGGTTGCCCACCGCGGGTCGTCCATCAACTCGGGCCGGTCAATAAGTATGAAGATGTTGGGATTCAGTCCCATCCGATAGAAGAACACCCAGCCGTCAGCAGCCTTGAAGAGGTCACTTCCTGCGCGCTTCAAGATTCGACCTTCGTGAGTCCAGGCTACCGTCGTGCTCCAATGAGCACCGAGCATTGCCTCGATCCCAGTACATTCAACTTCCTGCCCTCGACCCGTGAGCCTGGCATAACGCGCCGCCGAAACGGCCGCAAGGGCAAGTTGCATACCTACATGGAACTGTCCCTGGAATCCGGGTACTCGAAGCGGGGGATGCCCAGGGTCGCCGGCGAGGGCCCAGTAGCCGCCCATGGCGTAGTCCGTGACCTCATCACCAGTCCAATACGCATATGGCCCCTCCCGTCCGAAATGGTCCGCATTGGCGACCACGAGAGCGGGATTTGCGTTACGGAGTCGTTCGTAGGTACCGCCGAAAGGACATTCCGAAGCAACAAAGTCAGTAAGGATCAGGTCGAACTCTGGTGCCAGCTTGTCCAGCGTGTGGAGAAGAGACTCCTGCGACTGATGCTCCTCGATTACCTCGACGCCCCGTTCAAACCACTTGCGGAAAAGATGATCAGAATCGGGCCAGTCCCCTGGGCGTGGGTCGGACCATTGATACCAGGACACCGTGGCTCCGAGGTCGGCGAGCAGGCGGGCGGCGTATGCCGGGCCAATGCCACGACCGGCATTCAGGATTCGGAGGCGCAATGGAGCGAGTTCGTCGATGGTCATCGAAGGCGCAACTTGGGATCGAGTAAATCGCGAAGAGCATCGCCAACGAGGTTAAGACCGAGGACCACCAGCGAAATTGCAAGTCCCGGCCAGATGGCAAGCCAAGGTTGCTGCAGCATGTACGTCCGTCCCTCAATACTGAGCATCTGACCCCAAGACGATGTAGGCGGGGGAACACCCAGGCCAAGAAACGAGAGCGCAGCCTCAATGAGGATTGCCACGCCGACCATGACCGATACGATCACGATGATAGGAGCCGAGACATTGGGAAGGATGTGGCGAAAGAGGATTCTATGGTGAGAGGCACCAAGGACTCTTGCCGCATCGATGTACTGGTTGTTCTTCTCAGCGAGGGTGGCTCCTCGGACGATCCTGGTGGCACCTGGAATGATCAGTATGGCGATCGCCAGTACGAGCTGCGGGACACCCTGCCCCCAAACAGTGACGAGCACCAGTGCCAAGATTAGCCCCGGGAAGGTCATGAGGGCATCCACGAATCGCTGTATGAGAGTATCTGCGAGTCCCCCGGCGTATCCAGAAACCAAACCTATCGCCGTTCCCACCGTCGTCCCAACCAGCACCGATCCGAAGCCGATAAGGACCGAGAGTCGCGCGCCCCAGATGATCCGCGAGAAAACATCGCGCCCTATGGAGTCGGTGCCCATCACGTGAGACCAGCTGGACCCCTCCAACCTCGCCCCTACACCCACCTTATCCGGATCATATGGGGCAACCAGACCGGGAACCGTCGCTGCAACAAGAAAAACGAACACCACCACCGCCCCGATGGTCCCGAGCGGCTGCTGGCGAGACGCACGAAGCATCCACTTTGCGATACGGACAATTCGAGGCGGCCGCGCGGGAATTACAACCGGAACCGGGCTCGCCGCAACAGGATTCACCGACATCAGCGCCCGCCTCCGTAGCGAATCCGTGGGTCGAGCCATGCGTAACTTATGTCCACTAGCAGATTTACCGCGAGAACTGTAACTGCGATCATCATCACCATTGCCTGGATCAATGGGTAGTCACGTTGATTGATCGCCTGGATGAGTAGCCGGCCTGTGCCCGGCAGACCGAATACTTGCTCTATGACAACGGTGCCAGTCACAAGATTGGCGATCTGAGCACCTAAGATCGTGATCACTGGAATCATAGCAAGCTTGAGTGCATGTCGTAACACGACCACTCGTTCCTGTAGCCCCTTGGCGCGTGCTGTCCGAACGTGATCCGCCCGAATCACCTCGAGCATGGATGAACGAGTCATCCTCATTAACGTTGCTGCACTAACAAAGCCCACTGCGAACGAAGGCAGTATGAACTGGCGGAGATTCGTCAATGGGTTCTCGGTAAAGGGAATGTACCGGAGTGGAGGAAGATAGCCGAACCACACAGATGGCAGAACGAGCAAAAGAATCCCGAGCCAAAAACTTGGGACTGCCAACCCAGTGAGAGCAAATAGACGGCCAACATAGTCAGTCATACTATTGGCCTTCACGGCCGACAATATACCGATAGGAAGCGATATCACGACCGAGATCACGATGCCGATGACTGCGATCTCCAGTGAAATAGGAAGCGTATCCCAGATCCGATCAGTGACGCTAGACCGAGTGACCAGTGAGTCTCCAAAATCCCCGCGTGCAGCTCCTGATATCCAATCAATATATTGCGACACGATCGGCTCATCGATGCCGAGACTCTTCCTCGCCTTCGCAATATCGTCTGCCGAAATATTACCCTGGCTCGTGAACTGTGCAGTAATTGCATCACCAGGAATAACTCGCACCATCCCGAATATCGCGATAGAAATCAAGAATAGCGTGGGGATACTCCAGAGAATCCGCTGAGCTATGTATTGCTGCATCTAAACCTGCCTCGCTGGCCCCTGCCTAATTGGCCCCATACCACTAGGTGACATGGGGTTGGTTCTCGGACCAACCCCATGTCCGCGAGGTGCCGGAGTTATTGCCTCCCTAGCCTTTGCGGTCGGCAGGTGCGTCATCACTGAACCACATGAGACCGTGGAGGTGTGCGCCCCAACCCAATGGATCGAGGTATCGATGATTCTGCCAGTTGTTGAGCCACGGCTGCTTGACCCGGATGAACGCAGCGGACGCAAGTGGAATCATATACATTTTTTCCATGGAAAGCTTCCAGATGTCCTCGATAACGCCCTGGCGCTCTTTAACATCGAGGATTGTGCGCTGCCTAGACGTAATCTCATCCAGATCGCTGTCGTTTACGTGATACCAGTTGGAAGCACCCTTGGAGTGGAGGAACTGGTACGTGAAGACGTCAGCATCGGGGCCAGCGGGCAACTGAGTAGTCATTATGACGTCTTCGACACCCCCGCTGTACAGCGCGTTTGAGATAGAAGTCGCATCCCTCGTATCTGCGTTCGCCTCAATTCCAGCTGCGGCTAGCTGTTCTTTCATTAGACTGAACAAAGACTGACCACGTGTATCAGTACTACTGAAGAGGATATTGAACTTCAGATCCGAGACGCCCGCCTCTGAGAGGAGTGCCTTCGCCTTGTCGATATTGACGGTACCCAGCGCATCGTCCATTTCCGCGAGCGTTGGAGGGAACCGACGGCCCATCGAGGCCCAGTCGACGAGGCAGCCCGGTGCGGCCGCGCCTTCAAGGCCGAGGTCGATGAGTTGTTGAATATCGATTGCGTAGGCGACAGCCCGCCGTACACGTTCGTCTTTCCATTTTGGATTGTCGTTGTTGATACCGAGATGATAGATAACGCTGGGGTGGTCCGAGACAACCTGGACGATCGTGTCCGGATTCGACTCAAGCACGCTGTCAAGGAGCCCGAAATTGAAGGCATAAGCGGATGAATCGAACTGGCCATCACGGAAGCCTTCCAGTGCGACGGTCGGATCGGCAGGCTGCAGCATGGTCGATTTGTCGAGATACGGGAGCTGAATGCCGTCCCGCACTTCCCAGTAGTCAGGATTGCGAAGGTACGTTACCTCCTGTTCGGGCTTGAATACGCCGCCCTTTAGTTGGAAAGGTCCAGTCCCAACCGGGTTTTCACGTCGCCCTTGCTCATCGAGTTCAACGGGCAAGATGCTGGTCGACGGCCCGCTGATCAAGTTTAGAAAGTAGGCAGCCGGTTCAGAAAACACGATGCGGACTGTCTGATCGTCTGGCGTTTCGATACGGTCGACTGCTTCGAAATAGCCAGAGATAGGCGTGTCACGGTACGCCTCGTACGTGTATTTCACATCTTCGGATGTAAGGAGGCGAGCGCTGACGGGATCAATGTCCTGGAACTTCACGCCCTCACGCAGGTTGAACACCAGGGTGGTGTCATCAACCTGTTCCCAGTTCTCAGCGAGTTCGCCTTCCGGATTGGCCTGGTCGAGATTATCATCCCATTCCATCTCAAGCCTGGTGAGTTGGTTATAGATCTGCCGAAGATTTGTCGGGATCGCGTACGAGTTAACGAGTGGCCCAATCGGGTCAAAGTGGGGCGGAATCAGACCGACCGTCTGCTGGTAATCTCCACCACGGCGCGGAGGCAGTTTGGGCTCCGGCAGATTCCGCCAATTGTACTTCTGAATGTACTCAGCAGCCTTCACCACGGAAGTGTAGGTCGGGTAATCTGTGATGCCTTCGACGGCCGTTGGTGTCGGCCCCGATGGCGTTTCACCAGAGGTCGGCGTATCCATATCGTCGTCGTCATCACCGCATCCAACTAGCGCCACACTGGCGGCACCGAGGGCAACGGTGCCCGCTCCTGCGAGAAAGCGGCGGCGGCCGACCCTCTCTAGTTTGCTAGTCCAATAGTTCGAAGTTCCGTTCAAGATGATCCCCTCCTAGCTCTGACGAGAAGCCTCGCCACCACATCCGCGCGAACCTGGGTCCGACCCACCTAGCCACGCTGTCATATACGCCGCACGAATGCTCTGACTAGACGCTCTGTCCGATCGGGTATTAAACAGGGCCGCCGACTTGCTGTCAACGAGTGAAGCAGCCGTTTCATCGCCCGATCAGGCCAGCAAGTTCGCAAGTCATCGAGCGTGCCCGAGGTCTAAGTCAGGAGTGTTCGTGACGGTAGGGAGAGCCAGCTCCTTACTGGGGGTCGAAGACCATGCGCGTCAGAAGTCCCGCTGGACCTACTATCGGCGTAGCTGCGAGTGCCTCGCTTCTCCGCCGCGAAAAGACGGAGGGTCATCGAGACAGCGACAGTAACGGAAGCCCCGGCCGTGACCAGAATTAGCGTCCGCACCCATTCAAAACGCCTTCGGTGTCACTCACCAGCCAGCTTCTTCAGCTTCTTCACCAAGAACGCTGCCCAGCCCCACTAAACACGGCAGCCGAGTTCCTACTGGCCTCGTGATGGGAGTGGCAATACACCGGATTGGTCGATGCCAACCTCATGAACGAGTCATGCATCCCCTCCCGAGAGCCATCAGTCACGGGAAGATAACGCGAAGCTGGGCGACCACGAGCCATGTCGATGGTCGGGGGCCGGCGGTGAGTTAGGATCGTCGCATGACCACCAATTCTGGAGCGGTCGCGGGCTTGGTCGCTCTACTCCTTGTCGCTGCCGTGGCCGGGTGTGGTGGCTCGGAGCTAGAGGCGCTCGACGAAGTGCGGAGTGTTGCCGATGTTCCTGCAGGACAACCTGTCCTGGTGTTCGTCTACTCCGACCCGTGACCGGACTGAGAGGAAGTGGCGCCTGTGGTCAACAGGCTTGCGTCGGAATATGGGAGCCGAGTGACCTTCGTCCGGTTGGACGTGGGCGACCCGGCCGTGCGCGATGCGGTTGACGCACTGAGAGTTCGCGGGCACCCGACGCTCGTCCTGTTCGACGCTGTCGGTGTTGAAGCACGGCGTTTCGTTGGGCCAGCTGACCAGGAAGACATCGTGGCCGCAATCGCTGAGGCTTTGCGATGAACGGTTCGACCGGCAGTCGATTGGATCACCCTGCCTGGCCTCGTTGCGGATGGAGTGCCGGGCAGCGATGACGCACGACCACAGGCTCTTCGCGGCGTTCTGTGACTGGATTTCACGTCGCGAGGGGCAGGCGCAGCATCGCACCAGGGAGATGGTCGTGAGCCCCCTTCGCGGTCGCGTGCTGGAACTGGGTCTTGGCGTCGGAACGAACTGGAAGTACCTGAACCACAGCGTCGAATACGCTGGCATCGATCCGGACCGCCACATGCTCAGGCGGGCTGCACAGTACTCTTCGGCGGGAGCACGGTCGTGGCCAATAGTGCAGGCGTGCGCTGAGCAGTTGCCGTTCGCAGACGGTGCATTCGACGCCGTCCTGGCGACGCTTACCTTCTGCACCGTGGATGATGTTCCGAAGGCGCTCGCTGAGGTGCGACGGGTGCTGAAGCCGGATGGCAAGTTCCACTTCTGGGAACACGTCCGTCCGGCGGGCCGGACACGCGGGGTGTTG
>JAGQGZ010000042.1 GCA_020432105.1 Dehalococcoidia bacterium | reverse complement strand
CCAGCAAGTCCCGCGCTTCGCCCGGGCTCACAGGCTCCCGGCCCAGCATCCGTGCCATCGTCACCGCCCACTCCACGTACTCCGCGTTCGACACTGGTTGGGGGTTCCCCGGCAGCGAGGGTGAGTCCTCGAAGCCCACTCGCACATGTGCGCCCGCGGCCATCGCCAGCGCCGCCGTCTGGTACGTCGTCACCCCGGACCCGTGGATGACACACGTCGCATCCGGGTGCAACGCTCGTGTTGCATCGAACAGGTCCAGCACCTGCTCTCGCCCTCCCGGGGCCAGCTGGCGTCCGTCCCCCCACCTCCCCGAAGGTTCCAGCAAGAAGTAATCTGCGTGCCGCAGCACTCCGTCCGCCAGCATTGCCTCGGCCAGGCTCAGCATCCCCTGGTCGAAAAACGCCGGTTCCGGCCGGATCCCGCGCTCGTCACACACCTCCAGCACCGCCGCGATCTCGTCCCAGTTATTCGGAATGCTGAACCGCACGCGCTTCCCGCTTCCCGGGTCCCGACGCGCCCCTTCCATGCTCCCCATCACTACCGACACCATATCCACTGGCTCGGGCGTCCCCCGCAGGTACTCCAACACCGTCTCCACCGGCACGCCCGCTGGTCTGATCGTCGTGTGGTTCAGGATTACGTCGCACCGTTCGCGAATCAGCCGGTCGGCTTCGCTGTACCAGGCGCTGTCGTAGCTCGCGCGGCCGTCTTCCGTCCTGGCGTGGAAGTGGACGATCGCCGCCCCCGCCGCATGAGCCCGCACCGCCTCATCGGCCACTTCCTCGGGCGAGAGCGGGATGTGCGGGTTGTCCGCCCGGCTCCGTGCTCCGTTCAGACATGCCTTGATCAATATCTGGTCATCTCGAAGCACATTGCCACCTCCAGCGTCCCGAGAGTCTAGGCCTGCCCGGGCGTATCCTGCCAACGGAGGCTACCTATGGCATCCGTTCATGTTGAAGGCGCCCCGTTCCGCATCGACGATCTCCGGCGTGCGACTTCATTCTGGGCTCGCTTCCGTGGCCTCATGCTCCGGTCTCAACTGCCCGGGGGATCCGGCCTTCTCATCGAACCCTGCGGCTCCATCCACATGCTCTTCATGCGCTTCCCCATCGATGCCGTCTTCTACAACCGCGACGGCGTCGTCACCCATGTCGCCCGCAACGTCCGCCCCTGGCTCGGCATGGCCCGCGGACGAGGGAAGACGCACGGCGTTATCGAACTCCCCGCCGGGGCTGCTGCCGGCCTCGAACCTGGGGCTCGCCTCAGCTTCGACTCCTGATCACCCGGCCTCCGCAACCAGCGGCAGCCGGTACACGCGCGCCGCCGTGTCGTGGAACATCGCGATCCGGTCATCCGCCGCAAACCCCTTCGAAAGCTTCTTGAACTGGTTCCACAACACCGTGTACGAACAGGACAGCCGGTCGACCGGGAAGTTGCTCTCGAACATGCACCGGTCCGGCCCGAACTGTTCGATGATGTGTTCATACCACGGCCCGTTCACCGCGAGCAGTTCGTCCGATGTCGGCGGCTTCTCCCGCTCGTGCCATCCGAATCCGTTCACCACCATCTGTATTCCGCCCACCTTGGCAACCACATTCGGGCACTTCGCCACCTCGGCGATGTCCGTCTTCCACTTCCCAAAGACCTCGTCTCGCGGTCCGTACTCCCCATCGACGATCGGCCCCCCAAGGTGGTTCAGGATAATCGTCGTATCCGGGAACGCCCGGGCCAGGTCCGCAACATCAGGGATGTCCGGGTGGAACAGCCAGGCTTCGAAGGTCAGTCCGTAACGGCGCAGATGCTTGAATCCCGCCCTGAACGTCTCGTCCAGGAGCAGGTGCGGCACTTGCTTCGGCTGCCCCGGTGCAATGCCCCGCTGCAGCGGCCAGGCCGCCCGGTGGCGAATCCCCCGGAACCGGTTCGGGCTCGCCGCGAGCTGCGCTTCCAGCACCGGCACCACGTCCTCGCCCAGCAAGAGGTCTGCGCTCCCCACTATCCCCGCGCACGCGACCGCGTCCCCGAAACCACCGTTCGCGCTCATTGCCGCCACGCCCTGCACGAACTCCGTCTCGCCGATGCACTGGAACTGCTGGGGCCCGCTCCGCCTGTACATCGACGTGCACTCAATAAACACAGTCTGGCGTACCCTGTGCGGCGCAATGTCCGCCACCAGTTCCTCCAGCATGTAGCGGTTACCCGGTCGATCCCAGAGGTGGTGATGCGGGTCGAGGATCGGCAAATCCGGCTCCAGGGCCTCTTCCTCCACTTGTTGCAGGCACTCGTCGTTCAGCACCATTGCGCGCTCCCCCGGTTAGTCCGCCGGAGTCTAGCCGATAATCTGCTCGTGCTCCCTAATCGCCCGGCCGGTCAGGCCAGGTCTGCTCGCGCAGCAGCTTTCGCCGCGGTTGCGGCTTCTTCCATCGCGGCGAACATCGCGCGCCCTTCCTCGGCCGATAGCTGTTCGTCTAGCAAGGGAAGGTAGACCTCCTCTTCCTTCGCGAAGTGCACCACAAGCAGAGCGCGGAGCCCGTAGAGCAAGCGGCGAGCATCAGTCCAATCGGCAGGCGTACCTTTCCATCGGCCGCGAAGCGCAGCCAGCTCCTCGGTGAGGCGGCCGACCTCGACATGGTCGCGACGCATTGTCGCGGTGGCCTTCGGGGCACCCATCAATCGATCCACCACTGGATAGAGGGCAGCCTCTTCGGCCTGGGCATGCGGGATCAGGTGCCCCTGGAGAAAGTCCAACGCTCGCGCCAGGAGCTGGGGAGCATTTGCTGATTCTGCCCCGGTTGCCGCTTCCTCGAGAACCTCGAGCTCCGGCATCAGCTCCCGATGTTCATCACGTAGTGGCTGAGTGACAATCGCCATGCGGATCCACCCTCTGTCAGTTCATTCCCTCACAGGCTAATCGATAGCTCTGCCCGGGGTGCCATCCGCCAAAGGCTTCGGACTTCCGCGGGCCGTTTCTGTGCCGGCCCTCTCCCTTTGCCCGGTATCTTCGCAGACCCCCGATCACTTCTTCCACGCACCGCGGTGATGGGACCCGAACCGAGCTCCACACCTTGCCGCCGCCGCCCTCGCGTGCCCAAAGGTCATTGAACCGCGTAGACTCGGGCTCGCTTGACTCTGCTCCCGGCCCTGCCCGGGACGATCGAAATCGAAAGGAGAACGCGTGACATCTCCAGCGCGTAAACAACTGCCCACGCCCACGCCGGAAACGGCGCCGTACTGGGAGGGTGCCAAAGCCCACGAACTCCGCCTCCAGCACTGCAACGACTGCGACAAGCCCTTCTTCTACCCGCGCATCTTCTGTCCCATCTGCCTCGGCGACAACGTCGAGTGGAAGGCGATGTCTGGCAAGGGCACGCTCCTTACCTATGTCCTTTCCGCCCGGCCCGCTCCCGGATTCGAGGAAGAACTCCCCTACGCCATCGCCATCGTCAAACTCGACGAGGGTCCCCACCTCATGTCCAACATCGTTGAGACCGAAATCACGCCCGAAAACCTGCCCGCCGGCATGGCCCTCGAGGTCGTCTTCGATGACGTGAACGAAACAATCAGCCTGCCCAAGTTCCGGCCGGCCAGCTAAGGGAGACACGAATTCGTGGCCACTGACCTCCGTAAGAAAATAGCCATCATCGGCGCCGCCGAGACCGATACCGTCGGCGCCATCCCCGACATCACGCAGCTCGGCCTCCATGGCCAGGCAGCCCGCAACGCCATCCGCGATGCCGGCATCGACAAGAGCCAGATCGACGGTCTCGCCTGCGCCGGCGAATCGGTCGTCTCCGTCGCCGACTACCTCGATATCCAGCCCCGCTACATCGACGGCACTTCGGTCGGTGGCTCCTCCTTCATGATCCATGTCGCCCACGCGGTCCTCGCCCTCGAAGCCGGCTACTGCAACTACGTCCTCATCACGCACGGCGAAAGTGGACGTTCACGGGTCGGCCGTGGCGGCTTCGGCTCCCAGTCGGCGACCATCCCCGGCCAATTCGAGGCCCCCTACGGGACCTTTGGCCCGCCCAATACCTTCACCGTCCCCATCGTCGCCCACATGAAGAAGTACGGCACTACCGAAGAGCAGATCGCTTCGGTCGCGGTCGCCACCCGGGCCTGGGCCGCCAAGAATCCTCGTGCCATGTTCCGCGATCCCATCACAGTCGAGGACGTCCTCGCCTCCCGCATGATCGCCTGGCCCATCCACCTCCTCGAGTGCTGCCTCGTCACCGATGGCGGCGGTGCCCTCATTCTCACTACCGCCGACCGCGCCCGTGACTTCAAGAAACCGCCCGTCTATATCCTCGGCACCGGCGAAGGCGCCGAGAACATGATGATTAGCTCCATGCACGACTTCACCGAGTCCCTCGCCTTCAAGAACGCCGCCACCCGTGCTTTCGAGCAGGCCCGCATCGATCGCAGCGACGTAGACCACCTCATGCTCTACGACGCCTTTGCCCACACCCCGATGTACGGCCTCGAAGCTCTCGGTTTCGTCAAGCCCGGCGAAAGCGGCCCCTTCTTTGCTGCCGGCAAGTCTGCTCCCGGCGGCGAGCTGCCCATCAACACCAACGGCGGCGGCCTGAGCTACACCCACACCGGCATGTACGGCATGTTCGCCCTCCAAGAGAGCGTTCGCCAGCTCCGGGGCGAAGCCGCCGCCCAGCTCGACGATGTCAAGGTCAGCATCGCCCATGGCCCTGCCGGCTTCTTCGCCGCCTCCGGCACCGTCATCATGACCAACCAGGCGCCGTAGCATCTACCACTGCCCCGCCGGGAACGGATATGAAGTCCGTTCCCGGCAGGATCTTCTCAATTCCGACTGCTTTGGGCGCAAGTCTCTCTCGTTGCGGTGCGCTGGACGAGTTCGCGGATCTGCCCCGGAGGAGTACAGTCGCGCCGTGAGCTTCTCTGGCGGTGTTGACGCCTACGACCGTTTCATGGGCCGCTACTCGGGTCCACTTGCATCGTCCTTCGCCGACCTCGTGGCCATAGACGCGGGCCATCGTGTCCTCGATGTAGGATGCGGTTCCGGTGCGCTCACGCGGGAGCTCGGCCGCCGTGTCGGGTTCGCTTCACTGTCTGCGATCGACCCTTCGCCCACGATGGTTGCAGGCACCCGGATGCGCTTTCCGGGTCTCGACATCCGCGAAGCGTCAGCCGAAGCACTGCCCTTTGCCGATCACACCTTTGACGCTGTCTTCGCCCAACTCGTCGTCCACTTCATGGCCGATCCTGTGGCCGGACTGCGCGAGATGGCCAGGGTGACGCGCCTCGGAGGGGCCGTTGCTGCCTGCGTCTGGGATCAGGCCGGCGGGACAGGCCCCCTGGCGGCGTTCTGGACGGCCGCCCTCGAACTCGATGCAACTGCCGCTGATGAATCCAACCTGCCGGGAACCCGCGAAGGCCATCTCGGCGATTTGGCTCGTGACGCCGGGCTCGAAGTCGTCCTCGAGAAGGCGCTGACCATTGTCGTCGAGCATCCGACGTTCGAGGATTGGTGGGAACCCTACACCTTCGGTGTCGGGCCCGCTGGTGCCTACCTCGCCGGCCTCGACCCTCAGCAACAGGGAGCATTGCGCGAGCGCTGCCGCGCGATGTTCCCCAACGAGCCCTTCAGTCTCACGGCTCAGGCGTGGGCCGTATCCGCCCTCGTTTCGTCCGGCTAGATCCGCCTGCCTCCCCCAAAACCGTGTAGCATCGCCCGCCACATACCACCCCGGGTGCGATGCCAATGCCCGACCCTACCGGTCCCCTGAACGGCATCAGGGTGCTCGAATTCTCCCAGATCGTCGCCGCCCCCGTGTGCGGCATCAATCTCTCCGACCTCGGTGCCGACGTCATCAAGATCGAACCTCCCGGCGGCGAACAGACTCGCCGCTCCGGCTCCGTCGTCCCCGGCGAAAGCAAAGGATTCCAGGCCCTCAACCGCGGCAAGCGCAGCCTCGTTGTCGACCTCCACGACCCCCGCGGCCGGGCTGTCATCCATCGCCTCACCCCCGACATTGACGTCGTCGCCATCAACTATCGCCTCGGTGTCGCCGAACGGGTTGGCATCGACTACGGAACACTCTCCTCGATCCGCAACGACCTCATTTACTGGCAGAACACGGGTTTCGGCGAATCCGGTCCCGACGCTGAACGGGCCGGGTCCGACATCATCGCCCAGGCCTACTCCGGCCTCATGGTCACCGATGCCAAGCTCAACGAAGACGGTGCCCCCGAGCTCATCAACATCCCTATTGCCGACATCGTCAGTGGATTTGCCTCCGCTATGGCCATCTGTGCAGCCCTCTACCACCGCGTACTCACCGGCGAAGGCCAGCGCATCGATACCTCACTGCTCCGCACCGCACTCTTCCTCCAGTCAGCCGTTGTCATGCGCGAACCCATCACGGACGCCATCATCCGCGATCCCCTCGTTGCCGAGATCAACGAAATCCGCACGCGCACCGGCTCCTACCAGGACATACTCGAAGCGAAGAAACGCCGTGCTGCGCTGCGTACCGCCTTCCGCCTTTACTACGGAACCTATGCCGCTCGCGACGGTGCCGTCGTCCTTGGCGCCCTCACCAGGGCCAACCGCGACAGGATGCGGGCCATTCTCGGAGGAGAGCGAGAACCCAGTGACGACCCCGGCTACAACGCACTGGACCCCGCAGACCAGGCCGTTGCCGAAGAGTGGAAGCAGAAGTACCGCGTGCTCTTCCGCAGCAGGACCGTCGCCGATTGGGTGGCAGCCTTCGACCAGGCCGGTGTCCCCGTCGCTGCCGTGAACATCCCCGAAGAGATGGCCGACGACCCCCAGGTCGCCGCCGACGGCATCATGTGCGACCTCGACCACGCCGTCACCGGTCCCCAGCGCGTCGTCGGACCTGCCGCGAAAATGTCCCGCACGCCGACCGTCGCCAGCCGTCCCTCACCCGCCCTTGGCCAACACACCCGCGAGATCCTTGCCGAAGCAGGCTTTGACAACGAGGAAGTTCAACACCTCATCGCCTCCGGCGTTGTCGTTGAGCACCAGTAGCAGCCATCGCCTGTGGCGTCCTGCGGGACCGCACGGTCTCATTCCCGGACCCCGGTGGACGTGTTCTCCGGACAACGCCTCACCCAGGATGTGCCATAGTCCGACCCTATGACCGGCCAGCCACCAACGCGACCGCAAGGGTTCTTGAACGAACTTCGGAGCCAGCACTGGCTTGTGAAGCTCGTACTCATCGGCGTCGCCGGTGCCCTCGGCTCACCCTTCATCGGCCTGTTCCTCTTCGCCGTCCATGCCATCCTCGGCGGCTTCGGGATATTTCTCGGTGGTGTCGCGCTTCTGCTTCTTGCCGCGTGGTTCCTCGGCTCGCAGCCCCCGGTCGGGGTTTCACTGCCACAGTCACGCGATACCGCCGTCGATCTCCGCAGGTTCTGCCCCGCCTGCGGCGAGAGCATGTCCGAGATACTCGCCGTCTGCCCGGCCTGTGCTCGGCCGATGCCACCCCCCGCCGATCCGGCGATCGCGACGCTGGCCGCGACGCTCAACGATCTTGCCGTTCTGTTTGCCTCGGGACAGATTGACGCGGCCAGCTATTCGCAACTCCGGCACGTCTACGAAACCCGGCTCGACGCTCTGCGTCCCCTTCCTGCCGGTGAACCGGAACTCGCCGCTCCCCCGGTAGCAGCCCCGGAGTCCGCGGAGCCGGAGCCACCCCCGCCGGCTGCCCTTGCCCGCGAGACTCCACCCCGACGGGTGATTCCGCGCGAACCGGCTACCCCCATCGCCGAACGCGTCGCGGGTTGGGCCGCCGAGCGTCAGGCCGACATCCTTCTCTACCTCGGCGCCTTCCTCATCTCGATGGCGGCCATCATCTTTGTCGCCTACCAGGGCGAAGCAGTGTCTCCCGTCGTTCGCGTCGCCATTCTCACTGCCTATACCGTCGCCTTCATCGTCCTCGGCCTGACGCTCCACCGCTGGGAGCAAGCCCGCGAAGCCGGCCCTATCTTCCTCGCCCTCGGGGCCATCCTTGTACCGATCGTCGGTCTCGCTGCCCTCCGCGTCGATGCCTTTGAAGAGGAAGGCATCTCTTCCTCGATCCTCTGGCTTGTCGGTTCACTGGCAGCAACCGTCCTCTACGCTCTCCTCACCTGGCGCGGCTATGGGCGCTACTACGTTGTCCCCGCGATCCTTGGGGCACTCGTTGCCTGGGGATCCCTCGCCGCCGTCCTCGATCTTCCTCCCGAGTGGTTCGGCGCCTGGTACCAGGTGGCCGCGCTGGTCATCTACGTCTACTCAGCACGAACTGCCACCCCGTTTGCACGCTGGATCCGACTCGCCGGTGGCGCCCTCGGTGCCGGTGCACTCGTCTTCGCCATCGCCGCCGCTGGGGAGGATCAGCATCACTGGCAACTGCCGGCTACCCTCACTCTCGCAACTGCGCTTCCTTCGGCAGCACTCTACTTCCGGCGCTCCACCGTTGACCTGGCACTGTTGCCCCTCCTTGCCGCCGCCGCTGCTGCCTCTGTTCATTGGGCCGCAAGCGACCCCGATTTCGCCTGGTACAACGGTTACCTCGCCGCCGTCGGCGTTGCATATGTCGCGATCGCCGCTCTCGACACTCGCCTCCGCGGCGAATGGCGATCCCTCGCCTTCGTCCCGTTCGGTGCTGCCATGGCACTGGCCTTCGCCGCGACACTCAACGATGGACCCCAATTCGTCCTGCCCGTCGCAGCGGCCATCACCACCCTTGGTATCGGCGCGGGAGTTTTGCTCTGGCGGCTTCAATGGCGGTCCGGTCTTGCGTGCCTCCCTCCACTACTCGCCACGACCGTCGGTTCGCTCTCCTGGGCCTGGTTCAATATGCCCGCCGAATGGTCCCCGGCCTGGGCTACAGGAGCAGCTGTAGGCTATCTCGCCGTCGCCGAAATGGACGCCGTCCAGCGGCGATGGTGGCAGTCCTCAGCACACGTACTTGGCGCGGTTGCACTGCTCGCGGCGTTCCTCGCTGCAGCATCAGCAGAATCAGGGTCGAACCTTGAATTTGTCCTTCCCCTCGCCCTCGGCATCGCGGTACTTGGAACCGTTGGTGGCGTCCTTCGCTGGCGCCTCGATTGGCGCCCGGGGGTTGCCACATTGTCACCGCTGGTCGCGGCCGCCGTGGGCTCGCTTGCCTGGACCTGGTTCGAGTTACCCCCTCGATGGACGGCCCCCTGGATCGCTGCCGCAGCCGTTGGCTACCTTCTCACCGCCGCCGTAGACACCCACCTCGTCGCTCTCTGGCGTCGATCGGCGATCGCTGTCGGGCTCCTTGCCCTGTTCGCGGCCCTCGTTGGCATCGCCGGTGTCGAAAGGGGTGATCCGGCCGAGTACACCCTCGCATCCACACTCGGCCTGATGCTCCTCGGCACCATCGCCGGCGTGGCCCGCTGGCGTCTGACGTGGCGCGAGGGCCTCGCCTGTCTTCCCCCGCTTGCCGCCTCGTCTGCTGGTGCCTTCTTCTGGGCTGCCATCGAAATGTCACCAGTCTGGACCGGAGCCTGGATCGCGGCGGTGGCGGCCGGTTACATCGTCATTGCTGAACTCGATGCCGCACGTCGCCGCAACTGGCG
Source organism: Dehalococcoidia bacterium (assembly GCA_020432105.1). Lineage (GTDB taxonomy): Bacteria > Chloroflexota > Dehalococcoidia > Tepidiformales > Tepidiformaceae > JAGQGZ01. The sequence continues at coordinate 9,286 of JAGQGZ010000042.1, read as the reverse complement.
CGGTGCTGCGCTCAGCGCCGTGATCGCTGCGCTTGGCGCTGGCCACATAGCTGCCGGCCGTCCCCAACCCCTCTACCCTGCCCAACTGCCCCTCACCTACGGAATCCTCAGCCTCGCATCCATCGCTGATGCCTACCGCCGGAGGGACTGGGGGCTTCTCTTCCCGCCCGTACTCCTCGCGGGCCTCGGGGCTACCTCGCTCTGGGCCGCCGATGTCGGCCCGGAGTGGTGGGCCTTCCCATCGCTTGCGATCAGCGTTGCCGTCGTCGCCACCGCGCGGTGGTGGCGCCACAGCCCAACTGCGGCCGCGACCGGGTGGACCTACGCTGCTGCCCTCGCCACCGTCCCAACCCTCGTCTCCCTGGGTGTCTACGCCGCCCACCCGGGCTACGGCCTCGCCGCCGCGCTGGTCGCCGCCATCGTGCTTGGGGCCTGCGCCCTTCGTTCGGCCGGAGCGGTGTCGTGGGCCATCGAGCACCTTCGCCTTGCGGTGGAACCCTGGGACCGCCGACTCGCCCGCACAACCGAACAGGCTACCTTCTGCTACGCCGCCGCCGCGTTTGTGATCGCTGCCGGCGGCTACTTCAACGACCTCCAGGCGATCCAGGATGCCGGCCGGGCCTGGGTATTTCTCGCCCTCGGAAGTGTGGCGTGGTTGGTTTCGGCCGCTGCTGCCTTGAAATGGCGCGTCGCTCCGGTACTTGGCGTACCGCCCGCCCTCGCTGCGTGTTCCCTCGCCGCTGGCCTGGCCTCCGGCTCCCCGGGAACGGCAACCATCGTCCTCGCTGTCGCGGCCGTCCTGCCCGCCTTTGCCTTCGCTGCCACACGATTCCCGCCGTTCTGGCTCGCTTCCGCCATCTATGCAGGGCTCACGATCTGGGCCTTCTGGACCTGGGCCGAATTGCCGGAGTGGTCGCTCTCCGGCGCCTACGTCATCTCCGCCCTGGTCGTCTGGCTGGCGCTCTGGGGCGCCCGCCGCTACGGCCGCATCGATCCCGTTCGCGACTCCACCGTCCATGCGCTTTCATGGGTGCCGTGGCTCGTCTCCGGCGGTGTCGCCTGGTCCGTGCTCGCCGCCAGGTCCGAAAGCCTCGACCCCGGCCAGCGCCTTCAGGAGACCCCCGAGTGGGGCATGGCCGTTGCCATTCTCGCCGGCGCCAGCGTCGCCGTAATTTCCGAAGGCTGGCGCCTGCACAGGCGCTACGTCCAGCAGATCGGCACGGTGGGCCTCCTTGCCTCGCTATTGATGGCAATCGCCATTGGCGATCCGGCCAATGTGCAGGCGTACACGGCGCCGGTGGGCCTCTACATCGTCGGCACCGCTCTTGCCATTCGCCGCAGCGACCCCCTCTTTGGCCGCCACATGGACCTGCACGAGGGCCTGATGGTCCTTGGTGTGCTCTTCATCGTGCTCCCGCCCGCTCAGCAGGGGTTCCAACCAGGTGGCGAACTCTATGGCTTCGAACTCATCGGGATCGGCCTCGGCTTCCTCATCTTCGGATTGCTGATTCACGCGCGCTGGCTCATTCCCTGTGGCGTCCTCACCGTCTCCGGCGTGGCGATTCGCTGGCTTACCGGCGGATTCGTTGCCGTTCCCTACTGGCTCCTCCTCGGCATCGTCGGAACTGCCCTGCTGGCGTTTGGCACGTTCATCCTCCTCCAGCGGGAGCGCTGGGATAGCTGGCGCAACACTGTTCAGGGCTGGTGGCTTCACACAGCCACCCAACCGCAGGCCGACGAGTCTCCCTCCTCCACCCCGTAGTCGGCGACGCTCGTGAGACACCGTCCGAGCCTCATTCCTCGTCGCAGCCGCCTCGCCCGCCGTCCGGTCCCGTATCCTGCCCCTTCACACATATCTGCTGGAGACATCCCCATGCCCGACCCCCTCTTCGACCTGACCGGCAAAGTCGCCCTCGTTACCGGTGGTAGCCGCGGCCTCGGCCGAGAAATGGTCCTTGCGTTCGCCGAACACGGCGCCGACGTCATCATCGCTAGCCGCAAGCTCGATTCATGCGAAGCACTCGCCGCCGAAGTCATCGCCAGGACCGGACGCCGGGCTCTGCCCGTCGCCTGCCACGTTGGCGAATGGGACCAGGTCGAACAGCTCGCCGAGACCGCCTACGCTGAGTTCGGCCGCGTCGACATCCTCGTCAACAACGCCGGCATGTCACCGCTCTATGACCGCGTCGTTGACGTCACGGAGGCGCTCTACGACAAGGTCATGGATGTCAACCTCAAGGGCCCCTTCCGCCTCACTTCCATCGTCGGCAGCCGCATGGCCGAAGGGGATGGTGGTTCGGTCATCATGGTCTCCAGCACCGCCTCCCACAGCCCCGCCCCAAACACCATTCCCTACGGGGGCGCCAAGGCTGCGCTCAACAACATGACTGTCGGATTCGCCCGCGCCTTCGCCCCAAAGGTCCGCGTCAACTGCATCATTCCCGGCCCCTTCCTTACCGATATCTCAAAGGCCTGGGACATGGAAGCCTTCCAAGCTCGCGCCGCCAACTCCATCCTTGTCGGCCGCGGTGGCCAGCCAGGCGAAATCGTTGGCGCCGCCCTCTACTTCGCCTCCAGTGCCTCCAGCTTCACCACAGCCTCCCAGCTCGTCGTATCTGGCGGTACCTACTGAACTGCGCACTTCACCGGCCCTCTGCTGCCTGTGACCTGTGCCCCACAGGAGGGGACGATTGACATATATCGCTCATCAGCGATAAAGTGATGTTCGATATGGCAGCCCTACCACCTCAACTCCTCGAACACGTGGCCGACCGGTTCCGCGTACTCGGCGACGCCAGCCGGCTCCGCATTATCGAGACGCTTCGCACGGAGGGAGAACTGAACGTCGGCGAGCTTGTCGAACGCCTCCAGATGAGCCAGGCCAACGTCAGCAAGCACCTTCGCCTCCTTGCCGCCGCCGGGATTGTCGTCCGTCGTCCCCAGGGTACCGCCGCCTACTACTCCGTTACCGATCCCTCGATCGCCCAACTCTGCGACCTGGTCTGCGATCGGCTTCGCTCGCAGAATCGCGATGAGGCTGAGACATTTTCCATGTCCTGACGCGGCCCACATCCATACCTGCACCTGCACTTCCCAATTTAATCGCTACATCGCTGAGGAGTAACCAATGCCATCCGCCCCTCTTGCCGCTCTTGGCCGCTGGTCTCATGCCCACCGCTTCACAGTCATCGCCGTCTGGACTGCAATCGCCATCGGCTTTGGCGTCTTCGCCCCCCGGCTGGAGCACGCCCTCTCCGGCGCCATGTGGGAAGTCAACGGCAGTGACTCCCTCGCCGCTCGCCGCGTGCTCGAGCAGGAGTTCGCCGGGTTCTCCTCCCAGTCCGCGGTCGCCGTCTTCCACAGCGACACTCTTGAAGCATCTGCTCCCGCGTACCAGGCCCTCGTCGACAAAGCTACGGCGATCCTCGCCTCCGAATCGGCGCTCTCTCCCGCAGCGCCGCCCCAGGTAGCACCCGATGGCCATACCGTCATGCTCCAGGCCGGCAGTCTCGTATCCCCTACAGAGTCCGTCCGGGCCGCTGAGCGCGTTGCCGACGACATCGCCGCCCTCTCAACCGACTCCATCACCGTCGCCCTCACCGGGTCCCCGGCCTTCTGGGCCGACTTCAACGCCGTAAACCGTGAAGGCATGATGAAGGCCGAGCTTCTCACCTGGCCGGTCACTGCTGTCATCCTCATCGTCGCCTTCGGCACACTCGCCGCTGCCGGTTTGCCCCTGATCCTCACGGCGGTCGGTCTCATCTCCGCCATGGGCGTCCTCTTCGGCGTCACCCGGTTCACCGATCTCTCCATCTGGTCGCTCAACTTCGCGATGATGTTCGCCCTCGCCCTTGGCATCGACTACGCCCTCTTCATCGTCACCCGCTTCCGTGCCGCCCTTCACGGCACCCCCAACGACGTGAACGGTGCCGTCGGCGTCACCATGGATACCGCCGGCAAAGCTGTCCTCTTTAGCGGACTCACCGTCCTTGTCAGCCTCTCCGCGGTCCTTGTCGTGCCCATTCCCGCCTTCCGTTCCATCGCCATTGGCATGATGCTCGCCGTCGGGTTCGTCCTCCTCGCCGGCCTCACGCTCCTCCCCGCCATGCTCGGCAACGGTGTCAACCGCTTCGCCCTTCCCTGGCACTCCACCGGCGAACACCGAAGCCCCTTCTGGGAACGTTTCGCGATGAGAATCCACAAACGCCCGGCGGTGTTCGCAGCAGCGGCAGCCGCGATCCTCCTCCTCCTCGCCACCCCACTGCTGGCACTCGAAACCGGCATGCCCGGCATCAACGTCCTCCCCAGGGACCGCGACGCACGGGTCGGTTACGAACTTCTCGCTTCTGCTCTCGGCCCGGGCAGCCCCGGACCGATCCAGGTTGTCGCCAGCCCATCTACCGATGCTGCCGCGATCGCCGAGACGTTGTCCTCCATCGAAGGAATCGCCGCCGTCTTCCCTGCGCAGGTGGGTGCCGGTGGGTCCCAGCTCATCACGGCCATCGCCACGACCGACCCATCCAGCAGCGAGTCCCGCGCACTCATCTCAACCCTGCGTGACCGGCTCCCCTCGGGGACGCTCGTCGGCGGTCCCGTCGCTGAGAACTACGACCTCGATTCCTCCCTCAGGACGTACGCGCCGGTCGTCATCGGCATCGTCCTCGTTCTCGGATTCCTTCTTCTCCTCCTCGCTCTCCAGGCGATCTTCATTGCCATCGCCGGCGTCCTCTTCAATCTGCTCTCCGTTGGCGCCGCATTCGCTGTGGGTGCTCTCGCCTTCCAGCACGGCTGGGCAGCCGGTCCCATGGGCTTCGAAAGCCAGGGCTACCTCACCTCGTGGGCGCCACTCTTCTTCTTCGCCCTGGTCTTCGCAATCTCCATGGACTACAGCGTCTTCCTCCTTGCCTCCGCCCGGGAACACTTCGAACGCTCCGGCAACGCCGACGAAGCAGTCCGTGGTTCACTCGCTCACACGGCCCGCCCAATCGTCGCCGCCGCCGGAGTCATGGTTGCCGTGTTCTTCACCTTCGCCATCGCCGGAACCCTCCCCATGAAGGAGATGGGGCTCATCCTCGGCACAGCCGTCCTTTTCGACGCCCTCCTGGTTCGCCTCGTGCTCGTTCCGGCCGTGCTGTATCTGGTTGGCGACCGTGCCTGGTGGCTTCCCCGCTGGGCCGACCGCATCATGCCCGACGTCCGCTTCGCCCACTAATCCCCTAAAGGAGTAATCCAACGTGTCCACATCTCCCGGTCCCCTTGATTCGTCCCCCATCAGCTACCACAGGCTCGCGCGTGCCATACTGGGTATTGCCGCCATCACCTCCGGCCTCTTCCTCGTCAAAGGACCAATCGGTCTGCTGATAGCCGCCGTCGGGCTCCTCCCTCTCGCAACGGCAATCCTTAATCGCTGTCCGGCGGCCCCCGCCTGGCGCGGGCGTTCCCTCGGGTCGAGCTCCTGTGCTCGCCCGTCACAACCTTCACCAGAGGAGAAATCTCAATGAGTTCGTCACCTGTTCTTCAGTTCCGTATCGACCTCCCGTTCGCCGCTGCCGAAGAGGCGGTCCGCGCTGCCCTCGCCGTCGAAGGCTTCGGGATACTCACGGAGGTCAACGTCGCCGCGGTCTTCAAATCCAGGCTCGGCCTCGACACTCCTCCCCAGAAACTGCTCGGTGCTTGCAACCCCGATCTTGCTCACGCGAGCCTTGAGGCCGAACCGTCAGTCGGTGCCTTCCTGCCCTGTGGTGTCGCCCTCCGCGAAGGCGAGGCACCCGGCCAGACTCTGGTCGCGCTCCAGAATCCCGCCCTTCTTGCAGGGATGTTCTCCACGCCCGGCCTTGAAACCCCGTCCCTGGATGCGACAACCCGTCTCACCAGGGCCCTTAGCTCTATCGGCTCGCCTGTCTAAGCACATCCATCCGGCCGTAGCTACCGCTTCCCAACAACCGCCGCGCGGCACCGCAATCAGCCGCGCGGCACAACCGGGTCTGGCCACATCCTATCCAGCGGACAAGCTTCGTCTAGACTGGATCGAAAGTACGCTCGCTCGCCCCCTCTGGAGGACACATGAATCTCACTGAGTTCCTGCACACCGTCGCCGAATTACCTGATTCGGCAACCGGGTATCTCACCATCTCGCTCGACCTTGTGCTCGACCCGGTGGGCAAGCCATCCGCTGAGCAAGCCCTGCGTACCGCCTATCGCGTTGTCGCTGAAAACCACGGCGCCAAGACCTTCGACGAATACGTCACCACCGTCCCCGAGCACATCGCCGCCGCCGCTGCCGCCGGTGCGCGCGGCCTCTTCCTCGTCACCGACGGCGAAACCTCGCTCGAACTGCGTACGCCCCTCCCTTTCCGCAACGACGTCCGCATCCATCCCAGTCCCTGGCTGTTCGAGTTGGAGCGCCAGGTCTACCTGCTCGGCCATCCACTGGTCCTTGCCGACGTCGACCGTGAAGAGGCCACCATCCTCCGCATTGCCGATGCCGAAGTCGTCGACGAACACGAGATCGGCCGATCCCCTCGCTACACCCGCATGACTCGCGGTCGCACCGTCACCGAAGGGCGCATGGGCGCCGGTCCGGCCGGGGGCCATTCTCGTCACCGCGTTCAGAACTCGGTCCGCGAACACCGTGCCGCCGAAGCCCGGGAGGCGGCTTCCATCATCGAGCAGGTATGGGAGCCCGGCGACTTGCTCGTCATCGCTGGCAGCATCGATACCCGTCATGAGCTAATCGATGTGCTTCCCGCTCCTCTCGCCCAGGCCCTTTCCGAACATGTGCCCGAATCCGTACCCACGGGTGAACACGAACTCCTCGCCATGATCGCCAACCTCAGCGAGCGCCTCCAGCTCGCCGAGGCCGACAACCTCACGAAGGAGCTCCTCTCGGGTGGCGCCGGTGAACAGATCGTTCGTGGCCGTGCCGCGGTTCTTGGGGCCCTCGAGGCAGGTCGGGTCGCTCGCGTCCTGCTCCATGAAGATGCCGTCGCCAACTGGGGGACGGCAACCGACATCCGCCCCCGCGAGACCCCCTGGGACGATGCTGACTATCAGGCGATCATCCACCGGGCAGATAGCACCTCAGCCACCGTCGAGTACACGCAGCTCCCTGCCCTCCTCGAAATGCACGAAGGCGTCGCCGCTATCACCCGCTGGTAGCGCCCGAAGCTACGGTCGCCGGCGCTGCCACTCCAGCAGGTTTGCAAGGGCATGCGCCGCGCGGCTCATACTCGGGTAGGTCGCCAGGCCTGATCTCCAGCACATCTCTTCGAACGCAATTGCCTGCGCCACCGCATCGGGCGTCAGCGACTGCCGGATCACCACCACGACCGGCTTTCCCGACTCCTTTTGAATCTCCGCCAGACCCTCGGCCTGTTTCTCCACCCGTGAGCGGAAGTTCGACGGTCCCCGGCTTCCCATTGGCCCGCCACCGACCCCCATGTGGTAGATCACCGCGTCGATGTTTGGCGCCGTCGCGCAGGGCAGCAGTGTCGCCCGGAAGCTCTCTTCGTCCGCCATGCTCATCGTGTCGATCGGGTTCCGGATGCTCGTTCCTGCTTCTGCCGTCACCTTGGCCAGCGCAGCCTGAGTCTCCGGGAGCAGCGCCGGAACCTTCAGCCCCGCCGCATCCAGGTCGTCCGCTGCCAGCACACTCGCCCCACCGCCTCCGCCGACCACCGCAACATTCGGCCCCCGCAGCTCCTTCACGAACTGGAAGGTGGTGGCCATATCCACCAGCGCTTCCAGGCTTTCCACGCGGATCGCGCCTGCCTGCCTGCATAGTCCCTCAAAGATGTCCAGCGAACCCGCCAGGGAAGCCGTGTGCGAGTTCGCCGCCCGCGATCCCGCTTCCGTTCGCCCACTCTTGAGGATCGCCACAGGCTTCTTCGCCCCCGCCTTCCGAATTGCCTGCGCCAGTCGCGGCCCGTCCTGGATTCCTTCCAGGTAGGCAACGATGATCTCCGTCTCCACGTCATCCGCCAGGTAGTCGAAGAAGTCCGCCGCCTTCAGGTCCGCCCCATTCCCGAAGCTGATCACCTTCGAGCACCGCACCCCTCGTGGGATTGCATATCGCACGAACTCACCGGCATTCATCCCCGACTGCGAGACCATCCCAACGTGACCCGGCTCCGGCGGCTGTCCGCCCATCATCGCCAGCCGTGATGCCGGCACATACAGCCCCATGCAGTTCGGGCCGATCATTCGGATCCCCGCCTCCCGCGCCCGTGCCACGATCGACTGTTCCATCTTCGCCCGCTCCGCGTCGCCGGTTTCCGTGAAACCGGCCGTGAACAGGTGCAACACCTTCACCTTCTTCGCGATGCAGTCCTCAAGCAGGCCCGGCACATGCCGAGCCGGCACTGACGAGATCACGTAGTCCACCTCGTCCTCGATATCGCGAAGGCTCTTGTAGCACTTCAACCCCCGGATCGCTGGCGCCGTCGGATGGATCAGGAAGATCGGCCCCCGGAATCCGATATCCATCAGCGACTGCACAAACCCGCCGCCACCGAACCCCGCATTCTCCTTTGCCGAAACGCCCGCAATCGCTATCGAACGCGGATGGAAGATGAACTCAAGAGATGGTGTCTCGACGGCCGGAGCGGTCACAAGCAGGTGCCTCGGATTGATGTGGATGGCCCAAATCTATCATGCTCACCGTTACCCGTGGGCGACTGTCACCATCGCCGCTTCCCCGGCTTCCCCCGTTCCTACGCCATCGCCCCCGGCCCGATCAGCACCACCGGCACCGGCGCAAGCCGCACCACCACCTCTTCCACCGGCTCACCCACACCATCGTCCGGCCACGAACCCCCCAGCGCGATTAAGTCACAGCCACCCTTCGTTGCCGCCGCAATGATCGACCGCGCCACCTCACTCGTCGCTTCTACACACGTGGTCACCGTCGCCTGCGGCAGGTAGCTAGCGCCTACCCGCTTCAGATAGCCCTCATGCTCCAGCCGCAGCCGGGCCGCCGTCGGTCCGTCATCCTCGCTGCAAGCGGCTATACCGTTGTCCGCAAACACGTCGAACAACAGCACTTCCCCCGCTACCAGGGCCGCCCATCTCGACATCGCTTCGACGGTCGGCTCGCTCGATTCATTCCCGTTTACTGCCAACAAGACTCGCATCGTCCCGGCGCCCATTCCTCGCGATGGGCTCCAGTAGCGCATGCATCCGTCTTTCCCGGAACGTCCGCTCGGTGCCGGTTCCGGTACCTTCCGGACCTCCGCGCCCATGAGACGATCGGCGCCGTTGGCCGCCCGTCTAGCGGTAGACGCCGTTT
>JAGQGZ010000041.1 GCA_020432105.1 Dehalococcoidia bacterium | reverse complement strand
GTCCGCCCGTGAAGCCCCGTCTTCTCGTACAGCCGGTGGAGACGGGAGGCGATAGCTGCCTCGCTGACGCCGAAGTGTTCGGCGAGCTCGGAATTCGTCATGTCGTGTCCGGCGAGGGCGCGAAGCGTCTCGGTCTCGCTGCGGGTGAGCAGGATGTGTCCTTCGGGTTCCACAGGCATTGGCTGTCTCCAGGACGGGGGCCCCTTCCCATCCATGGGCTGAGGCTAGCAGAATTGCTACACGACGTAGATACTATTTGAGAGGCTCGCGCCCCTCATGCTGCGACATGCCCTGACGCGGTGGCGTTGTCCTTCGAAGCCACGCGATCAACACTTCGCACATATGTTCGCCAATGGGAAGCACGCGTGAGTTCGGGGCTGCGGGAGCAGTTGCGGGCGGCGCTGCGGCAGCCGGTGCGGGGTGAGGCGCCGGTGCGCTCCGACAATGTGACGCAGCTGGCAGACCTCTCGCTGATGGGCGGGCGCTGGTTCGAATCGCCGCAAGGGCCGGGGTACGTGGTGGAGAGCCGCTACGAGGCCGGCTACGAGCACGGGACGGTGGCATTGCACCGGGCGCTGGACCTGGATACGGTGCTGCTGGCGCCGCAGTGCCGTGACCCGCGCCTGGCGGAGTGTGATGCTTCGGACTTCCTCTATGTGGACACGGAGACGACGGGCATGGGCGGCAGCGGTGTGCTGGTGTTTATGGCGGGCGTGGCCTACTTCGAAGCGAGCACGTTGCACCTGGACCAGTACTTCCTCCCTTCGCCGGACTACGAGGGTGGGCTGCTGGGCGAGTTGGCGGAACGGATGGAGCGGGCGAGCGCGCTGGTGAGCTACAACGGCAAGTCGTTCGATGTGCCGGTGCTGGAGACGCGCTACATCCTTTCGCGGATGAAGCCGCGCTGGAAGGAGCTCCCCCACCTGGACCTGTTGCACCCGAACCGGCGGCTGTTCAAGGGGATGTTCGAGAGCCACCGGCTGGCCCGGATGGAGCAGGAGCTGCTGAAGTTCGAGCGGGAGGATGACGCGCCATCGCACGAGGCGCCGGAGCGGTACTTCAAGTTCCAGCGGACGGGCGACCCGACGCACCTGCTACCGGTGTTGCGCCACAACGCCTGGGACGTGCTCTCGCTGGTGGCGCTGGCGGCGCACCTTTCGCACACCTGCGGAGTCGAAGGGGCGCCGTTGCAGGCGGCACGGGCGGCGGAGTATGCGGGCGACCACGAGCCGGCGGCACGGCTGTTCGCGACGGCGCTCGAGTCGCCGGGGCTGGGCCGGACACAGCGCGTGGACACGCTGGAACGGCTGGCCCGATGCCTGGGCAAGCTGGGGCGCTGGGAAGAGGCGGAGGAAACGTGGGCAATGCTGGCGGCGGAACCACGGGCGCGACGCCTACTTCCCTATATAGAACGGGCGAAGATCGCGGAACACCGGCTGAAGACCCCGGCGCGGGCGCTGGCGGTCTGCGAGGAAGCCCGGGGGCTGGTGAGCCGGGGGCTGATCCGGCCGGGGCCGGAGCCGGGAGTGCTCAGTGTTTCGGCCCTGGAGGGGCGGATTTCGAGGCTGGAGCAGAAGCTCGGGCGCTGATCCTCGTTGTGACATCTTTGTGACATTCGGACGCCGGATTCCTGTGACATTGCCCGGCTAGTGTGGAGAGCGAGATATCCAGAACACGGAGGTTTCGCATGCTCGTCCCATCGACAAGCGGCGAGAGCCGGTACGCTATGAACAAGATGAACGAAGCCCCGCCGACCGGTGGCTGGTACGAACCGAAGCAGCACGGCAACGCACGAAAGGTCCTTGGCGTCGCATTCGACGGCCAAACGTGGTCGAACCTCGCCTACCTGTTACTGGCACTACCACTGGGGGTGCTGTACTTCACCGTCCTTGCTGCGGTGGTAACGGTCGGCGGCGGCCTTATCGCACTGGTGGTGGGGGCTGCGATCCTGGTAGCAGCGGCATTTGCCTGGCCCCTGGTGGCAGAGTTCGAGCGGGGAATGGCGAACGGGATGCTCGGTACGCGCATCGAGCCCTTGCCATTCAAACAGGCGGTCGAGCCTGGTCTCTGGCCGATGGTCTCGGCGCGGCTCTCGAGCACTTCAACCTGGCAAAGCCTGCTGTACCTGTTCCTGCGCCTGCCGATCGGGATGTTCGCGTTCGTGGCCGGGATCGTGGGGTTCGTCCTTGCCCCCTTCACCCTGACGATGAGCCTGCACATCATCAACGGCGCCGCGTTCGTGGTGGCGCGACTGACAGAGGCGCTGCTGCAGCCGTGGGACACCAACACGCATGCGGCGACGACGACGGGAGCTACCGCGCCGACCGGAGCGATGCCGGAGTCGCCTCCATCGGTCACCGAAGCATCGAGCACGGAAGGGGAGCGAGCCGACCCGGCACCGCCAAAGGCGAACGAGTCCGACGGCGAGCGCCCTCTGTACAACCGCGCCCAGGAGACCGCTGCGAGCTTCACGGACCGGGTACAGGCAGTGACCGACGAACTGAGCGAACGGGCGAGAGCGGCGGCACGGGCCTGGAACCAACCGGGAGCCGGGATGACGACTCAGACTCCGCCGAAGCCAGAGCCCGCGCCGGCCGAAGTACCGCAGGATCCGGATCAGCAAGAACGCGAGGCGGCGACCCTGGAGGCACTATCGCGCGTGCAGGTGGATGTGCTGATGCGGCGCGTGACGGTGAACGACGAAGCGATTGAGCTGACGCCGAAAGAGTTCGACCTGCTGGCCCTGTTTGTGCAGAACCCGGCGCGACCTTTTACCCGCGATGAGTTGCTCGACCGGATCTGGAAGAACGAGTACGACATCACCGACCGGACGATAGACACCCACGTGCAGCGCCTGCGGAAGAAGCTCGGGGATGCAGCAGCAGTGATCCAGACCGTGTGGGGCGTCGGCTACAAGTACCAGCCGCCGCGCTAGCGGCGCGTGCCGCCCGACCGGTCGCTGGCAGGTGGCTTCTGGGCGACGAGAGTCCAGACGCGGTGGAGTGCCCGGAGGGGGTCCTCCGGGAAGCGCTCGGCGAGCATGGCTGCGTGTTCGGCATCGAAGCGGGCAACCTCTTCGGGCGGGAGGAAGCCGCCGACTCCGGCGCTGGCACGAATGCGGCCGCGCCAGCCCTCGTGCGTGTAGGGCACCTCGACGTCGAAGGCGAAGATCTCGATGTCGCGAAAACCGGCGGCGGCGACATCGCCGGCGATATGGGGATGCTGCCCAACCCCGCCGGCGCCACCCCACTGCGGATTGTGGGCGAGGATGAGGGCCTCCGAGGCTTCGACGACATTACCGGGACGAGGAATCCAGTCGAAGTGGGTGATTGCGACCTGGCCGCCATGCCTGAGCACGCGAAAGCATTCGGTGGCGGTGCGCGGACGATCGAACCAGTGCCAGCACTGGCTGGCGGTGATGACGTCGAGGGCGCCCGCACGGACGGGGATCTGTTCGGCTGAGGCGAGCACGGGCTCGACGATCCCGCTGCCCTGCCGGGCCAGTGTGACGCCGGTTCGCAGCATGGGAAGCGAAATGTCGCTGCTGACGACGCGGGCGCCACGGGCTGCGAGCGGGCGGGCAAGCGCGCCGGTGCCGCTGCCAAGGTCCCAGATGCGCTGTCCGGGCAGGCCGATCCCGTGGGCGGCCAGACGCTCGAAGAGGCTATCGGGCGGACCGGCACGGTGGGCCGCGTAATCGGCAGCGGTCTTGCCGAAGTCGGCGCCGGGCATGATGGAATCGGGTCGCATGATGTCCTCCAGGACCGGGGTCTTCCCTCTCGATCGAACGTTCACGTAAACGTAGGATATCGCGAATGGGATTGGTGGCCCGGGCGCGCAGTGCGGAGACCTTCCGGGCCTTTCGGCACCGTAATTATCGCTTTCTCTGGGCCGGCCAAACCGGGCACTCGATGGCGCTCTGGATGGACCAGGTGGCGCGAGCGGCGCTGATACTTGAACTCACCGACGACAACGCGCTGGCACTTTCGCTGGTGATTGCGATCCGGCTGGCGCCGACTCTCCTCTTCGGCCTCCTGGCGGGTGCGATTGCCGACCGGGCGAACCGAAAGCACCTGCTCATGGCGACACAGTCGACGACGATGGCGACGCACCTCGCGATGGCGCTGCTGGCGGTGTCCGGGGTTATTGAGGTCTGGCATGTTTACGCGGCGGCGTTTGTAGCCGGATCGGCAATGGCATTCAACCAGCCTGTGCGGCAGTCGCTCATCCCGATGGTCGTCCCCCGGGAAGACCTGATGAACGCGATTGCGCTGAATTCGTCGGCGGTGAGCTTCATGCGCATCGGCGGGGGGAGCCTGGCGGGACTGCTGCTGATCCCATTTGCACCAGGCGAAGTCTACTTCGTAATGGTCGCGATCTACGTTGGGGTGCTGGCAACAACGCTGGCCCTGCAAATCGAAGGCGAAGGCCAGCGGAAGAAGCCAAAGGGTGGGCTGCTCTCAGAGGTCGGTGCGGGGTTCGGCTATGTCAGACAGAACCCGGACCTGGCGCTGGTGACGGTGCTGGCCGTGATCCTCTTTGTCTTTGGGTTCCCCTATCAGCAGGTGTTCATGCCGCTGCTTGCGAAGGATACGCTCGACATCGGGAACTCCGGGATCGGATTCCTGGCGGGAGCGACGGGGGCTGGAGCATTCATCGGATCGATCGTGGTGGCGGCCCGGGGATCGAAACGGCCGGGGCTGCAGTTGATGCTCAACATGGTGGTCTTCGGCATGGCCCTGATCCTGATTTCGCTGCAGGCGACGGTCATCGGGACGGCACTCTTGCTCGCGCTGGCGGGAGCAATGACGGTGACCTATATGGCCTTCACGAACAGCATCCTGCTTTCGAACAGCGACCCGGATATGCACGGCCGGGTGATGTCGCTCCTGAGCCTCGACCGCGGACTCATCCCATTGGGGGCGATCGGTGCGGGCTTGCTGGCAGAGTACGCGGGGGTGCGGCCGGGTCTCTTCACGATGGGGGCTATCGTGCTGGCGGCCAGCCTGATCTCGCTGCTTCTCTTTGGCAAACGCCTGGCAACGATTACCACTTCAGGTGAACCTGTCGCACGCGGGAGCCACGGTGCGGCGGTGGTTGAGACAGCTCCGGCACCGGTTACGAACCCCTGACGAGGGAACCTTCTGATTGCTCCCGGCGTCAGAATTGACGAAGGTAGGGGCACTGTTAAGGCCACCGTTCACGGGAGATGGGGTGAATCATGGAGCGTGGCTGGTTCCGGTTCGCTGCCCGGTTGGTGGTGGCGCTGGCGATTCTCGCGGCGAGTTTCGTGAGTATTGCGCTGACGCTGACGCCCCGCTCGGTTGATGCTCCAATTCCGTCGACCCTTTCGGCCGAAAGGCCCGTTGGCAACCCCGCAACCATCCGCGTGCAGGCAGTGGCCGGGGTACGGGCCGCCGGGCAGGCAGACGAGGCACCGGTTGCCCTTGTCGACGCAGCACCGCCGCAAGGGCCGATCGTGTTGCCGGGGCTTTCGGTCGGCGTCGAGGTTGCCGCCCTGCCGTCGGCGGAGTTCGTGGCCTTTGGCGAAACGCTGGCCGAGACGGTGGCGGCGCACGACGGGTCAACGCGTTACGCCATAGCGGTCACCGACCTGCAGACCGGCTACATGGTGGGGGCCAATCATTTGCGGCAACAGCTGAGCGGCTGCGTAATGAACCTGTTTGTGATTTTGCAGGCAGTGCTCGATGTGCAGGAGGGGCGCTACCCACTGGAGACGGTGGATGCGCTTATCAGGGCAACAACCTGGAGTTCGAACGCGGTGACGGCCCGCGAACTGTACGGTATCACCGGCGGCGGCGACCCGGTTGAAGGCGTGCGGCGGGTTGCGGAGCTGCACGAGGACCTGGAGCTCGAGGATATGGTCATCGACCATCCGCCTGCCTATCGCGGTGAATCCGTCGGCATCGATCCAAACAACTGGCTGTCGGCGAGTGCCGTGAACATCGCGCTGGAGGAGATCTGGCAGGGCGACATGCTGACCGCAGAGAGCCGGGCCTACCTGCTGGAGGTGCTGGCGGGGGTGAAGCCGGGACTGAATTATCTGACAGCCTGGGTGCCGGGGCCGGCGGTGGTGAGTCACAAGAACGGGTTCTTCCCGAGCGACATCGGCTATATCGATAACGACGCGGGCATCGTTCAGGTGAGCGGGCCAGATGGCGACTACGCCTACGCCGTGACGTTCCTGGCTGAGGGCACACCGTACAAGTACGCCGACCTGCCGCTGGGGCAGGAATTGATGCGAATGACGTGGGTGTATTTCGCGGCGGAATACGCGAAGTAGCAGCGTCGCACGGCTGGTACACTTCCTGCCGTGGACTTCCGGCTTTCTCCCGAGACCGAGGCATGGCGGGCCGAGTTGGGGACCTTCCTTGACGCGGAAATCCCCGATGGCTTCGAGGGGGACGACGACTTCTTCGACAACGAAGAGCAGGTAGACTTCGCCCGCCAGTTCACAAGGAAGCTTGGAGAACGCCGCTGGTTCGCCCCGGCATGGCCCGAGCGGTATGGCGGGATGGGCAAGACCCAGATCGAACAGATGGTGTTGAACGAGGAACTCGCCTACCACCGGGCACCGGCAGGCGGGCGGCTGTTCACGATTGGCATCACCGGGCCGACGATGCTGGTGCACGCTTCGGACGAGCAAAAGGACCGCTTTCTACCGAAGATGGCGAGCGGTGAGGACTGGTACTGCCAGGGCTTTAGTGAACCGGGCAGCGGCAGCGACCTTGCCAGCATGCAGACCCGCGCAGTCCGCGATGGGGACGATTACGTCATCAACGGCCAGAAGATCTGGACGAGCAACGCCCACATCGCGGACAAGATGATCCTGCTTGCGCGCACGGACCAGGAAGCACCGAAGCACAAGGGAATCAGCGCCTTCATTGTCGATATGGATGCGCCGGGGGTAACGGTGCAGGGTGTGCCGAATATCGCCTATCGCCACGACTTCAACCAGGTCTTCTTCGAGGATGTCCGGGTACCGGCGAGCAACCTGTTCGGTGGTGAGAACAACGGCTGGTACGTGGCGACGACAACGCTCGATTTCGAGCGGTCGAACATCGCGGCGGTGAGTGGTGCCCGCCGGACGATCCACGACCTGATTGGCTGGGCCAGGGAGAAGCACCCTGGTGGCCGCCCCTGGGACAAGCCGAGTGTGCGCCACAAGCTTGCGGACCTCGCGATCGAAGCAGAGACGGGCCGCCTGGTCGCATACCGGACGGCATGGCTGCAAGCGAAGGGCGCCGTGCCGAACTACGAAGCGAGCATGGGCAAGGTGTGGATGGCGATGCTGGGGATCAAGGTGGCGAACACCGGAATCGGCATTCTTGGGGCGTACGGCCAACTGACGCCTGGTTCGGCGGGTGCGCAACTCTACGGGCGTCTGACGACGGCATACCTGCTGGCGATGTCCGGCCCAATCGCCGGTGGCACCAGCGACATCCAGAAGAACATCATCGCCCAGCGGGGGCTGGGGCTGCCACGAGGGTAGGGCGGGGCTCAGCGGAAGGGGCGAACGCGGTCCTGGAACTCTGTATAGCCGAATACGAGCCGGTCGAAGCTACCGACCCAGTCGTCGTAGGCGCTGGCGTTGCGGGTGGCGACAGCTTCCTCAGCTTCCGCCAGTGAGGATTCGACCTGGCCGAGGAAGACGAGCAGCTCGGCGGCGACTTGCTCCATTTCGGGAGGCACACCGGCAGCGCGCAGATCATCGACCAGGCAGCGGGAGGCGCCGGCAAACTGGACAAAGTCACGTTTGAACGAGTCGCGGTCGCGGAAGCGGCGCCCGGGCCACTCGCCCCGGAATTCCTGGTCGATCTGCTGGAATTGCGCGAGCGCCCGGTCGACGGCTGTTGCGAACTCAGACACGCCCACGGCACTTCCCGGGACAAGAGCAGGATCGGGTGTGGGGCAGGGAGGACTCTCGGGCAGGCCCCCGGGCGTACCGCAGGCTGCGACGACGACGGCCAGGGCTGCGAGAGAAGCTGTTGCGAACCTCACGCCAGCGTTTCCAGATAGGCAGCGGCCTTACGTACGGCGATCCCGCGATGGCTCAAGCGGTCCTTCTCTCCGGGTGGTAGTTCGGCTGCGGTGCGGCCGTCGGGAAGAAGGAATACGGGGTCATATCCGAAGCCATCATTTCCGCGGGGAGCATCGGCAATTGCCCCTTCGAAGACACCTTCGAAGCTCCGGGCCTCTGTGCCACAGCCGGCGACGACGACAACCGCCCGGAAACGCGCCTTGCGCCGGTCCGGTGGCAGGCCCTTGAGATTGTGGAGCAGAAGAATGACACGGCCCCGGTCATCGAGACCTTCGCCACCGTAGCGGGCCGAATGGAGACCGGGTGCACCGCCGAGCGCGTCGACTTCGAGGCCCGAGTCGTCGGCAAGAGCAAGGCAGACCCCAGCCCGCGCGAATGCTTCCGCTTTCAACCTGGCGTTCTGCTCGTAGGTGGAGCCGGTTTCGTCAACGGTGACGTTGATTCCGCGATCTTCGGGAGTGACGACCTGGAACGGCAGGCCGGCGAGCAGGCGGGTGAACTCGCGCACTTTGCCGGGGTTGTTGGTGGCGAGAAGGAGGGAGCGCACGCGGCTGAGTTTAGCGTTGAAACACCGTCAATCCCAAGGGAGGCGACGCCGCCACCGGGAGGCGCAGTATAGTGCGCCCACCTGACGGGGAGCGGACGGCTATGCGTGCGATGGTGCTACGAGGGGATGCCCTTGCGATTGAAGACGTGGAACGGCCAACACCAGGTCCGGGGCAGGTGCTGGCGAAGGTGCTCGCCTGTGGTATCTGCGGCAGCGACCTTCACGCTGCGTTGTACCTGGGGGAGATGATTGCAGCGTCCCGCGCGAGCGGATCGAGTGCGTGGGATACGATCGACCGCGAACAGGCGATGGTGATGGGCCACGAGTTCGTTGCGGAGGTCGTGGAGGTGGGGGAAGGGGCGGAGAACTGGCGCCCCGGTCAACGCGTCACTTCGATGCCGGTTCTACCGGATCGAGACGCGCCAAACGGGTTCAGGAGCATCGGCTACGCGCCGGAAGTGCCCGGCGCCTACGGCGAGTATGTGCTGATGGGGGCGGCGATGCTGCTGCCGGTGGAGGACTCCCTGCCGGATGAAGTGGCGGCGACGACCGAACCGTGTGCCGTGGGGCTGCATGCTGTGCGACAGGCAGGACTCACATCGAGGGATCACGTTGTGGTGATGGGCGCAGGTCCGATCGGGCTGATGACGCTGCTATGGCTGAAGGAGGAGGGCGTGAAGCATGTGACGGTGAGCGACTATGCGGCTTCGCGTCGCGGTCTTGCCGCCAGGCTTGGAGCGGACCTGGTGGTGAACCCGGGCGAAACCGGTGTGCAGGAAGCGCACGAGGCGGTGATGGGATCGCGGCCGACTGTGGTCTTCGAGTGCGTTGGGATCCGGGGGACGCTGGAACAGGCGATGGAGATGACGGAACGGCAAGGGACGGTCGTTGTGGTGGGGGTGTGCATGCTGGAAGACACGATCCGGCCGATGGTGGGGATCAACAAGCAACTCACGCTGAGGTTCGTCCTTGGCTACACGGCGGACGAGTATGCCGAGGCACTGGCGGCGCTCACGGCGGGCAGGGTGGATACGCGGCCGCTGATCACGCGGATTGTGAGCCTTGAGGAATTGCCGGCAGCATTCAAAGCACTGGCGAGCCCGGAGGAATGCAAGGTGGTGGTGAAGCCGAACGGCTAGTGGTGGTCGGCAGGCGGAGGCGGGAAGTCAGATTCGTCGACGGCGTTCTCGCCTGCGGGCATGATCGTTATCGGAGCAACCCAGTCGGGGTTCTCGGGGAAGCCGCCGACCTCCCGCTTGAGCAAGTAGAGCGTTGCGGCAACGATGCAACCGGCAGCAATGGCGACGAGGCTCCAGATAATCGGCTCTTCGACGGCTATACCACCGCCCTCAATCGACTGGAATCCATCCCATTGACGGACAATTGGCGAAGGATCGGAGGCGGAGGATGCTGCGCTGGCGGCGGCGAAGGATCCGACACCAAGGAGGGACGAGGAGACGAGGATCACGGCCAGAATGGTGGAACGAAGCATGTGGGATTCAGTCTACGGGCACGAAGTAGGTGGTCAAGGTGGCTAGAGGCTGAGTGCAGCGCGGATGTCCCTGGCAGAGACCCCACACTTGATGACGTTGGGCGTGAGGTTGGCCATGGCGACGTCCGGGTCCTTGAGTCCGTGGCCAGTGAGAATGGCAACCGCGCGGCCACCCCGGGACCGTCTTTCGCGGTGGAGCTTCATGAGCCCGGCGACGGCGGCGGCACTGGCCGGCTCAACAAACAGACCCTCCCTTGTGGCGAGGAGTTTGTAGGCGTCGATGATCTCCGCGTCGGTAACGGCCTCAATGAGGCCTTCGCTTTCGTCGCGGGCGGCGGTGGCACCCTTCCAGCTTGCGGGATTGCCGATGCGGATTGCCGAGGCGATGGTCTGGGGATCGGCAACAGGGGCGCCGCTGACGATCGGTGCAGCGCCGGCGGCCTGGAACCCCGCCATGTTGGGATGGCGGCTTGCGAGGCCGCGCTCGGCACATTCGGTGAAGCCTTTCCAGTAGGCGGTGATGTTGCCGGCGTTGCCCACGGGGATAGCGAGGGTATCCGGTGCGTCACCGAGCTGGTCGCAGATTTCGAAGGCTGCTGTCTTCTGGCCCTCGATACGGTGGGGGTTGACGGAGTTGACGAGGGCGATCGAAGTCTGGGCGGTGACGTCGCGGGCAGCCTGAAGGGCGTCGTCGAAGTTGCCTTCGATCTCGAGGATGGTGGAGCCATAGGCGATCGCCTGGGCCATCTTGCCGCCCGCTATCTTGCCGCCGGGGACAATGACGAAAGACTGGAGACCGGCTTTCGCAGCATAGGCGGCGGCACTGGCACTGGTATTGCCGGTGCTGGCACACATGATCCCGGTTGCGCCCGCTTCGATGGCCTTGGCGACAGCCACGACCATTCCACGATCCTTGAATGACCCTGTCGGGTTGCAGCTTTCGAGTTTGAACCAGAGTTCATCGACGCCGCACTGGGCGGCGATGTTGCTTGCCTGGACGAGGGGAGTATCGCCTTCGCCAAGGGTGAGCATTGGTGTAGACGCAGTGAGAGGAAGGACCTGGCCCCAACGATGAAGGACACCGCGGGGCACTGGCCTAACTGAGGTCATGGTTCCTCTGGTGGATGCAGGGTATGGAACTTCATCTCGCGAAGTTCCTGCTCCAAGACCTGTATCTGAGCACGCCGCTGCTTTTCCTGCATCTTTGAGAACTTGGTGAATTCGTCACGGACGTGGTCGACGATTTCGGCAATATCACGGCGGATGGTGGCGACCCGTTCGCCGAGGCCCTGGTGGCGCCCATCGAGGAGGGTGATGTCGGCCTGGGCTTTGTCGATTTCGGCAAGAACCTTTTCGCCCATCTCTTCCACGACGACGAGCCGGGTCTCGAACCGTGACTGCTGATCGCGGAGGACGGTCAGATCCTGGAGGAGGTCATCGCGGATGGAGCGCTCGGCGGCGACAGCCTGGATGAGTTCCTCGTTGCGCCGAACCATCTCGCCGACGACCTGAAGCCGTTCGAAGACGACTTCGAACCGTTCATCCTGGTGGTCCTTGTACTCGCGAAGGAGCCTCGCCTCCATGTCGTGGTTGACTTCGACGACACGATCGAGGCGGGTTGCGAGATGTTGGCCAAGTTCTTCGACTTCGCGCTGGCGATCGGTGAGGAGCTGCAAGGTCTGGGTGAACTGGACGGTTTGGGACTGAACCCGGGCTGTGTCGGCGGCGAGCACCTGGATTTGCTGGACGGATTGCTCGAACCGGCGCGAAAGCTCGCCGCGTTCTTCGCGGTCGTACTGTGACTCCGCCGCGGCGATGCGGAGTGCGTTTTCGACGTCCGCCTTGTTGGCGGTGATCTCCTGGCGGAGGTGCTCGTGGCTTTCCTCAACCTCACGGAGCTTGTCGGGGATGCCCTGGAAGGGGATGAAGCGGGGGTCGATCTCGCGAATTGCACGCTCAGACTGGATGACCTGGTCGGCGAGCTGGTGGACCTGGCGGCGCAATTGATCGAGGTGGCTGAGGCTGGCCGCCTGTTGGTCGGTGAGGTCACGGATCTGGCCCTGGAGCCAGTCGATCATCTCGGGTGAGACGACGTCGCGGGGGGCAGTTCCGGCCATGGCTAGCCCTCGATTCGGAGAAGAGCGCCCAACTTGCTCACAGCAGGGAGGGCGGTGATCTGTGCCAGCGCCTGCTGGATGGCGCTCTCCCGCGCCGAATGGGTGGTGATGACCAGTTCGGCCGTCTGGTCATCGTCGAACGTTTCTTTCTGGGTGACGGAGGCGATGCTGACGTCGTGCTGGCCGAGATTGGATGCTATCTGGGCGAGCACGCCGGGCCGATCGTCAACCGTTACCCGGACATAGTACCGGGTTTGGAGGTGATCCAGAGGCAGGACGGGGATGTCACCGTCGGGGACGGGCAGGGGCAGTTCGGTGGTCCCGCTGGTTACCACGCGGGCGAGGTGGATGACATCACCAAGGACGGCACTGGCGGTCGGCCCGGCACCAGCACCGGGTCCCTGGAAGGTGACCCGGCCAACGAGATCGCCCTCGACCTGTACGGCGTTGATGACGCCGTCGACGTTGGCGAGAGGGTCTGTGTAGGGGACCAGGGTAGGGACAACCCGGGCGAGGATCCCTTCGGGGACACGGTCGGCACGGGCGATGAGCTTGATCGCATAGCCAAGCTCATCGGCGTACTGGAAGTCACGGGCCTCGAGCGAAGCAATGCCTTCGCGGTAGACAGCTGCGTGTTCGACACGGGTCTTGAAGCCGAGGGAGGCCATGATCGCCAGCTTGTAGGCGGCATCGATACCTTCGACGTCACTCGTGGGATCGGCCTCGGCGTAGCCGAGGGACTGGGCTTCAGCAAGCGCTTCTTCGAAGCTGGCGCCCTCCTGGGCCATGCGGGTAAGGATGTAGTTTGTAGTGCCATTGATGATCGCGGAGATGGCGATCACCTGGTTGCCGGCGAGGTCGCGCCGGAGTGGTGCGATGATCGGTATGCCGCCGCCAACGGCCGCTTCAAAGCGCAGGCCGACGCCGTTGGCGCGGGCCAAGGTCATCAAGGAGGGCCCGTACTTGGCAATCACTTCCTTGTTGCCGGTGACGACGTGTTTGCCCTGCTTAAGCGCGGCCTGAATGAGCGAATGGGCGGGCTCTTCACCGCCGAGGAGTTCGACAACGATATCTATGGTGTCGTCTTCGACAACATCGGCCGGGTTCAGGGTGAGGAGCGAATGGCCCAGCTCTACGGCACGTTTACGGTTCTTGTCGCGGACGAGGGCACGGCGGATTGTGAGGGGCGCGCCGGCAACACGAGCGATCTCTGCGCCATTGGCGCTGAGAGCACCGGCGACGCCACTGCCCACCGTCCCCAGACCAAGCAGCCCTATGCCGATGTCGCTGCTATCGGGAGCCACTAGTTGGTGGTGCCGGCCACCGCGTCAACGTGGCGGTAGGCCCACTCAATGTCGGAATTGGTCAGGCTCTGCTTGATGTCGAGGGCAGTCCGTTGTTCGTCGATGAGATCGGCCAGGTCAACTTCTGCCAGCTGGTCGCGGTTGGTGGCGGAGTAGGTACCGTCGTCCTGGATCCGTTCGATCCTGACGACCCACCAGTTGTTGCCAACCTTGAAGGGGCCGATGAGGGCATCCTCCGGTTGGTCGCTGATCTGTGACTGGACATCGGCTGTGTAGAGCTCGGGAGGTGCGGGCTGAGTGAGACCGTCCTGTTGGCGGCTTTCGAGATCGAGCGACTCGGTCTGGGCGATGGTGCCCATGTCTTCGCCGTCTTCGACTCGCTGGCGGATTGCGGCTGCCTCCGCTTCTTCGCTGACGGCGACGACGCGGAGGGTGACCATCCGGCCTGTTTCCCCGCGTTCTTCACGGAGGGCCTCGATCAGTTTGGTGTCGGCAAGCTCGGCGCGGGCGAGGCGGCGGTAGTCGGCATTGGTGAGGCCCTGCGTGCGCAGGCGTTGCCGGTAGAGGGTGTCGAACGAGCTGCCTGCGCCCCCTACGGGAACGCCGAGGTCATCGGCAATCCACTGGGTGACGGCGTCTTCGCTCAAATCGATACCGCGTTCTTCGGCAAGGATAATGGTGATTGCCTCTTCTTCGAGCTTGGTAAGCAGGGCCGGTTCGCGGAAGCCCGTGGACAACGAGGGGTTGGCCTGGGCGAAGCCCGGGAGTCGCTCGGTGAAGTAGTCGAGGGTGAATTCCTGGTCTTCGACGCGGAGGACGACGGAATTGGGCTGCCGCACGTTCTCGTCGTACCAGCGCCAGCCGATCAATCCGAAGACGAGAAGCCCGATAAGGGCGACGCCACCAAGGATGAGGAAGCGCCAGTGCGTCTCGCCCCAGCGCATGCCCAGGAAGGTGGGTTCCTGGGTGGCGCTGGCGCGCTCACGCTGGCGGGGGATTCCGGTGGTACGGTCGCGACGGCTCATGCGGTCCCTGCGGGGTAGGTTCCTGCAACCAAGCTCAGATTACCCGCGAGTCGGGAAAATGCGGGTGGTCCGGACGTGGGTAAGGGTGTAGGGCAGCAGTGCCATGTGGCGAGCCCGCTTGATGGCGACCGCTACGATGCGCTGGTGCTTCTGGCAGGTACCGGTCTTACGCCGGGGCTCGATCTTTCCGCGGTCGCTGATGAACATGCGGAGGCGCGCGGTGTCCTTGTAGTCGACCCCTTCCATGTGATCGGCGCAGAAGCGGCAGACCTTGCGGCGGCCACCAAAGCGTCGTGGGGGACGGCGTTCGCGCTCGCCGCCCTGGGGGCGGTCACCGCCGGGCCTGTCGCCTGTGGGTGCGGGTGATCGTTGTTCCGTGGTCATTGCATTCCTCCCGAAGGGTTTGCGTGCTGAGCACGCCGGGGATGGTTACGGCCGGAGCCGTGGTTATTCGAAGGGCAAGTCGTCGGCATCGGTAGAGCCACCACCACCTGAGCGGCCACTGTAGCTATCGCCCCAGCCGTCGTCGCCACCGCGGCTGCCGCCACCGCCACCGCCTTCGGAGTCGCTGCGGCGGTCGAGGAACTGGACGGAGTTGGCAATGACTTCGGTGCGGTAATGGCGTTGGCCCTGGTCATCGTCCCAGTTGCGGGTGCGGAGACGGCCCTCAACGTAGATCTGTTTGCCCTTGGTGATGTACTGGGCCTGGCGTTCGGCGCTGTCGCCAAACATGACGACGTTGAACCATTCGGTTTCGGTTTCCCACTCACCTGCGGGATTCCGGCGGTTGCTGTTAACGGCCATGCTGAAGGTGGCCATGGCGTTTCCGTTCGCCGTGTAGCGCATTTCGGCGTCGCGGCCGGTGTTGCCGATGAGCATGACCTTGTTGAGGTTCGCCATCGCCTAGTCCTCCGTTTTCTCTTCAGCCTCGGCTTCGTCAGGTGCTTCCACTGCCGGGGTGGTTTCGGCGGGTGCTTCAGGCGCAGGGGCCTCGGCGACAGGGGTCTCGACGGCCGCCGCGGGAGCTTCGGCAGGTGTGTCGGCGGCGGGAGCTTGGGCGGTGGGAACTTCTGCAGGCGGGGTTACGGCTGCATCGGCAGGCGCTGTGGGCGCATCGCTGGATGGAGGGACTGCTTCGGCAGCGGGTGGCGGTGCTGCACCTTCGGCCGGGCGACCGGCATAGGGACGGGGTTCGCGGTCGCGGCGGTCCTGCATCGGGGTGATTTCGAAGAGTTCGTCGGCGCGGACGACAAGGGTACGGTAGGCGCGCTCGTCGATCTTGAGGGTGGCCTCTATCGAGGAGACGGCAGCCGGGTCGATTTCGATGCGGCTGATGATGAAATCGCCGTCGATAGCCTTGTTGATGGGGTAGGCCATTCGGCGGCGGCCCCAGTGGTCGAGGTCTTTGACGGTGCCGCCAGCGGCTTCCACGGCGTTCTTGACGCGCTGGACGCTCGCTTCCGGACCTTCGGCCTCGGCCAATTCGAGGTCATAGATCACAGCCAATTCGTATTCGCGCATGGGGACTCCACCTGACCGGGCGATGGGATTGCCCGCTGAGCGAGCCGTGCTCCCGGTCGAGACGCCTAACCGTATCACTCGCCGTTGTTCGGCTCAATCGAAAATCCTCAAAGATCCTACGGCGAACCGGGCGGGAGACGTAAGGTGACGGTGCGTGTCGCGCCAACACCCTTACTTTCTTTTCGGCCTCGTGAGTGTGGCCATCCTGCTGACCTCGATGCAGTTCTCGATGGTCTCGGTGGCGCTACCGGCGCTGATCGATGGCCTGGACGCACCGCTGCGCTGGGTGGGTTGGACAATCACCATCTACACGCTTGCCCAGGCGGTCTCGATGCCCATCTCTGGACGGCTGAGTGATCAGTTCGGGCGGCGGGTGATATTTGTCGGCGGGATGGCGCTCTTCGCGGCAGCCTCGGCAGCGTGTGCGGCGGCCCCGAACATCTGGATCCTGATCGTGGGGCGGGCACTGCAGGGTCTGGCGGCCGGAACCGTGCAGCCATCCGCCTACGGCGTCGTAGGGGATGCCTTTCCCGGCGGGCGCGTCCGGGCGATCGGGCTGGTCTCGTCGATAGGGCCGGCAGGCTCAATCATCGGGCCCAACCTTGCGGGGTTTATCGTCGACAACGTCGGCTGGCGCTGGACGTTCTGGTTGAACGTGCCGGCGGGCGCGATCGTTGTGCTTGTGGGGTTGTTTGCACTGCGGAAGGGCCATGGTGTGGACTCGGGAGGAGAGGCCGACTTCCTGGGGGCGGCCCTCTTGAGCGCCCTGGTAACGCCCATCGTAGTTGCCCTCACGGAGGTATCGCGCCAGGGCTCGGTGAGCATCCCGGTGCTGTTGGCGATGCTGGCCATTTCGAGCGTGGCGGGCTGGGCATTTGTTCGGCGGGAAAGCAGCGCGAGCAGTCCGATCGTCGACTTCGCGCTGCTGAAGCGACGCGACTTCCTGATCGTGAACATGCTGCAGTTTGGTTACGGGGCAACGCTCTTCGGCGCGTTCTCGTTCCTGCCGCTTTATGCAACGGAAGCGTACGGATTCTCTTCGAGCGCGGCCGGTGCGCTGCTGACGCCAAGAGCAGTGGCGGTCGTCCTGATTGGCCTGACTACCGCATCGCTGCTGCCACGGGTTGGCCTGCGGCGGCCGATCATGCTGGGGCTCGTCTTTACATCGTTGGGCCTGGGGGTGCTGGCGATGGGCGTGCACAACCCAACAATTGGGAGCGTGGAACTCAGCAACTTCGTTTACCTGGCGATCGTTGTGATGATCACCGGGGCGGGCATCGGGATCACGAACCCCCCGGCCAACGCGGCGGCGATAGAACTGGCGCCCGAGCACCTGGCCACGATCGCGGGATTGCGGGGCATGTTCCGGTTCATGGGAGGGGTACTGGCGACGCCGCTCATCGTGCTGATCGTGGAGCGATCACCCACACGTGCCGGGGGATTGGAGCTGGCGTTTCTGCTGCTCGCCATTGGCACGGCGGCACTCATGCTTCTTGGTTGGCGGGTGCCCGAGTCGAAGGAGTATCTCGAGCGGGTGCCGCCTAAGCCTCTCGATCCGTAATGCCGGGGACCGGGTACCCTTTTGCGAAGCTGGCGACCTCGTCGCGGACTGCTTCTCGCAGGCCATCACCATCCGGATCCCTGAGCACGCGGACAATCCAGCTGGCGACCTGTTTCATCTCCGCCGGTCCCATCCCGCGAGACGTGAGAGCGGGGGTGCCCAACCGCAGGCCACTGGTGACGTAGGCGGAGCGCTCGTCGTAGGGGATGGTGTTGCGATTGGTGATGATCCCTGCACCCTGCAGCGCATTCTGAGCTTTCAACCCGCTGATGTTCGCCGAGTTGCAGTCGACAAGGATGAGGTGATTGTCGGTGCCGCCCGAAACAAGGCGAATGCCGCCGGCGATCAGCCCTTCGGCGAGAGCCGCGGCATTGGCCACGATCTGGCGGGCGTAGGTCTTGAACTCGGGTTTCAGTGCCTCGGCGAAGGCAACGGCCTTGCCGGCGATGCTGTGGAGGTGGGGGCCGCCCTGGGTGCCGGGGAAGACCGCCCGGTCGAGGGCATCGGCGTTTTCAAGCGTGCTGAGGGCCATGGCGCCGCGGGGTCCCCGCAGCGTCTTATGAGTTGTCGAGGTGACCAGTCCAGCGTGCGGGACCGGGGATTCGTGCACACCGCCGGCGACGAGGCCGGCAATGTGAGCCATGTCGACCATGAGCAGGGCCCCGACTTCACGGGCGATTTCCCCGAAGGTCTTGAAGTCGATGGCACGGGGGTAGGCGGTGGCGCCGGCAACGATGATCCTGGGTTTCGCGTCTCGTGCGATAGCCCGCAGGGCATCCATGTCGATGGTCTCGGACTCGCGGTCGACGGTGTACGGCACGAAGTGATAGAGCTTGCCGCTGAAGTTCACAGGGGATCCGTGGGTGAGGTGGCCGCCCTGGGTCAGTTCCATGCCCATGATCGTGTCGCCGGGTTCGGCGAAGGCAAGGTAGGCGGCCATATTGGCTTCGGCGCCGCTGGTGCACTGGACGTTGGCATGTTCGGCACCGAAGAGCTGTTTGGCACGTTCGATGGCGAGGGTCTCGAGTTCGTCGCTGTGCACGTTGCCGGCGTAGTAACGCTTGCCGGGGTAGCCCTCGGCGTACTTATTGGTAAAGACGGAGCCGGTGGCGCCAAGCACGGCGGATGAAGCGTAGTTCTCGCTGGCAATCAACTCGAGTGTTTCGATTTGCCGCTGTGTTTCGCGGTCGACGATGGCAGCGACCTCGGGATCGCCACGGTGGAGTGCGTCCATTGCCAGGCCTCGCAGGTGGGAAGTGCTCAGAGCGTAACCCGAGTTCCGGATCGAGTCAGCGCCGAGGCGTAGACTGGAGGAAGAATGCCCGCTGCAGAAATGC
>JAGQGZ010000040.1 GCA_020432105.1 Dehalococcoidia bacterium | reverse complement strand
TCCAGGAGCTGTTCGGTGAGGAAGCCCAGGGAATCGTCGACGACATCATTGAGCCACGTGAGGTGCCATCGTTTGCGAAGATGCGACTGGCACCGCAGCGTACCTCCGCACCCGGCAGTGCACCGTTCAGCGACGACGATGACTGGGCAGAGGGCGAAGAAGACGAGGATATGGCTGCCGCCTACGCGGGTGACTTCGAAGCCGCGCCATTCCTGGCAGGCTCGCTCAGGACGGCCGACCCTCTCGATGCCAGGAAGACCCGGACATGGGTGCGCGAGCTGGTCGAGACCGGGCTCCTTGCCCTGCTCGTCTTCCTCTCGGTGCGTGCGAGCTTCCAGAACTTCAAGGTCGACGGCAGTTCCATGTCGCCGACGCTGGCGGATGGCCAGTTCCTGATCGTGAACAAGCTTGTCTACTCGGAGGTCGATGTCGACAAGCTCAGCAAGTACGTGCCGTTTGTCTCTGCCGGCGACGACCCGACGAGGCACGTTTTTCACGGGCCCGAACGAGGGGACATCATCGTCCTTCGCGATCCCAGTACTCCGACGCAGGACTTGATCAAGCGCGTCATGGGGTTGCCGGGAGAGAAGATCGAGGTATACAACGGCGCGGTCTATATCAACGACCAGCGCCTTGAGGAGCCGTACCTGAAGGAGGCCTGGGGCCGCAATGGCCAGGGCAATTACCCGGCGGTAATCGTGCCCGAAGGGACCTACTTCGTGATGGGTGACAACAGAGATAACAGCAAGGACAGCAGGAGCTCCCAGATCGGCTTCATCGCTGAGGACCTGATCATCGGGCGGGCGGAGTTGTCGTACTTGCCGCTGGACGCCTTCGGGCTGATTGGCAACGGCGGGGCGACGCTGTCCGAACAGGACGGACGGCCGCGACTGACCAGTCAGCTAAAACCGGAGAGTGCCGCCGCCCTTGCCTCTCCGTAGGGTTTGCCCGGTCACGACGGCAGGGCTACGCTCCCTTTCAGCCGGGCGATGACCAGTACCGATCTCCAGGCCGAACTCGAACGACGCGGGGGTGTCCTTAAGGGGCACTTCCAACTGGCCAGTGGGCGGCACACAGACACCTACCTGGAGAAGTTCCGGATCCTGCAGTGGCCGGACATCACGAGCCAGTTGTGCGGACAGATCGCGGATCACTTCCGCGGCACTGCCAACCTGGTGGCGGGACCGACGACGGGTGGCGTGATCCTGGGATTCGAGACAGCCCGACAGCTCGATCTCCGCAACGTCATCGCTGAGCGCAACGACACCGGCTCAGGGCGCGAGTTCAAGCGCGGGTTCGAGGTGGGTCCGGGCGATCGGGTTCTCGTCGTCGACGATGTCCTGACGACAGGCGGCAGCATCCGCGACGTGATCCGGGCGGTGGAGGAAAGCGGGGCAGAGGTTGTTGGTGTCGGCGTGCTGGTCGACCGGTCCGGGGGCACGGTGGATTTTGGTGTGCCCTTCTTCGCCTGCCTCAGCATGACCGTCGAATCCTGGGTGCCGGGCGAATGCCCCCAGTGCAACGCGGGCGTTCCGATTGTGATCACCTGAACCCAACCGTCCCGCTCACGGTCGTACAATTGAGCGCATGCGGTACATACCCCGCGCCGGCGCCGACCCATCGTTCATGATCAAGGCGATGCGCGAAGCATCGGGTGAGATGCATGAGCTTATGTGGGGAATGCGCCTCGGCTCCTTGCTCCGGCCCGGCCAGCCCCCGGATGAAGACTGGTCGCTGATGGGAATCTGCTACCACCTCAACGCAGTGGAAGGGGTCATTGGCGAACAGCTTGAGCGGATGATCACCATGCGAGAGCCAAGGATTCCCCACGCCGACCTCGACGCCATCCCGTTTCCGGGGGAGTACGACGATTGCGACGAAGAGGAACTCCTCGAGGAGTTTCACCATAAACGCAGCCGCAACTCGTACCTGCTGTGGGACCTCTCAATGGAGGATTGGGACCGGGGAGGGCTTCATCCTTACCGCGGCCGCCGCACGGTCCGCGAGACCGTTCGGGAGCTGTATCAACACGACCTCGAACACCTCTGGCAGGCACGACGCATGGTCGAAGCGCTGGGCGGACGGGGCTGGTGAGGCAATTGCGGGCGGTGGCGCCGGCACCCTGGCAACTTGCGGCGGACGCCGATGCACCGCACCTGGTGTTCATTGAGATTGACTCGGTTCTCCCACTTGCGACGAGTACGCTGGGACTGGGGTTGGAGCGCAGAGGGACCGACTACCTTCTACGGATGTCGCGGTCGGACCTCGAGCGGTTAGCCGCGGAACTTGAGCAACGCGGGAGCCGGATCGCGACGTTGCTCTGGCGCTACCTCAGGCCCATGAAGGCCTGGAAGCTCCGCTCACGAGCCCTGGAGATGGGAACGCCGTACATCATGGGGATTGTGAACCTGACCGGCGATTCATTCTCCGGCGACGGCGTCGGCCCGGATATCGACCGCGCACTGGAACGTGCTGCCCAACTTCGGGACACCGGGGCGACCATCATCGACGTGGGTGCTGAGAGTGCCCGGGCGGACCGGCCCGTTGCAGAATCGGAACAGGAAGCGGAACTGATTGGCCGGGCCGTTGGAGCACTGGTTGCAGAGGGGCACATCGTCTCGGCGGATACCTATAAGGCCGTCGTGGCGGCTGCCGCCCTGAATGCCGGCGCGGAGATCATCAACGATATCAGCGGGCTAACGCTGGGCACCGGGGCAGCCGAAGAGGCGATGAAAGCCGGCGCCGGGTACGTGTTGAACTACAGCTATTCGGCCCCGAAGAAGCGGCCCGCCGAACCACCGGCCTATTCGGACGTCGTGGCTGAGACCAACGAATGGTTCGGAGCGCGACTGGAGGAACTCGAGGGCCTGGGGCTTACCCGGGAGGCGATCGTGATCGACCCCGGGATCGCCTTCGGCAAGAGTCACGACGAGGACCTCCAGGTGCTCCGACGCCTCGGCGAGTTTGGGGTGCATGGCCAGCCATTGCTGCTCGCCCACTCCCGGAAGAACTACATCGGGAGCGTCACGGGTGTCGAACCGGCGGTGCGCGACCTGGAAACGCACCTGACAACGGTGCTGGCCCTGGCGATGGGGGCGAGCGTCCTCCGCGTCCATGATGTCGGCGGCACGCGAAGGGCGTTAGCGCTGGCCGCCGCCTTTTTCGAGGCCGACAGCGGAGCATTTGGGCCGGACGGGGAGAGCTGGCCCTGGCGGGCGGGTGCGGACGCGAACCACATGACCCGTGGAGAGCCAGAAGGCCCTGCGCCCGCCGGGCAGCGCTGGTAGGGTTCCCCCGGATCCGCCGTTACAGTGCGGTGACCGACCTGCCGATGATCCTCACAGAATAGAGGGAGTGCAGGCAGATGAAGGCTATGTACCTGGTCGTCGACAGCAAGGAGGCGGAACGCAGGCGCCTGGCCACGGGACTCCGCCAGTTTGTTCCGGGGTCGAAAGTTACCGAGGCCGGGTCTGGCCTTGAAGCGCTACAGGCACTGGAACAGGGGGGCGTTGCCCCTTCACTCGTCTTCACCACCTTCGAGCTTTCGGACATGAACGCGCTCGAGTTCCTCGGACGGTTGCGGCAGACGGCCTGGCTCCAACGGCCACCGGCGATGATCGTCGATGAAGACATTGCCGACCGGGCGGTGATCGATTGCTACCGCCTTGGTGCTTCCGGCTTCCTTCGCAAGCCGGTACTCGGCTTTGAACTACGCGAGGCTGTCCGGGACTTCTCCCGGGCTGCCCTTCTCCGCAGCGAACCCTCGGTCGATATGGAGATCCGAGCCGCTTAGGTTCGTTCGGGAAAGAGCGCGCGCAACTCTTCGCGAACTTCAGCAACGCGCTCGATGTTCTCTTCAGGCGTGCCCTGGGTTGGCACGAGGTTCACATGCCGGGCGCCCGCCTCAATGTAAGGCGCGATGAAGGCTGCCACTTCGGCGGCGCTGCCATAAGGCGTGTAGCGTTCGAAACGCTCGAACGGCAGCCGGTACATCGCCTCCATCCCGGCGCCTACGAATGCCCTGGCAACGTCCCGGTCGTCGTCAATTCCGGTCCAGAACTGCATACCCATCTCGAAACCGACATCGCCGCGGCCGGCCAGTTCTGCCTCTTCATAAATCCTGGCTGTGGCTGCGACGAAGCGATCACGGGACTGCCAGATCCCCGTGTAGCCGTCACCGTAGCGACCGGCACGGACGAGGGCGGCATCGCTGCGACCGCCCACGAACAGCGGGATAGGGCGGAGCGGTTTTGGATTAACGCTTACGGCATCGAGCTGGAAGTGGCGCCCATTGAAGCTCACATCATCTTCTTGCCAGAGCCTCCGCAGGATCTGCAAGGACTCGTTCGTCCGGGCGCCGCGGGTGCCGGGGTCGACGCCGCAACTCCAGAATTCGTGGCGGTCTTCACCGCCGATACCGACCCCCAGCACGAGACGTCCTTCACTCAGCTGGTCAAGCTGGGCGGCCTGCAGGGCTACGGGCACCGGGTGCCGCAGTGGCAGCAGGTAGACGCAGGTTTTCAGCTCGATCCGGCTGGTAACGACCGCGTAGGCAGTGAGAAGTGTGAGCCCATCGTTTCCGGCGCCATGGAAGGTGACGTGATCGCCAACGACGAGAGCGTCGAGGCCCACGCTTTCGGCCCGGCGAGCGGCATCCAGGGCCATGTCCGCCGTGGTCCCGGTACGGAAATCCCAACCGCCAAGGAGCACCCCAACCTTGACCACCGCGCCACCTCCACGTTGCAAGAATTGTACCGGGCCGGGCGAGAACGTACCGTTTCGATTGCACTGCCAGGTGTTCGGACCGGTTGAGGAGGTAGCAACATGACCGAGGAACGGCGGCCAGTTCCAGGGATCTTCGACAGGGCGTTCCTCACCGGCGTCGAGGGTGTGACGGAAGTCTACCTGGTGCGGCATGGTGAACAGCACGTCCCCGACTGGACCAATGCGAAACGCGAGGAGACGTATGACCCGCCCCTATCCACGCGTGGCCGGGAGCAGGCGCGGCTGGTTGGCGAAGCACTCTCGATCGAGCGCATCGACCGCGTGTACTCCAGCACGATGGAGCGGGCCCGTCACACCGGCCGCGAGATTGCCCGCCACCACCGGCTCGAAGTGGAGGAGGTGGACGACCTCAAGGAAGTGGGGATCTTCACGAGGCTCCCGGATGGGGTTGAGGCCCGGGACCGTGTGAATGAGACGGTGTTCCGGGGAATCCGCGAGAGAATGCTTCGCGAAAAGAGCTGGGACGTCTACCCACACTCCGAATCGAGCCACGAGTTTCGACGCCGGACCATCAATGCGATCGAGGGGATCATCGCCCTGAACGAAGGAAGGCGAGTGGTCGTCGCCTGCCACGGTGGCGTGATCAATGCGTACATCGGACACATCGTCGGTTCGCCCTACGACATGTTCTTCCGGCCGGCGCACACATCGATAAACGTTGTCGCCGCGGGGGAAGGCCTGCGGGCCCTGCACAGGCTGAACGATGTACACCACCTGCAGACACGCCAGGGCTCATTCGTCAGTCACTGAGGGGTGCTACATGAACAGGATCAGGACTCTTCCGATCACACTGCTTCGCCTTGCCATGCTGGGCGGCGCCGTTGCGACGGTGCTGTTCGTGCTCGATGCACTGCTGCTCGACCACGGCGAGGAAGCATAGCTAACGCTTCTGCCAGATCTTGCGACGGTCCCAGCAGTGGGCGCAAAGGCTGAGGACGCGTTCGTTGCGAGTGAGGCCATCGGGCGTCCAGTAGAGGCGCTCGTGAATATGTTCCGCGCAGAAGTGCCCCCGGCAGAGCGAACACTCGAACGGCGCGGGAGGTGCGGATTGGCAGCCGTCCTCGGCACAGAGACGGGCAATATTTCGGCGGTAGACCACCACCTGGTACTCGATGTGGATCACCATGTCGACGTGTTTTGCCGCGCACTCTTTTCGAGAACACACGGCCTCGTGGCCCTCGACGAAGTGAGCATGGAGCTCACAGAAGTCGCGCGCGCAGTACTGGCAGGTATGGGCGGAAGGCCGTCCGCATCGCGAAAAGCGGCCGCCAAGCTGGCAATTTCCCGGCATTTTCAGTCACTCAGGCTACGCTTCATCGTCGCCAGCCGGATTCACGCAGTCAATTCGCGGGGAGCCAGAGACAGGAGCCGGGTCCATCAGCGGTCGGGTAGGACATGGAGACCGTCCACTCTTCCGTGCCGATCATGCGCAGCATGTTTTCTCCGTTGCTGGCCGCGGCCAGCCAACTCCCCGACGGCGCCACGCAAAGGCCGTCGGAGAGCCGCCCGACAGTCACCGAAGCGCGAAGCCCACCCCCTACCGGATCGAGCACCACGACATCACCGAACTGCGACCGGGCAACGAGGAGATCGTTGCCAAAGGGGATCACGCGCACCGGTCGCCCTTCGACGACGTAGACGGCTGCCCGTTCCATGCCCGGCAAGGCAAACAGCGCGACGGTGCCGTCACCGGTGTTCGCGACAGCAAGCGAGGCAGCACCGGCTACCGCGACCGATTCCGGCAGCGTTCCCGATGCCCGGGTCACCGTACTGAGACTGCCGATCGCCCCGACCGTGCCGTCACGGCTGTTGGCAACGAAAATCGTGTCTCCAAGCAGCGTGATCGCGTGGGGCGTGTCGCCGGTTGCGATCCGTTCCGACTCCGCGAGGGTGAGCGCATCCAGGACGACGATTTCGCCGGCCTCGTCGAGGCTTACGAAGAGGCGCTTACCATCCGTCGCGATACCGTGGGGGCTTCCTGCCATGACGAGATAGCGCTCGACGGTTCTGCTCGCGAGGTTCACCTGGCCAATGGCGTCCTTTCGTCCCAGGGTCACAAACAGCGTGCCGGCCACCTGCACCATCTCGTGGGGAGGGCCGGCAAGTTCGACGTCGACCCGCTCGCCAGCCTCGAAGTCGAAGAACGTGAGCGATTCGTCGCGGAGGTTGGCGAGCACCAGCTGTCCTTCCGGCACGAAGGGAGGTGCCGGTTCCGGGTCCATTGCGCGGAGGGCCACGAAAAAGCCAACCGCGACCAGGGGGATCATGGCCGCGGTGGCAATTCGGTTCAGGCGCTTTGGATGATTCATGAGGTTACCGGAGGGGCCACGAGCGCGGCCGCCTCCGGTGTCTTACCGCCTACCGGATGATGTTGACGAGGTCCTGGAGCATGGTGTCGCTGGCGGTGATGACCCGCGACGACGACTGGAACCCGCGTTGAGCGATGATCATGTTGGTGAATTGCTGGGCGAGGTCGACGTTCGAATTCTCGAGTGTGCCGGTGTTGACCACGCCTCGGCCGTTGCTGTTCGGCGTTCCGGTGAGGGCTTCACCGGAGTTGGAGCTCGGGATCCAGAGGTTCTGGCCGACGCGCTGCATGCCGCCCGGGTTGACGAAGCCGGCAAGGGCGAGCTGGCCGATGATCCGGTTAGCGCCGTTGGAATAGATGCCGCTTACTTCGCCGCTGCTGCCCACCGAGAAGCTAACCAGGGCGCCTGCAGGGAAACCGGTCTGGCTGGCGAGGTTCGTCTGGCTTTGACCTGCGAACTGGGTGAACTTGGTCATGTCGACGGTGAAGGCGAGGGGGTCGGTGGCGCCGGTGCCGAGGCTGGCGAGGCTGAGTCCGACCATGCCGTTGTTTGCCACGCCGGTATCGAGGACGCCGGCGGCGGTGAACTGGAGCACGCCATTCGTGACAGTGACGGGGTTGTTCATCAGCGTGTCGGCGTCGCTATCGTCGAAGTTCGCCACGAGGGTCCACTGGTTGGTTGCGGTGTGGCGATAGTCGAGACGGATGGTGTGGGTGTTCCCGAGCGAATCGTAGGCCGTCACGGTGGTGCCAACGACGCCAACTTCGGGCGGGCCAGCGGCATAGAGGGCCTCACCAGAATCGAGGTTGCCATTCATGACCATGCCCATGCTGTTGCCGGTATCGGCTGTTGGCTGGGCGCTGATGCGCGTGCCAAAGGGGATGTCGAGCGGAGTGAGGGGGAGATCGGTATCGACGATTCCGGCGGTATCGGCCTGCCAGCCCATCACGCGAAGACCGGTGACGGGGTTGACGAGACCGCCGTCGACGCCGATGTCAAAGGCGCCATCGCGGGTGTAGTACTCGCGCTGACCATCGCTGACGATGAAGAAGCCATCGCCCTGAATGCTGAAGTCGGTGAGCTTGCCCGTCGACTGCAGCGAACCCTGGGTCATGATCGTATCGACACCGCCGAGGGTCATGCCGAGGCCAATCTGGGCCGGGTTGGTCCCGCCACGGCCGTTCTGAGGCGAGCTTGCACCCTTCACGTTCTGGGAAAGGATGTCCTGGAAGGTGACGCGGCTGGACTTGTAGGCGATGGTGTTGACGTTGGCGATATTGTTGCCGACGACGTCCATGAACGACATGTGGTTTCGCATGCCGGAAATCGCCGAGAAGAGTGAACGCATCATAGTTGGTAGCCCTTTCGTCGCCGGGTCCCTGCCGGCCGGTGATGTAGTTGTTTCCGGGCTCCCCGACGATGCGGACCAGCCCCGAGTTGCTCCCTGAATCGACTAGGCGATGACGACCGAGTCGATGTTCGTAAACACGCGATCGCGGTTCCCCTCCCTTTCCATGGCCGTAACGACCATGCGCTGCTGAATGTCAACGACGACCGCAAGGTCATCGACCATCACGACGCTGTTCCGGGCGCCTTTCTGCTCGGCACTGCGAACGGCACCCTCGATGCGCGCCATCTGCTCGGCGCCAAGGGCAAGCCCACGGCGGTCGACCCTGTGGCGGGCGTGCCGGCTCAGCGTGAGGCTCTCGCTGGCCTTTGTGAGCGCCTCACCGAAGGCTGCCTGGTCCGGGCGATTGGCCGGCGTGCCCACCCGGCGGGCGGCATCGACAGGATTCAGTCCACCGGGATGTTCAACACGCATGGCTAGGAGATCTCCGCCACGGTGAAGAGGTCCACGGCTTTGCCACCTACCCAGAGCAGGGGGATGCCATCAGGGCCGACGACCACACGCTCGACCATGCCACTGATCTCGCGGCCGGCATTTGGTACGTCGGCGGCGGCCGCAACGACCCGGTCATCACGGTTCACGTCGACCTTCTGGGCGCTAGAGAGCTGCAAGAACGGTGCGCCGTACTTCTCGCGGCCGACCATGTCGCGAACGAGGTCGATGGCGTTCACCTGCTGGCCGATGATCTGTTTACCGATCATCGAGGTCGCACTCGAGAGTTCCTCAAGGCCCTGCATGACCTGGATGCCGCTGGCGATCGTCTTCATCTGGCTCAAGGACTCGAACTGGGCCATTTGAGCCATCCAGTCGCTATCGCTCTGCGGATCCAGGGGGTTCTGGTTGCGCATCTGGGTGATGATCAGGGTCATGAAGTCGACGCTGCTGAGGTCGTTGGTGGGGGCTGACTGGTAAGCCTGCAGCGAGTTGTTCTGGAGGTTCGTGATCGGGTCGATTGGTAGTCCCATGGCTGACTCCTACACCCTGTACGCAAAGTCGCCGTCGGGGTTGTAGGCGGCGCGAAGCTTGTTGTGATTGCGTGCTACGGCTTCCCCGGGCTCGTCGAAACCGAGCAGCTGGCCGAAACCGGTGCCGGCGCTGTTGTTAGGGCCGTGCTCGCCGGCCTGTTGGTCGCCGCCTTGCTGTCCCTGCTGACTGAGGGTGAACTGAGCCGTCCCCAGGTCGAGCCCGCGGTCGTGGAGAAGTGATGCAAGTGATGGTGACCCGTCGCGAAGCATCTGGATTGCCTCGTGGCGCTGCGCGGTGACTTCGATGCTGACGTGTTCGCCGCGGGCGTGGAGCTTAATGATGATCTCGCCCAGCTCGGGTGGGTCGAGGATGATGCGAGCTTCCCCGCCTTCACTATCGAGATGTTCGACGACGGCATCGGCCACCCGGGCAAGCGGCTGTCCTTCCATCCGGATGGGTTCAGGAACTGTGGCCCCGGGAGGAGCGGAACCGCCTGCGACAGGGGCCTGGACCCGCGCCTGAACGTCCACTGCGTTCAGCGTTTCCGGCAGAGGCGAATCTTCGGCGGCGGCGGTTTCTGTTGGGAGAACCTGCAGGTCGGGCACCGGCGCCGGTTCAACGGCGTCTTCGACGGCATTGGCGGCTTCCTGAGCGTTCCCGACGGGGCGGACCACACTCGTTTCTGGTGCTCCAGTCTCGTCAGGCGGAGCATCCGGTGGCGCCTCTGTCAGATCGAGGGCCCGCAGCCCCGGTGGTTCGTCCGGAGATCCGTCTGCTCCGGCGCCCTCTGCCGGGATACTTGAAGTATCTCCCTCCACGTCTGCCGGGGCAGCCGAGAGTGTCGTGAAAGCATCGTCGCCAATCTCGAGGATTGCAGAGGCATCGACGGTGCCGCCGTCATTCGTGGGCTCGGCAAGATCGGCTTCCGCGGCCATCTCTTCGAGGAGGCCGGCAAGCACGTCGGGCAGCTCCATGACGGCGAGGCTGTCGTCGGCGTGACCGGCAGCCTCAACGGGGGCAAACAGCGTCTGCACTTGCGCGGGCACCGGAATGACGGTGGCGAGGGTGGCCACTGCCACCACGTCGACATCGGTATCCGACTCCTCAGCTTCGGGTGGATCGAAGGGGAAATCAGCGACAGCGCTCGCTACGGGGCCGTTCGCTGCATCTCCGGTCGACGCTCCCGCGGCAAGACTCAAGAAGAGTGCGGAGAACTGGTCGCCGGCGTCAGTCTCACCACCGGTTGCGGTGGATCCAACGAAGCTCATGAACGGATCGGCTGTCGCCTGGACCGGGCCTACGAGTCCCATTTAGAACTGCATCCTGAAGATTTCCTGGTAGGCATCGACTGCCTTGTTGCGGACGGTTGTTGCAAGACTCATCGCCATGGATTCGGCTTCGAGAGCGAGCATGACGTCGTGGAGTTCCACGTCCTGACCTGTTGCCAATGCCGTCACTTTCGCATCCGCCTCATCGGTAACCGACTGCAACTGGTTGATCGCTTTACCGAGCATGTCGGCGAAGCCTCCGCCTGTTGCTGTCTTGCTTGCCTGAGTGTGAAGGGAAGCACCCGCGCCCTGAATTGGTTGAATCTCCACCCTGTTCACCTCGTGTCATGTAGTTGCGGCGGAGCTTCCCGCTAGTTCCTTGCGGGAGAACTCCTCACGCGAATGTGAAGTCGCTAGCGGCTCCCGATGTCGAGAGCACGGAGGGCCATCTGTTTGAGGGCGTTGAGAACCGTGCTGTTCGCCTGGTAGGAGCGGTTGGCGCCGACCAGGTCGGTCATCTCGCGGACGAGTTCGACGTTTGGCATTTCGACGAAGCCATCGATGTCTGCATCCGGATGCGACGGGTCATAGACGGAGCGGCCTTCGCTGGCACTATCTTCGTCGACGCGAGCGAGGACGACGCCGGACCGTGGCTGGCCAGTGACGCGCGACATTGCCGACTGGAACGCCGACCCATCATCTGCGCTCTGGAAGCGGACGATCTTGCGGGTGTACGGCCCCTCGCCATCCGGCGTCCGGGTCGTGTCGATGTTGGCCACATTCGATGCGACGACGTCCATGCGGACGCGCTGGGCAGCGAGGCCGGAACGCGTGGCGTTAATTGCGGAGAAGAGTCCCATGGTGTGCCTCCCTAGACGGACCGCAAGATATTGCGAAGGGTGTCGAGCTTGCGGTTGAGAGCGGTCGCTGCCGCCTGGTACTGGAGCTGGGTCTCGGCGAGCGTGACCATCTCCTGGTCGATGTCGACGTCATTGCCGTCGGTACGTGACGATTCGAGCGCCTGCGTGCGCTGCAGCCCATTGCCCGAGGCGGTGGAGCCCGCGGTGTAGTGCCCGGGATTGGTGGCCGCCATCTGGTTCTGGCCGGTCCCGTAGGCGCGCCTCAGGGCCGTCTCGAAGGTCACCTCTTTGCGCCTGTAGCCGGGGGTATCGACGTTGGCGATGTTGTCGGCGGTGGCATTGCGCCGCTGGCCGAGGCCGGTCATCCAGGCGTTGATCTGGCCCAGGCCCCGATCTCCAAAGACGTTCATCGCAATCCCTCCTCTGTTCGGGTGGCGATCCAATTTCGCGCGGCCCACTCGTCGTCTCGTTGCAGTTGTTTGCGCCGTGCGGCCTGGCGTGCGGCTTCGCGCCGGCGTTCTATCAGGGCCTCGATGGCCATCCGGTCGCGCCGCCCGTTGAGCAGGACCTGACGCTGCATCGCCTCTTCGCGGCGTCCCGCCTCAAGAGCGGCACCAGCCGACTGAATATCGCGGCGAAGACGGACGCTGTAGGCAGAGCGGCCACCTTCCTCGGCGGGGTCTACCTCTCCTGCCGGAGGGCCTCCAAGCTCGTACAGATCAATGCGGCGTCGCTGGTTGCCCTGAAGCACCCGTTCCCGACGTGCGGTGTTCTGCCGGATCGTTGCGAATGTGCCTCCCTCAATGCGCTCCAGCAGGAGGCGGTGTTTGAGCAACCGCGAGAGACGCTTCTGATCGAGGCTCATGCCGGTACCTCCGCAAACTCGCCTTCGACTGCCTCTGCTTCCGCGGTCCCGCCTGTCGCGACGGGGTCACCCATTTGGGCGGCGTCAATCCCTGCAAGGTCCAGGAGAGCCGCGACCGTATCCTCGAATGGGGCGATGCCCACGGCGTCCTGCTGCAGGAAAGCCCGGATCGCGGGCATGAGG
Organism: Dehalococcoidia bacterium; assembly: GCA_020432105.1. Lineage (GTDB taxonomy): Bacteria > Chloroflexota > Dehalococcoidia > Tepidiformales > Tepidiformaceae > JAGQGZ01. Next base: position 6,513 of record JAGQGZ010000040.1, on the reverse strand, counting down.
TGAAGGGATTCGTCTACTGCAGGATCAGAACCGGAGACATAGGCGCCGATGTTCACGAGGTCCCGAGCCTCGTTGTAGGCGGCCAACAGGCTGCGGATGTGGCGGGCCGCCTGGCCGTGGAGGCCATCGACCAGCCGGGGCATGAGGCGTGAGACGCTGGTCAGCACATTAATCGGGGGGTACTGCCCGGAATTTGCCAGCGCACGGTCGAGGACGATGTGGCCGTCGAGTGTTGCGCGGGCTAGGTCTGCGATCGGGTCTTCCATGTCGTCGCCGTCGACGAGGATCGTGTAGACAGCGGTGATGCTTCCGGTGGCGCCCGGCCCAGACCGCTCCATCAGGTGTGGGAGGCGGCTGAACACCGACGGCGGATAGCCACGCATCGCCGGAGGCTCACCTGCCGCCAGACCAATCTCGCGTTGAGCGATTGCGACACGGGTAAGGCTATCGAAGAGCAGGAGGACGTCGCGCCCATCATCGCGGAAGCCTTCAGCGATGGCAGTAGCGGCGTTCGCGGCGGTGACACGCATGGCTGCGGGTGTATCGCCCGTGGCGGTGACCACGACCGACTTGCGAAGTGCGTCGGGCCCGAGGTCGCGTTCGATGAAGTCCCTGACCTCACGGCCCCGTTCGCCGACGAGGGCGATGACGTTGACGTCAGCGGAGGTGCCGCGAGCCATCATCCCCAGGAGGGTGCTCTTGCCGACGCCGGAACCGGCGAAGACACCAACACGCTGGCCGCGCCCAAGCGTGAGCAGTCCATCAATGGCCCGCACGCCGGTGGCAACGGCACCGACGATGGGCCTGCGCGTGAGCGGCTCAGGTGGTTCAGCGGCAGAGGGCGCCCAGCGGGCGGCATCGAGATCGAAGCCACCATCGAGCGGGCGACCGAGGGCGTCGATTACGCGGCCGAGGGCCGATGGCCCTGTGGGCGCGGAAGCGAGAACGCCGGTGGCGAGGATCCGGGCGCCGGCGGTGACGGTCCCCCGATCGAGGCTTGAGAGAATGGCTTCGCCACCGTGGGAGCCGGTCGCCTGGAGGGCAATGGGCCTGCCGGAGGGATCTTCGGCAATTGCGAGCTCACCCGGGCGAAGATTGATGCCCCGGGCGGTGACGGTCTCGCCGGTGATGCGGACGATCGTGCCGGTGCGCCGGTAGACATCAGCGGTGGCGGCCGCTTCGAGCATGGAATGGACGCCCGCCGGCAGGTTCATTGGGCACTCCCGGAGGCACGCTGGAGGGCCAGCTCCATCATCGATATGCGCCCGTCGAGGGTTGCATCGATGGAGCCGTGCGCAAGGTCGACGATGCAGCCACCGATCTCCACGGCCTCGTCGCCGACAACGACGTCTGCGAGGTCGGTTAGCCTTGCCTGGACGTTGGCCGTGACAGACGGATGGACGCGCAGGCTGACAATTTGCTGGGTGGCAGCGGCGCGGGCCGCCTGTTCGGCCGCCAGTACCGTTGCAGCGGGGTCAGATTCGTAGTATTCGCCCACCACGCGCCGGACGACGAGCATCGCTGCCCGGGCAATCACCGCCGCCGACTGGTCGACGATACCGTCGCGGATGGCGCGTCCCTCTTCGGCGGCGCGGCGGATGACCTCGAGATGGCGGCGGTATTCGGCATCCACGTCGGCCCGGCCCGCGATAAGGCCTTCGGCATGGCCGGCTTCCCAGCCATCGCGCCGAGCCGCCTCACGCAGGCTCTCAGCTTCGGTGCGAGCAGCAGCGAGGAGCGCTTCGGCTTCTTCCTCGGCCCGTCGCTGACGGGTCTCCGCAGCGAGAACCAGCGATGTCGCTGTGGCCATGGCCTCCGGGTGGTCGATAGCGCGACGAACGTCCTGGCCAAGGACGAACACGTCCTCGCCGGAGTAGTCGGTTTGGAGAATGCGACCGCGCCTAGGTGACGAGCTCATCATCACCTCCGCGGGCAATCACAATTTCTTCCGCTTCATCGAGCCGCCGAATGACTTCGACAATGCGAGACTGTGCTTCTTCGACCTGTCGCAGACGTACGGGACCGGAGGCTTCCATATCCTCGCGGAGCATGGCACCAGCACGCTGCGACATGTTGCGCGTGATGGCGTCCTTCACGCTTTCCGGCGTGGCTTTCAGGGCAAGGCCAAGGTCCCGGACTTCAACCTCACGGAGGATGCGCTGGATCGAACGGTCGTCGAGTGTCGAGATGTTCTCGAAGACGAACATTCGCTTCTTAATCTCGTCCGCCAGTTCCGGTTCGTTGTCCTCGAGCGACTCGATGATGGTCTTTTCGACCATCCGGTTGGACTGCTTGAGGAGTTCGACGAGGACGTCGATGCCACCGATCTGTTGGGTCTCCCGTGTTGGCTGCAAGACCGCACTGAGCTTGCGCCGCATCACCGACTCGACCTCGGAGACAACATCGGGGTTGGCGCGCTCCATCGTCGCCACGCGCCGGGCTACATCGGCGGCGACAGGGCCGTCGAGGCTGGAGAGCACCTGGGCAGCCTTTTCGCTGGTAAGGAAGGAAAGAAGCAGGGCGACGGTCTGCGGGTGCTCGCTCTGGAGGAAGTTCACGAGCTGCTGGACGTTGAGGTGTCTGAGGAAGCCGAACGGCACCTTGGGCGAAGTCGCCGAGAGGCGGTCGATGAGTTCGTGAGCCTTGTCTTCCCCGAGCGCGAGGCGGAGGACTTCTTCGGCGTATTCGAGACCACCAAGAGAGATGACGTTATTGGCGACGGCGGCTTCCTCGAATGCCTCGAGCGCGTCGCGGCGGGCTTCCGGTTGCAACTCACCAAGGGCGGAGATCTCCCAGGTGAGCCGCTCGATGTCCTCATCGCTGAGGTGACGGAGTACCTCGGCCGACCGTTCTTTACCAAGCGTGATGAGCAGCGCCGCTGCGCGACGCCGCCCTGTGAGCTTCACGGCCGGGGTGGCTGCCACGGTTAGTTCTCCTCACGCATCCAGGTCTGGACCACGTCGGCAACAGCCCGAGGATTTTGGTCGGCCAGAGCAAGGACCCTCGTTGCGTGAGGATCCGCAGTTGGCTCGAGTTCGGGCATTGGCACCTGGGCATTGGCGAGCGCGGGCATCATCTGCATTTCAGAGAGCACGCGAGGTGGGGCAATTGCCGGGAACGAGAGCTGCCGCCTGGAGAGGGAACGCAGCAGCAGCATGACGAGCACAAAGGCGAGCACGATTGCGAGGATCGGGAGGACGAGTTTCAGGTAGCTGAGGTACTGGTCGAGACCATCGCCGGCGGGTACGACAAATGCTTCGCGAACGCTTTCATCGAAGGGAATGCGGGTGACGCTGAGGGTGTCGCCACGTACCTGGTCGAAGCCGACCGAGGCCGCGACCGCACTGGCAATCGCCGCTTCCTGGGCAGCGGTGACGCTCTCATCGAGCACCACGGAGACGCTGAGCCGCTCCAGTCCGCCCGGCGCCCGGACGGTGGTTGAGGTCGTCTGGCTGATCTCGTTGTTTACGGTGGTTTCCTCCCGGCTCCAGGTGCTGTCGCCGGTCCCAGCGTTATCCGCAGCGGTGTTGTCGTTGCCGTCGGTGCCGGGTACGCCCGTCACGGTGGTGTTGTTCCCCTGGAAGGTTTCAGTGACGGTGGTGGAGCTGCGCTCGACGGGTGTCGTGTCGAAGCTGTTCTGCGTTTCGGTGACCTCATCAAAATCCATAAGGGCCCGAACCGTGACGGCGCTACGGCCGACGCCGACGACCTGGGCGAGGGTGGACTCGATGTCGCGCTGGAGCTGACGTTCGTAGTCTCGCTGCAGGGCGAGCTGGGTGGTCGTTCCCGTCGTGCCGAAGGCACCGGCGAGCGCGGCTCCGTCGTAGATTGCCCGGCCGGAGTCGTCGATGACGGTGACATGTTCCTGGGTGAGCCCTTCGACGGAGTTGGAAACGAGGTGGACGATGCCCTGTACCTGGTCCTGAGTGAGGTCCGTCGAGCGGTCGAGCTGGAGGAGGACGCTTGCGGAGGCGTCTTCATGGTCCTCCACGAAAAGTGAATCCTTGGGGAGCACGAGGTGGACCCGGCTGGCGCGGACACCATCGAGCGTGTTGATGGAGCGGGCTAGCTCGCCTTCGAGCGCGCGCTGGTAGTTGACCTGGTTGGTGAAGTCCGTCGCGCCGAAGTCAGTTTCGTCGAACAGCTCCATGCCGACGGAACCGCCGGCAGGCAGGTTCTGTTGGGCGAGTTCGATTCGCACCTCGGCAACCTGGTTGGCGGGCACCGACACGGTGCTGCCGCCGGCACCAATCTCGTAGGGGACACCCGAGCTTTCGAGATGGTCGGCGATTGCGGCGGAATCTTCGGGAGCGAGTCCGCTATAGGCGACGACGAGGTTGGGGCTGGTTGAAGACATGAAGACCATGTAGATGGCCACAATCGACACCGCAGCTATGCCAAGGAGGGCCATCTGTCGCGAACGGGGAAGTTGATTCCAACGCTCCAGGTAGGGTGCAATCGGACTTCCAGGACCCATGAATGCCTCCGCCAGTGGTCGGGTGTTGAGGGCAGCGTATGGCCTGGTCCCCGGCGATCAGCATTGGCGTATCCCCGATTGTCGCGGGGATGTGCTGGACAAGGCCGGGAGAAAACCCTGAGATTGGGCCGAGGGGGGTAGTACGGCGGTATCCAGGGGCGGTTGAGGGGGTGCTCCGAACTCGCTATTGTTCGGGCATAGATTTCTCAAGGGAGACGTACGTGACCGAAGCAGCAACCCAACCGCTCATCACCGACGCGATGAAGGCGGAAATCGGGAAGGAATCCGAGCCATGGACGCTCGAGGTCGATAAGACCATGATCCGGATGTTCGCCCGCTCGGTGGGCCACACGGACCCGGTGTTCTACGACGAGGCAGCGGCAAAACAGGCCGGGTATCGCAGCCTGCCGACCCCGCCCGGCTATCTCGGGACCCCGGTGTTCAATCCGAAGGCCGGGGATGGTCGTCGGCGCGGTCCAACGGCGGAGCCGAGCCGGCCTCTCAAGCGAGTGTTGAATGGCGGGACGATGATCGAGCAGTTGGAAGACATCTGCGCGGGTGACGTATTGACCGCCAGCAGCCATGTGGCCAATTACGAGGAGACCAAAGGCAGCATCGGCGAGATGCTCATCACAACGAGCAAGACCGTGTATAAGAACCAGGACGGCAAGACGGTTGCCATAGCAACCGGCACGGGCATCAGGTACTAGGAGAAGAACATGGGTGCAAAATGGGCTGACGTGAAAGAGGGGATGGAGATCCCCGTCCTCAAGAAGAACTGCTCGACGCAGCAGCTGGTGCACTGGGCCGCAGGTTCAGGCGATTTCTACCAGATTCACTACGACCGGGACTTCGCGACGGGTACCGGGCTCAAGGACATCATCGTGCACGGCGCGCTGAAGCATGCGTTCCTCGGGCAGCTGTTGCATGACTGGATTGGGAATGAAGGCCGGATCAAGTCCTTTGGCTGCAGCTACCGAGGCATGGACTACCCGAACCAGGACATCACCTGCAAAGGGATCGTGACGAAGAAGTACGAAGAGGGCGGCGAGAAGCTCGTCGATCTTGAGATCTGGACGGAGAACCCGGAAGGGAAGAAGACCACGCCGGGAGAGGCGACGGTTCGCCTGCCGTAAGGTCCTCGGCCAGCAGATTATGAAAAGAGGCCGCCTTCGGGCGGCCTCTTTCTTGGCCCTATTCTGGCGCCAGCCGTCCGATTGCGACGATGTCGGCTACCGGTACGCCGCTGTCATCGCGTGCTGAGAGGGTGAACGCCGTAATGTAGCGTCCGATCAACCGGTCAGGACCGGCGCTGGCGGAATCGAACCCCGGATCAAAGACGCGGTAGTGCGTGCGGCGGGTGAGTTCGACCTCGCGGACCCCACCCGGCGTTTCGATTGTGAGAATTCCTCCTTCGACCGAAACGCCGACTCCGGAGATAGACCGGACCTGTGGCGAGGGACGATCGGTGGGCGGTGGAGGACCGCCAGGGCCGGGCTCCGGCTGGCGCCGCACACCGAACACGGGGCGATCGGTCCCCTCATTCCGGACGACCGCCACATTGATGCCCACGGCGCCGTCGGACTCCTGGAGCAGTGCTTCGAGCGATTCAGGGGCAACACGCACCACCACCAGCTCATCGCCGGTGAGGATGACGAGGCGCGGCTCGCCGCCTTCGCCAAAGGTGAGAGCAACGACGCGACCACCAATGTCCCGGAATTGCTCAAGCAACTTCGGTGGGTGCCTGTCCGGCCGGGCCGCCTCGCCTTCGGAGACGGCAACGGTGCGGGCACGGACGCGGCGATCATCACCGACGACCCCGCCGACGACAACGATGCGACCGGGCCGGATCTGCGAGGTGGGGCTACCCTCCGCGTCCACCAACTCCGTTTCACCGTCGAGGACGACCTCGACGTCTCCGAAGTCGGCATCTGCGGCGAACAGGTTGCCGGTCGTGTCGCCGGCGACAGCCTCGAACTGCACATATTCGCCTGGGACGAGCACTTCAGCACTGGCGGTGTCGACGTCGTTGAGAG
>JAGQGZ010000003.1 GCA_020432105.1 Dehalococcoidia bacterium | reverse complement strand
GTCCCGATCCGGCCTGTGTAGTTGCTCGTCCCCTTGCGATTGAAGTCTGCTTCCAGCCCGTGGCCAATCGCCTCGTGGAGAAGAATGCCGCTATCGCCGGCCGCAAGCACCACCGGCAACGTGCCGGCCGGCGCCTCCACTGCGTCCTGCTGCAGTACGGCCATCCTTGCCGCATCACGAGCGGCTTCCTCCGGTGTTACCGCTTCGAAGTACTCCATCCCGAGCCGCCCGCCCCCACCGGTGCGGGCCACTCGACGAGCTCCATCCCTCAGCGACGTCGCGCTCACGTTGAGCCGGATCATCGGTTGCACGTCCCCGATGATCTTCCCGTCGGAGCGGGCGACCATGATGTTCTTCAGTTCGTCGGCGATGCTGGCGTCGACGCGGTCTATCGAGGGGTCGTAAGCCCGGGCCGCGGCGTCCGCACGTTCAAGCAACGCCACCTTTGCGGCCGGTGGCTCGTTCGCAAACGGCTCCCCGGCGTCGTAATAGCCACCCCGGATTGCCACCGGCGTCGCGTCAACAGGCACGGGGCGTTCCTCCTCCGAGGCAACCCTGCCCGCTACTTCGGCTGCCCGCCGCATCGCCTCCAGCTCCAGCGACTCCGAGTAGGCATAGCCGATGGCATCACCCTTGACGACACGGATGCCGACACCCTGGGTCAGGTTCCGGGAAGCCGACTTCACCTGCTGGTCCTCGAAGACGATGGCGGTCCCCGCCCGGTTCTCGAAGTAGAGCTCCGCGAAGTCACCTCCGTGAGCGAGGGCTGTCGACAGCAACGATGACGTCACCGCCCCGTCTATCCCATAGCGTTGGTTGAAGAAGTTGACGGCATCTGGCTGTTGTCCCGGCATCGGCAATCCCTGTGAAGAGCGTTGCCACCATCGTACCCCGGCCATCCGGCGCCAACGACCGCCGGTAGGGACAACTGCAGCCGGCCACGGCACAATAAGGCGCGGAGGTGCAGGGCTGGACTTCCTTCTTCAGGCCGCTCGACTGATCGATGATGCCGGCGGGTTTGCTGACGAACCCGTACCTGCGGGGGCGCTCGACGGCAGCAGGCTCTTCATCCTCGATGCCGAAATGAGCGGCCCGAATCCCACCATGCATGAACTGTTGGACGTCGGATGGGTTGTCGCTTCCACTGCCAACCCTATTGCCGAGCTCTCATCGTGGGGTTCTCGGATTCGACCAAAGCACATCGGCAACGCCGAGATTGGAGCCCTCAAGGTCGTCGGTTACAGCCCCCGCGAGTGGAAGGGTGCAATCGAACTCGAGAATGCAATGGAACGCCTGGCAGCGGATGGCCGTGGCGCCATCTTCGCGGGGTGGGGATTCGGCCAGGACCTTGCCTTCATTACTGAGAGCCTGCGGCGTACCGACACCGAGTGGCCCTTCTCATCCGTCGTCCTCGATATCCAGACTGTTGCCCGCCGCGTGCTGCAGGGCGATGCCGATATCGACCGCTTCAACCTGGGCTACGTCGCCGACCGCCTCGGCATCGGCCGCATGGGTGAACACGGCGCGCTGCCCGACGCCTATGCAACCTTCGACATCCTGGTGGAATTGCAGAAGCGGGTTGGCGTGGCCGATCCCACCCGCTGAACCGGGCCACCCCTTGACAGCCCTTAGGGTAAAGCGAACGATAGGGTGAGATGTTCTCGGGGCGAGGTGTAATTCCTCACCGGCGGTAAAGCCCGCGACTCCGCTTTGGCGGACTGATCCGGTGGAATTCCGGGGCCGACGGTCAGAGTCCGGATGGGAGAGAACAGCGATCGGTTGGCGGACCCGCCAGCCATCGCCGCCGCGTCCGCGGCACGCCTTTCGTCGCCCCGGCTCATATTGCGAACCGAGAGGGGCGAAATCGATGGACACACCGGGAAATCACTTCCATGCCTGCCAAAGGCTGTCGTTGCGAGGCAGCGAGTAGGTCATGTTCACAGGAATAGTCGAAGAAGTCGGCATCGTTGTGGAGTCCGCCGAAGGCACGCTCCTTATCCGGGCGCCTGAGGTCACCTCCGACGCCCATCTCGGCGACTCGATCGCCATCAATGGCGTCGACCTCACGGTTGCCGAACTGGAGGGCGATACCTTTTTCGCCAACCTGATGCCCGAAACCTACCGCCGGTCGAACCTCGGGGAACTCAAAGCGGGAGACGCCGTCAACCTCGAGCGTTCCGTCCGCCCCAACGACCGCCTCAGCGGCCATATCGTCCGGGGTGTCGTTGAGGGGATGGGCCAACTGCATTCATTCACTCCCGAAGGCGAAGCGATCATCGGCCGGTTCCTTGCGCCGCCTGAACTCCTGCGGCACATGGTCGTCAAAGGGCCCATCTGCATCGACGGCATCTCCCTTACCATCATCGCCAAGGACGAGGAGTCGTTCTCGGTCTCGCTGGTCCAGTACACGCAGGACAACACGAACCTGCACACGCGCGAACCCGGCGACAATATCAACCTCGAAACCGACATCATGGCCCGCTACGTCGAACAGTACGTCCGCGAGCTGCTGCCCGGAGGGCCCAAATGAGCCGCGACCCGATCATGGCAACCGTTCCCGAGGCGATCGACGACTTCCGCAGCGGCAAGTTTGTAATCATCACCGATGATGAGCACCGGGAGAACGAAGGAGACCTCTGCATCCCCGCGCAGTTCGTCACCGCCGACACCATCAACTTCATGGCGAAGTACGGCCGGGGACTTATCTGCACCTCCATCACCGAGGACCGCGTGCGCGAACTCCAGCTCCCAATGATGGTGCAGGACAACGATTCTCAGTTCGGTACTCCGTTTACCGTTTCGGTTGAGGCCCGGACCGGCGTCTCCACGGGCATCTCCGCGGGCGACCGGGCCCGCACCGTCCAGGTCCTCATCGACCCCGACGCCCGCCCGATCGATCTCGTCCGGCCCGGCCACATGTTTCCGCTCCGCGCCCGCGATGGCGGCGTCCTTGTCCGTGCCGGGCAGACCGAGGCCTCTGTCGACCTCTGTAAGCTCGCGGGACTCTATCCGGGAGCGGTGATTTGCGAAATCATGAAAGCCGATGGCGCAATGGCGCGGATGCCGGACCTCAAGCGTTTTGCTCGACGCCACGGCCTCCGGATCCTCACGACCGCCGACATGATCCGCCATCGCCTGGCGACCGAGACGCTGGTCGAACGCGTGGCCGATGCAAACCTGCCGACACCCTTCGGCGACGCCCGGATCTGCGCCTACCGAAGCAGGACCGAACCCGACGAGCACGTGGCCATCGTGATGGGCACGATCATGCCCGAAGAACCCGTCCTCGTTCGGGTCCACGACCAGTGTGTGACCGGGGACGTATTCGGGTCCTTGCGTTGTGACTGCGGTGAACAGCGGACCGCTGCGATGAAGATGATCGCGGAAACTGGTGGCGTCTTCCTTTACATGCGCCAGGAGGGCCGCGGCATCGGGCTTCACAACAAGATCCGCGCCTACGACCTGCAGGACCAGGGGATGGACACCGTCGACGCCAACCTCGCGCTCGGTTTCCCGGCTGACCGCCGGGACTATGGCATCGGGATGCAGATCCTTCGCGATCTCGGTATCCGGAAGATGCGCCTGATCACGAACAACCCGGCCAAACGTGTGGGGCTCGAAGCCTACGGACTGGAGGTCGTGGAACGCATCCCGATCGAAGTCACGCCGAATCCCCACAACATCTCCTACCTCGAGACGAAGCGAACCCGCATGGGGCACCTGCTGGACGAACTTGGGAGTATCACGGCCCGGGATGATGCCTCCCGTGCGTGAGTTCGAAGGTTCGCACGAGGGCGCCGGGCTCCGCATCGCAGTCATTGCCGCCCGCTGGAACGGTTTTGTCGTGGACAGGCTGGTGGAGGGCTGCATTAACACCCTTCGGCAGCGGGAGGTGGAAGAAGACTGCATCCACCTTATCCACGTTCCCGGCTCATTCGAAATCACCGCGGCCGCCCGCTGGGCAGCGGAAAGCGGCCACTACGACGCTGTGATCTGCCTGGGAGCAGTCATCCGCGGAGAGACCGCGCACTTCGAATACGTCGCCGGGGGCGCAGCCGATGGCATGCGCGAGGTGACGCTGCTGACCGGCGTCCCGGTCGTCTTCGGCGTGCTGACCACCGAGAACGCAGAGCAGGCGTTGGAACGTGCCGGCGGCAAGGAAGGCCACAAAGGCGAGGAGTCGGCCGCCACCGCGATCGAAATGGCGAACCTGCGCAAAGCGCTGAGCTAGACTTCTAGTCGAGGTGGCCCGCCCCGACTAGAAGAGGCGAGCCCAGGTGTTTGGGTTCGGTCCGGCTTCGGAAAGCGTCTCGTTATCGATCAGGGTGAAGTCAAATCCAACTCCGGTTGAGACGATCCCCTGGACAAGACAGCGAACCCGGAAGTCCCCGGTCAGGTGGCCGTCGCTTACCGAACCCCGACCGCTGGCAATTGCGATCCCGCCGCCATCGCAGGCCACCGTTGCATTGAAGTCGATGAGCACCACCCGCGGGCTGTCGGAAAATCCAACGCTCATCACCTGGAAGCTGTCATCCACCGGGTCGACCGACGTCCAGACACCGGTAAAGTCATGCGCCGCATCCGCACGCGCCGGCATCAATGAAGCACCGAGCAGCAGGGTGGCCAGCAGCGGCAATATGGTCAGTTTTCGGATCATCGTGACAACCTCCTTGGGAGGGGTTGGAGTCTACCGGCGTCAGGTGTGGGAAGCCAACAAACCGACGGTGGCACGACCCCCTACTTCTTCGCCATCAGGGCAATGAACCCCGCGGCCAGCGCCCCGGCAATCGACGCCAATACGGCCACGACAATGCTGAAGCCCGCGGCCAACGTCGCCTCGCAGTCGCCGCAATCCTGGAGGGCAAGATCCCGCGCTGCGAACAGGGAGCGGGGCGTCACCGACTCCACATCGGACCAGACATAGATGGCCAGCCCTGCCGAAACCAGCAGGGCGAGCGCGGCAGCTATGCCCGCGTACCGCACCGACGGAGACCACGACAGTGCCGCGACCGCACCCACACAGAGCGCCGTGCCACCAACCTGTACCCATCGTTCGATCGGGTTGGACAAGGTCTCCGAAACAGAGCCCTCGATGGTCACGATCGACTCTGTGAACGCCCAGCCGCCGGCGGCCACCAGCGCGGCGATGACGCCCATTCGAAGGATGAGTGGCAATCGCTGTGCCATGGCCGCACTCTACCAGCGCCCTGCTCTCCAGCCTCCCGTCGTCGCCCCCGCTCCTGTAGCATCGGTTCCACTCAGACGAACCAAACTGGAGTACCCATGACTAAGGTTGCCGAAGGAGTCTTCGAACTCCTGACACCATTCCCCGAGTTCACCCTCGAACAGTCCCGCAAAATGCGCGTGGAGCTTGAGAAAAACCCCCGGGTCACCAAAGGCCTCCCCTATGTCCTTCCGTACATGATCAAGTCAGGTGGAGATACCGTCCTCATCGACTGCGGCTGGAACACGGACGCTGCCTACAGCGCCCTCGCCGAAGGCATGAAAGCCCACGATGCGGCACCCGAAGACGTGAGCCGGCTCCTCATCACACATGTCCACCCGGACCACTACGGGATGGCCGGCCGCCTCAAGCAGCTCTCGAGCTGTGATGTGATCATCCACGAGGCCGATGCGGAAGTGATCAAGGACCGTTACCTCGCTCCCAAGGGCCTCACCGAAGGCATGTCGAAGTTCATGGAGATCAATGGCGTGCCCCCTATGGATGCGCCCGGCATGTCCCGGGGCTCCATGGGCATGCTCGACAAGGTCGCCGCCGTCCCTGCTGACGAGGAGGTGAAAGGCGGCGAAACGATTCGGGTCGGCGACTTCGAGCTCGACGTCATCTGGACCCCTGGCCACTCGCCGGGACATATCTGCTTCTACGAACCCAACCGCAAGATCCTCTTCAGCGGCGACCACATCCTCCCCACGATCACGCCGAACGTGAGCATCAACACCCAGACGCACGGCAGCCCCCTCGGCGACTACATCCGCTCCCTGGCCATCGTCGATGCCCTGGACGTGGACTACTGCTACCCCGCCCACGAATTCGGCATCCCGGAATTGAAGAAGCGGATCAAGGAGATCCACACCCACCACGAGGAGCGCCTGGAAGAGATGCTCAGGTGCGTTGATAGGGGCGGTTCGAACGCCTGGGAGGTCGCCGGCCGCGTGAAGTGGGCGACAGGTATGCTTACCGACTTCGAGCCCTGGATGCAGCGTGCGGCGGTCGGCGAAACCCTGGCCCACCTGGAGTTCCTCTTCGAAGAAGGCAAGCTCTCTCGCGTGATGCGCGACCGCCACCAGTACTGGCTTCCCGTTTAGCGCAGCGAACGGACGGGCCCCGCGGATGAGCCGATCGGAAGCGGGGCCTGTTGTCACAACCGGCCACCCGCGGGTCCGTCTCACCTACCAAGACGAACCGGGGCCCACAATGGTTCCCAGAGGTAGGACGTGGGACCTGCGCTAGCCGCCGCACCTCGACACCTATCGGCTCCGATGAAGTGACCTATGGGTAGGATGACGCCGCTGACTACCTCACGAACGCGACACCCACGTACGTCTCCGACTAGCAACCGGCCGTCGGCTCGCGCCACACGATTCACTCATAGTTATCAACAGGGTGCCCCTCACACAATCGCTGGAGCCGCCTGGGCCCCGGCTCCGCGGGCCCTTTTCGCCGCTTGCCCTGCCCCCTGCGGGGCACCGCCCGCGCGTGGTACCGTGATCTGGCTTGAGTCTTGATACTGCCAGCCCCCTAATTGTCCTCGTCTCGACGTATGAATCGGGGCACCAGCCGCTAGGCTTGGCCGCGCCCGCAGCAGCCTTGCGCGCGCGTGGCCATGAAGTCGCATGCCTCGATCTCGCCGCTCAGGACGCCGACGTCGAACTCCTGAGGCGGGCGGCCATGGTCGGCATCTCCGTCCCCATGCACACGGCGGCGCGCCTGGGCGTGGCATTCGCTCGACGCGTGCGTGCCCTTAATCCCCGAGCGCATATCGCCTTCTACGGTCTCTACGCCTGGCCGCTCCGCGAACGACTCCATGAGGAGGGTCTCGCGGACTCGGTGGCCGGTGGCGAATACGAACCACGGCTCTGCGAGCTTGCCGCGGCCGTCGCCTCCTCCAATTCGCCGGCGAGCGAAGGCCAACTTGCACTCGCATTCCCTCGTCAGCGTTACCCGGTGCCGGACCGTTCGGGCCTCCCGGGGCTCGACCGGTATGCTCGCCTGGTCCACGGGTCCAGGGAGGTCCCGGCCGGTTACGTTGAAGCAAGCAGGGGGTGCGCCCACACCTGCACCCATTGCCCTATCACGCCGATCTACGGTGGCCGGTTGCGGCTCGTCCAGCCGGAGGTCGTGCTCGCCGACATCGACCAGCAAGTCGCGGCGGGGGCCGGCCACATCACTTTTGGCGATCCTGACTTCTTCAACGCGCGGCCGCACTCGCTCGCTATCGCCGAGGAGTTCCATCGCCGCCACCCGGACCTGACATTTGACGCGACCATCAAGGTGGAACACCTCGTCGAGCACGCGGACGCTCTCCCCCGGTTGCGGGAACTTGGCTGCCTGTTCGTGACCTCTGCCTTCGAGTCTCTCAACCCGAAAATCCTGGGCATGCTCGAAAAGGGGCACACGCCCGACGACATTGAGCGCGCACTCGATCTCGCCGAAGACGCCGGGCTCTTCCTTCGGCCGACATGGATGGCGTTTACCCCATGGACGTCGCTCGACGATATTGTGGAGACACTGGACTTTGTCGAACGCCGCGGCCTCGTTCGGCATGTGCAGCCGGTGCAGTATGCGCTGCGGCTGCTCCTGCCGCCCGGTTCGCCGTTGATCGAAATTGCAGCCGCGCAGGGCCTGCTGGACGGCTTCGACGCCGATGGGCTGACCTACACGTGGCACAACCCGGACCCACGGGTCGATGCCCTGCAGGCCCAACTGGCCGACCTGACCGCGGCTGCGGCCTCAACCCACGACGAGCACCCGGTCCCGGCGGAGGAGACCTTCGCGGCGGTGAGACAGTTGGTCGGCCCCATGCCGTCAGCGGCACCGAACAAAGCGGCGAGTGTCGCACCCCGGCCGCAACGCCCGGTGCCGGGTCTGACCGAAGCATGGTTCTGCTGAGCGGAGCCAACGACGGAGCAGTTGGCTCCGCTGGACAGGGCCCTGGGAGTCTGAACCGGGCCACAAGACGGGTACGGGACCGAAGACGCCCGAGGCGTTCTCGTGCGCGCAGTCGCTTTGGAGGCATTCGGCAGTATGCGGCAGACCCCACGCGATGTCAGCAGCAGCGGTTCGCCCTTTGGCCGGTTAGGCAGAGCTCGGCTACCATAACGCCGTGGCAGCAACGCACACAGGCTCGAAGGTGACATACGCCCCGCGGCAATCCCGCGGGGCCGGCATCTAGCGCGTACCCGGCACGCCCCTCGTCCCTTTCCCCTCCGCGTCCCACCGCGCATTCGCTTCCCTGAGGTACCCGATGGCCACCGACCGAGTCCAGCTCTATGACACCACTCTCCGCGACGGTTCGCAGATGGAGGGCATCTCCCTCTCCGTCGAGGACAAGATCCGAATTACCAAGAAGCTCGATGAGCTTGGCATCGAATGGATCGAGGGCGGCTTCCCCGGCTCCAACCCCAAGGACGAAGCGTACTTCCGCCGGCTGAAGACGGTCGAGCTGAAGAACGCCCGGGTCAGCGCCTTCGGGGGCACCCGCAAGCCCGGCTCAACCTGCGAAACCGACGCCAACATCCAGTCCCTCGTTGCCGCCGAAACCCCCGGCGTCACGCTCGTTGGCAAGGCCTCCATGTACCAGGCCACAAAGGTCCTCGAAACCAGCGGCGAAGAGAACCTTGCGATGATCGCCGAGACTGTCCGCTACTTCAAAGGCCTGGGAAAGACCGTCTACTTCGACGCCGAACACTTCTTCGACGGCTTCCATGACGACCCCGACTATTCCCTCCAGTGCCTGGCCACGGCGGCGCGCGCCGGCGCCGACGTCCTCGCCCTCTGCGATACCAACGGCGGAATGACGACGCGTCGAATGCTCCAGGCCATCGAGGCTGTCCAGCAGCGCGTGCCCGACACCCGGCTTGGCATCCACTGCCACAACGATGCGGGCCTCGCTGTGGCGAACTCGCTAGCAGCCGTCGAAGCGGGTATCTGGCAGGTGCAGGGTTGCGTCAACGGCTATGGCGAGCGCTGCGGCAACGCCGACATCCTCACAGTCCTCGCCAACCTCAAGATCAAGATGGGCCTCGACGTAGTGGAGGATGAACAGGCGGCACGTCTCACAGAAGTGGCCAACTACGTTTCTGAACTGGCCAACATGGTT
Source organism: Dehalococcoidia bacterium (assembly GCA_020432105.1). Lineage (GTDB taxonomy): Bacteria > Chloroflexota > Dehalococcoidia > Tepidiformales > Tepidiformaceae > JAGQGZ01. Next base: position 35,847 of record JAGQGZ010000003.1, on the reverse strand, counting down.
CCCAATCCCCAGGCACCCTATGTCGGCTCCAGTGCATTTGCCCACAAAGCTGGCTACCACGTCGCCGGCATCCTCAAGGATGAAGCCGCCTACCAGCACATCGACCCGGCGACCGTCGGCAACAAGAGCCGCGTGCTCGTCAGCGAGCTCGCCGGGCAGAGAAACCTCCGGATGAAGCTGGATGAGCTGCGAATCGACTACCCCTTCACCGACGACGAGATCCGCCAGCTACTCACTGCTGTGAAGCAGAAAGAGAGCATGGGTTACCAGTACGAGGGCGCCGAAGCGAGCTTCGAACTCCTCGTCCGCCGGACACTGCCGAACTATCGCGTGCCGTTTGAACTCGACGACTTCGTCATCGTCGAACGGCGGAGCAACTCCTCCAGGAACGGCGACGGCCAGCGCGAGATGCTCGCCGAGGCGATGGTGAAACTCCGTGTCGATGGCACGCTTCAACACACCGCTGCCGAGGGTAACGGTCCCGTCAACAGCCTCGACCTCGCCGCCCGTAAGGCCCTCATCCAGTTCTACCCCAGCGTCGCCAGCATGAAACTCGTCGACTACAAGGTCCGCATCCTCGATAGCCAGGCCGCCACCGGCGCTCAGGTGCGCGTGCTCATCGAAAGCACCAACGGCAACCAGTACTGGACGACGGTGGGGTCGAGCACGGACATCATCGAAGCCAGCTGGCTCGCACTTGCCGATGCCCTCGAATATGCCCTGCTCCTGGCGAGTGCCGGCGGGGGCCTCGCCAGCACCGAGACCGCGGCCCCGGCGGCACATTAGTCACGCTGGCCCCGAAGAGTGGCACGGTACCGAACAGCACCCGCCAGTCCGGTGCCGCGTCGCGCGTGTGGAGCGTCCAAAGCCTGTCCACAAACGCGCGGGCAAGCCAGTGCCCGCGCCGATAGAAGTGCCCCCGGTGGAGGCAGGCGTTTGCCGGGTAGCGCTACCGATCTCGCATGTCGTCCATAGGCAGCAACTCAAAGGCGCCTCCCGAGATTGGGGCCATCGTCCGAAAGTGCCGTTGGTCGAATGTGAGTATCCGGTTTGTCTGGAAGCGGTGGGCAAGCACCACCACGGAAAGGTCAGCCAGACCCGGCGCCAGGTCGCGGTAGCGGTCGGACAGGAGAGCGATGGTCGAAAAGTCATCAGCCTCAACACACTCAACGGCATATGTCGCGAACACCAACTCCTGGAGGAAGAGGCGGCTTGCTCGGGGCCCGAACCGCGAATGGAGAAGGTAGTCGATCTCGGCGACCACCATTTGCGGAAGTACAAGCAGTTCGCGGCTATCGGTTATGTATGAGAGTACGGCCGATGCCCAGGGGTCTTCGCGGTCCGCAAGAGCGATGATAGGCGCCGCATCGACGACAATGGTCACGCACCAAACCCTTCAAGGAGCGCATCGAACTCTTCGGCGGTCATCTGGGATACCGGCTTTCCGCCCGATGCAAATTGGCCAGCGAGTAGCGAGATCCGCGGCTGTTCGTGGCGGTGCTCATACTCTCGTAGCGCCGCTCGAACGATCGCCGCAAACGACAGTCCGCCGCGCTCAGCCAACCGCTTGAGACGGGCCTCGTCTTCCTCGCCCAGGTACACACTCGTCTTCTTCATCCATGTAGGGTATCACGTAGGGCACCGGTCGATGGCCGATCGCGATGGGTTATGCTGGCTCCATGGCGATCGAACGCCGGCTCGGGAACACGAAGGCCGACCAGGTCTACGCCTGGCTCCAGAATGCCATCATTTCCGGACGCGTCGCCGAAGGTGAGCATCTCCGCCAGGAGGATGTCGCGACCCAACTCGGCGTCTCCCAAACACCGGTGCGTGAGGCCTTCCGGCGCTTGGAATCAGAGGGACTCGTCGAACACGTACCCAATCGTGGCACCATCGTCCGCGGCATACCGTGGAAGCCCCCGGCGCCGCCACTCGATGTCCTTGCCCGTCGATGGTCAGAATTGGTAGACGACCCTGAGTCGGTACCGGGCAGCGACTTCCCCTAGAGTCTCCATGGCCGACGGACACCTGCTCGATTGGCTCCTGGAGGGCGACCCGTCCATTCGCTGGCAGGTGATGCGCGATCTGCAGGGGCTTCCCGATGCAGCCGTGAACGAAGAACGGGCCAGGGTGTCTACAACTGGCTGGGGGAGCCGGCTACTGGCCGAGCAGGATGTCGAAACCGCGATGTGGGCAAATGGACTCTACAACCCGAAGTGGACGTCCACTCACTACTCGCTGCAATTGCTCAGCAAACTCGGGCCCTTCGCCACCGAGGGCATAGAGCGGGGAGTCGACCTCCTTCTGGCCAAAGGCGTGCGGTCTGATGGTGGAGTGGACTACACCCTGAGGGCGCGTACGGGGGAAACATGCATCAGCGGGATGCTGCTCGCCATTGCCGCTAGCTTCGGTGTGGTCGACGAGCGAACGGAACCGATTGTCGACTGTCTCCTGAGAGAGCAGATGGCCGATGGGGGCTGGAACTGCCAGCGCCCCCGGGGAGCGACGCACTCGTCCTTCCACACGACAATAAACGTCCTGGAAGGGCTGGCGGCGTACCGGTCCGCCGGTGGCGGGCTGGCGACCACAACCCACGAACGAGAACTGCCGGGCCGGGAATTCCTGGCAGCCCATCGGCTCTTCCGATCGCATACGAAGGGCCACGTTGTGAAGTCGAGCTTCAAGCAGTTCTCGTTTCCACACGGCTGGTACTACGACGTGCTGCGCGGGCTGGACTACCTGCAGGCCACCGGAGCCGACCGGGACGAACGCTTCGCCGAAGGCATCGAGCTTGTGCGCTCCAGGCGAAGGCCCGACGGAACGTGGCCACGGCAAAACAGGCACAGCGGTAAGGAGTGGTTGGAGATGGAACCGATTGGCAAGCCCAGCCGCTGGAACACCCTGCGAGCATTGCGTGTGCTTCGCTGGTGGGAGGGGCCCTGACTCAGCGGCCTGCTACCCGCTTCCTCTTCGACGCCACGTAATCGACGAGGATGTACTCGCCCAGTTTGTCCGGCGTCGTATAGAAGACCCGGCCCTTGTTGATTCGGGCCACCTGGTTGATGAATTCCTTCAGGTAGTAGTTCCGGTCGAGCATGAAGGTGTTGATCGTGATGCCCTTCTGGGTGCATCGCTTCACTTCCTTCAGGGTCTCACGAATCGTGATCGGGCTTGGCGGATAGGCAAAGTAGCTCTTGCCATGGTCCAGGTGGGCCGTCGGCTCGCCATCGGAGATCATGATGATCTGACGGGTCCCGTTCGTGTGCTTGGCGAGCAACTTCTGCGCGATCATCAGCGCGTGGTGCATATTCGTGCCCAGCACCGACTCGTCCCAACGCACGTACGGCAGGTCTTCAGCCTTCAACTCGCTGGCATAGGCACTGAAGCCAATGATGTAGAGGCTGTCGCGCGCGTACTGCGAACTGATCAGGTTGTTCAGCGCCAGGGCCACCTTTTTCGCGCTCTGGAAGCTCCCACGCAACGCCATCGACCAGGAGCGGTCGAGCATGATCACGGTCGCCGTTTGCGAAATCAGCTCCGTGCGCTCCACCTCGAAGTCGTCCGGGTGCAGACGCAACGGTGTGCCGGGACCCTCCCGGTACATCGAGTTCATAATCGTCTTCTGAATATCCAGGTGGAACGGGTCCCCGAACTCGTACTTCTTGGAGTCCTCCGCCCGGTCGCCCCCCGCGCCCACCTTCTGCACCTCATGCTTGCCGAAGGTGTCGCCCTTCAGCTGGGAGTAGATCTCGGCAAGGGCCTTCTGGCCGATCTTGCGCGTGGCCCTGGGCGTTAGTTCCCAGTTCTGGCCCTTCTTTCGGATGAGCCCGGCCTGCTCCAGGATCTCCAGCAGGTTCTTCAGCTGCTCAAGGGTCTCACGGGCTTCGGGCCCGAGAAGCTCCTCGAGCTTGTCGGCATCGATATCCTCGATTTCGCCGCCATACTGCGTGCGCTCCAGCTGCCGCTCGATCTCATCGATCGACTGCATCTGGTCCATCAGTTGCATGGCCGATTGGAGGTCGATCTCCTCCTCACCCCGGAAGGGGTACTGGTTGCGGAGGTCGCGCATCGGGTAGAGGTACTCCAGGTTCTGCGCGAGTTCGCCAAGGCCCTGCTGAAGCTCAGGGTCACCCACCTTATCCGCCAGCAGATCCTGCAACTGCTGGCGCATATCGCCCGACATGCTGTCCATCAGGCTCTGCATCTGCCCCATCTGCTGTTGCATCTGCGCGACCAGCTCGTCGAGTGACTGCGGCGGGTTATCTCCGAACAGATCTCCGTACTGCTCCATGAACTGGTCGAAGTCCGGCTCATTACCGGCTATCCGGTCCTGCAGCATCTGATTCAGGTCCCGGACCATATCCTTCATCCGCTGCAGGTCTTCCGGCGACATGTCCTTGATCTGGTCGTACATATCCTTGAAGAAGCTGTCCATCATCGACTTCTTCAGCGACTCGAGGAGTTCGTTGAACCGGGCCTGCGCCTCCGGATCCATGAACTCGTAGTTCTGCAGTTCCTTCACCTGGCCCGGGACGTCCTCAGGCAGGTTCTGCAAGAAGTCTTGCTTCTTATTGGCGATATTGCGGAGCATCTCCGCAAACTCCTGGTCGCTGCCCGGCGATTGCTGCCCAGGCTGCGATTGCCCACGTTGGCCACCCTGCTGGCCCCCCGGTGACTGCTGGCCTGACGGCGACTGCTGGCCACCAGCAGCGGATGGCTCCTGCTGGCCCTCGCTACCTTCGCCACCCTTCTGATCCTGACCACCACCCTCGGTACCTTCACCCGGCTCGCCCGACTGGCCGTCGGCCTGTTCATCTCGCGGTTGGCTGCCGCCGACCTCGTCCAGCCGGCGATCGATGGTGCTCCGCTCCATCTCCAGGATCTCGTCGAGCTGACGCTTCAGGTCGTCGAAGATAGAGCTGAGGTCGAACCGGTCCAACTGCTCGCGGCGCTGCTGGCGAAGTTGCTGCAGTAGATCGCGGAGGCCCTGTGTCCGGTCGCCGTCAGGATTCCGCATGCCCCGTTGCATCAGGTTCCGCATCGCGTGCTGCAGGTCACCGAAGTTCATCAGGTCTTCGGTAAGGTTCTCGAGGATCTCATCGGCGTCGAGCGGAGGTACTTCCTGGGTACCGTCCCAGAGGGAGTAGCGATAGCGGTACGGCATTGGATGACCTCCTGCGGCTGGGGGTTCGGGGGCCCGTGAACGCTACGGTACCGGAATCAGGTTCGACTGTCAGTCCAAACACACTCCCGTCGCGGCGACGGCCGGCACCGTTCACCAACCGTTCAAGGAACAACCGATGGACTGGATCGCTGGCCACATCCCGCACCGGCAGCACCCGCATCCACCCGCTGTGCCGACCGGCCACGGCGTCCATAGGAAGTGTTCGATGAATTCGCCACCTCCCTACGGGGTTTCCTCCATAGAGCCGGGCGATAGTCTCCCAAATTCGCCGATCTTGGGGCCGGTAGCGGTTTAGAGGGCCCGCCGGGCGTCGATACTAAAGGCGATGGGGAATGACGCTCGCCAACTATTGGAGCGGGTCGAGGACCTGCCGCCGCTGCCCGCTGTCGCCGCTCGCGTGATGACGATGGCCGACGACGCCAACTCGAGTGCGCTGGACATGGCCCAGGTGCTCAGCAGCGACCAGGCGCTGACCGCCAAGCTCATCCGGATCAGCAACTCGGCCTACTACGGATTTGCCCGGAAGGTCAGCACCGTACGCGAAGCGGTGGTCGTCCTGGGCATGAAACAGGTCCGCCAGGTCGCCGTTGGGGCCAGCCTGATGAACAGCTTCAACGGCCGCCGCATCGACGACGATGTCTTCGATATCGACCTCTTCTGGGGCCATAGCGTCGCAGTCGCAATCGCCGCCGAGACGATCGCGAAGAAGACTCGTGCCGCCCGCCCCGAAGACGCCTTCACCGCCGGCATCCTCCACGACATAGGCCGTCTCGTCCTCCGCCAGGTGATGCCCCACGAGTTCCGCAGTGCCGTCGTCATGGCAATCCAGGGCACACCACTTCACGTTGCCGAACTTGAGACAACCGGCTACGCCCACGATGAGATTGGCCTCGCTCTCGGCGAGAAGTGGAAGTTCCCAACTCACCTGGTAGACGCCGTAGCTCACCACCACAGGGAAGGCCTTTCACCCGAGCACGATGGACTCGAAGGCGTCGTCGCCCTTGCGAACGCCCTCGTACTTCACTACGGCCTCTATTGCGGCTTTGACGTGGAGGACGCCGAACTCGTCCCGATTCCTCCCGAGCTTGACCGCGTCGAGACGATGTGCGGCGGCATCGATCATCTCCTCGATCGTTCGTTCGCCTTCATCGAGAGCGCATCGGGCACTCCCCAGCGCTGGTACGCGGGCGCAGCGTAGTCCCTCACCGCCGCTTGTCGGAGAGCCCGGACCACCTGAACATGGCCTTATGTTTGATAGCTCCTGGAACAGGAGCCACCCGTGGTTCTGGGGGTTCGTCCTCGGCCTCGCTTCTACTTTCGTTGGCATACTCGCCGTCCTCGCCGCCCTGCTGAGTGGTGACACCGCCGCGCCGGCCGGCCCGCTACCCTCGCTCCCAACCCCAACGACCGGCCCCACGAGCACTCCCGAGCCATCCCCGGCACAGGGCGACATCCTCGTCTACGTAGGCCAGGCGCCCGAAGGGGCAGCAGAACTCGGGCTTGTCGCCGCTGTAGGGGACGAGCGGCCCGATATCCAGTTCGTTCGCGACGACCCGGACGGCATCATCACGGGTGTCGAGGTGCTGGTCACCGATCCCGCCACCGGCGTCAGCAATGTGAGCTCCGAACAGGCGATCGCCCTGGCGAAGGGAGCAATCGGCAACTGGCAGGAGGTCGGCGGACGCGACCTTGTTGTCACCCTGGCTGTGATTGCCGGTGGGATTGGCGCCGCCGCACCTGCCGCTGAGGTCGCCTCATTCGAAGACTACGAAGGACTGCGGGAGGCTCTCGTTTCCGGAAGCGGGATCGTTGCCCTCGTGCCGCTGACCGAAGTGCGGAGTCCCATGAACTCCATCGCCGTCGGCCGGGTCGACCCCGTTCGTGGTGACGCAGTCGACGGGGCCTGGCCGTTCCTGAAACGCACCGGCATCGATATCCGAACCCCTCGTGCCGAAGCCCGGCTCGAAGAACTCACGGCGGCACTCGCGTGGAAGCCACCGGCCGCGATCCGCGTGGTCGGAACCGGCGACACTATCCCCGTCCGCTGCTCGCTTGCGGCAATCGAAGCCACCGGGGACTACGGGGCGCCCTTTCGCGGCGAAGTTGGTCAGTACCTCGCCGCTGCCGACATCGCTCTTGGCTCCCTCGATACCAGCCTCCAGGACTTTTCTGAGGCCTATCGCTGCATCGATACGACGAACCTCACCTCACCCGAAGCTTCGGTCGAAATGCTCCAAGTCGCGGGATTCGATGGCATGACCGTGGCTACCAATCACGTCTTCGATTGTGGTGACGTGGGCTACTGCGGCAGCGATGCCTTCCTCAACACGCTCAAGGTGCTCAATGAAGCGGGAATCGTCCCAATCGGCGGTGGTAACAACCTCGCCGAGGCGCAGGCGGCAGCTATCTTCGAATCCAGGGGCATCCGCATCGGTGTCCTTGCCTTCGACGACGTAGCACCCGTGGTCCTCCACGCCGCTGAGGACGAGGTCGGGACTTCGCCCCTCGATGACAGCTACGACGACGAGGTGGCCGACGGGGGTGGCGAAGCCCCCTTCTTCCAGCCCGCGGAAGGTCTCCAGCTCACCCGGTTCAGCCGGCTGATTTCAGAACTCAAGGCCCGGGACGATGTGGATTTTGTGGCGGTCCTTCTCAACAGCGGAACGGAAGACACGCACACACCTAGCCCGCGAAGCATTAAGGCGGCGCGCGCGGCCATCGCCGCCGGCGCCGATGTCGTCTTCGGCAACCAGGCCCACCACGTCCAGGCTTCCGAGTCGATCGGCGGCGGCTTCATCATCTACGCCATGGGCAATCTCGTGTACGACCAGGTGCACACACCCGAACACACCGAGGGCGTCATGACCGAGGTGATCTTCTGGCCCGACAGGATGGCCAGCGTGCGGCTCATTCCTATCGCCATCCGCGATTACTACTTGCCCGAGATGCAGGACCCGGCCGAACGCGGCGGCAAGATCCTCAACGACATTGCCGAAGCTGCCCGGGCCCTTGTCGACTAAGCGCCGCCGGCCACCGCCGGAACGATGCTCACCTCGTCACCGTCTTTCAGGGGCGAATTGAGGCCGTCAATGAAACGGACGTCGTCTCCGTTGATATAGACGTTGACGAACCGCCGAAGTTCACCGGTATCGTCCAAGACCCGCTCCTTCACGCCGGGAAAGCGCGACTCGAGATCGGCGATACAGGCGCTCAGCGAGGCACCTCCACCATCCACGACGGATTCGTTGCCGGTAAGCCCCCGGAGCGGCTGCGGTATACGGACTTTGATTGCCATGTTTTGTTCCTCGCGTAGTGATCGAGGGCGGTCGCCCGCCCCCGGTGATGTCCTATCCCTCGACGACGTCACCCGTCACCGGGTCGACGCGCACGCCCTTCGCACGGGCCCAATCGAGGCTGCGGTCAATCTCGCCGGACTCGCCCTCTAGCTCGAGGACGACCCAGCCGGTGTGCTCATCTACATCGGCCATTCGGACGTTCGTGATTACCGCGAACTCCTTGCCAAGGTTGTAAATGAGCGGCTCTTTGATGAGGTTCTCGGGAAACGTGAACCTAACTCGCTTGCTTGCCATGTTTATCCAACCTCCACGGGCTGCCGGGCATGGTAAGCCGCCTCGAAGCTCTCGAGGTTCGCCTCCACCTCAAGCGGTGCGTTCAGGTGCGGGGCTACAGCCTCGGCCGTCTTGAAACCTGCGCCGGTAACGAACGCCACCGTCGTCTCGTCGGGATGGATATCCCCACGCTCGACCATCTGCCGCAGCGAAGCAATCGTCACCCCACCGGCGGTTTCGGCAAAGATACCCTCGGACTCTGCCAGCAGTTTCATCCCATCGATAATCTGATCGTCGGTGACTTTCCCACAGGCTCCGTTTGTCTCCTTCAGCTGGACAAGACCGTAGTATCCGTCGGCCGGGTTACCGATTGCCAGCGACTTGGCAATCGTGTTCGGGCGCTGCGGGCGAAAGTTCATCGACCCTTCCTCCCAGGCAACGGCGACCGGTGAGCAGCCATCGGCTTGGGCACCACTCATCCGCGTCTTCGGCTCCTCGATGAGGCCGGCTTTCGCGAGTTCGTTCAATCCCTTGCGGATCTTCACGAACAGCGAACCGCTGGCAATCGGCACGACGCAGTGGTCCGGGGCCTTCCAGCCGAGCTGCTCGGCAACCTCCATCCCCAGCGTCTTCGAGCCCTCTGAGTAGTAGGGGCGCACGTTCACGTTCACGAAGCCCCAGTTGTAGCTCCCGGAGAGCTCAGCGCAAAGGCGGTTCACGTCGTCGTAGTTGCCCCGCACCTTCACCAGTGTCGGGTCGTAGATGCTCGAGCCGAGGACTTTCCCGGCCTCGAGGTCGTGGGGGATGAAGACCACGGCCTCCATCCCTGCCGCGGCCGCATGCGCCGAAACGCTGTTGGCCAGGTTTCCCGTGCTGGCACAGGCCAGCTTCTCGTACCCAAGTTCGCGGGCGCGGCTGCTGGCAACCGCCACTACACGATCCTTGAACGACCACGTTGGGTTCATGGTGTCGTTCTTGATGTAGAGCTTCGGCAGGCCCAGCAGCTTGCCCAGGTTCTTCGCGTGGATCAGCGGGGTGTAACCCGCGCCGATATCGATCGCGTTTTCGGCATCCACCGGCAGGAAGTCCTGGTAGCGCCAGAGGCTCGCCGGGCCCGACTCGATGCGCTTGCGGGTCACCGTCCGGGCTATCGCCTCGTGGTCGTAGGCCACTTCCAGCGGACCGAAGCAGAAGTCACAAACGTGGATGGCCTCGAGTGGGTAGTCACGGCTGCATTCGCGACAGCGGAGGTTGGTTGCAAATGTCATGCGGATAGTGTCTCCAAAATTGCTCGGGAGGAGCGTGAGGCTGCACCAGTGAAAACCGGTACTGCACGCGGGTAAGTCCAGGGCCCCCTCGGTAGGGGCTAGCGCATGACCATTCGGCCCAAAAGCGACACAGTTGTCTCCTTTTACCCTGGGCCGTCCGGAGCGTCGTCGCGCTCATCTTTCTCCCGCAGGAGGCCGGAATTGGCACCTGTGCCGCGATGGTCGGCAGGTTGCCCGGGTCTCAAAGGGCCGGTTCCCTCAACCCCGTCTGGATAAGTGCGGACACCCCAGTGGTGTTGCCCAACATGGTAGCGAGCGGGAACCGGTTATGGGAAGTGGGCCCCGCTCGGGCCTTCATTTCGGGATCGATCGGCCCATGCCAGGGGCCCGAAACTCGGCGCACTATCCGGACAACACATGCGGAGGTCAACCTCTTGATATTCCCTGCTCACCGTCAAGGGTTCGACCAGAGTGCCTGTGAAACGTCAGGGCCATCACTCGAGATACCTGTCCTGGCAAGGGCCGGTGATGGGAGTGCCCCCCGGTGAGCGCAGCAAGCACCGGCGGGTATCAGCCCACCGACTTGAAGGAGTCGATATTCCGGGCAGCGACATCGTTGCAGCATGCCCTGGAATCCGACAGGACGAGTCCCACCTGGCGGCCTTCACTCCGATCAGCACTTGGCCAGTGCGTCCTCGCGGTGGAGCAGCACGTTGTTGCGCTCGTCGCACCCGAGGGAATCGAACACGAGATTGCGGAGCGAGAACCCCGGCTCGTCCCCGCGCTTGAACACCTCGCCGTCGCCCTTTCTGAACTGATGATCCATCTCTGGCAGACGAGGGAAGAAGCCGGCCACCCAGGCCCACTCCTCATGCACCGGTTGGAGCGACTCGTCGACGAAATGCGTGACGTCGCCACCGAAGAGTTCAATCTCGTCATCGAGAGCTTCAACCAGACCGGGACGGGCGACTAGCCGATCTCGAGAACAGCCGCTCCGGAAATCCGCCCGGCCTTGAGGTCGATCAGCGCTTCATTCGCGCCTTCCAGTGCATAGGGCTGAACACTCGTCCGAACGGGGATCTCCGCTGCCAGCGCGAGGAATTCCGCCGCGTCACGCCGGGTGAAGTTGGCAACACTCCGGATCTGCCGCTCCAGCCACAAATCCTCATAGTCAAACTCCGGCATGCGGTCGAGGTGAATGGCGTTGATCGCTACGATCCCACCCGGCCTCAGGGCCTGCAGTGCCCGAATCACGACTGCACCCACCGGCGCAAACGTGATCGCCGCGTCCAGCTGCACCGGTGGTGTCTCTGTGTAATCGCCAGCCCATGCAGCACCCATGTCTAGCGCCCTTCGCTGCTCCGCCTCCGAACGCGTCGCCACGTACACCTCGCAGTCCCAATCCACCGCCACCTGGATAGCCAGGGAAGCGCTCGCACCGAACCCGAACAGCCCGAGCCTGCCACCCTGCTCAATACCCGACACACGTAGCGATCGGTAGCCGATGACACCCCCGCACAGCAACGGAGCTACCTCTACGTCAGCCAGCTCCCCGGACAGCGGGAGGGCAAACCGCGCATCCACCGTCATCCACTCGGCAAATCCCCCATCCCGGTCCCACCCCGTGAAGCGTGCCTGCGGGCAAAGGTTTTCCAGGCCCGATGTGCAGTACCGGCACGATCCACACGTCGACCCCAGCCAGCCGACACCGACACGCTGACCAACCGCGAGACCAGCCACACCGGCGCCCATGGCCTCCACCCTCCCCACCACCTGGTGTCCCGGGATCGACGGCGAATACCTCGGCTCGATGTCTCCCTCTGTTAACTGGAGGTCCGTCCGGCACACAGCGCAGGCCGCGACGCGTATAAGTACCTCCCCCGGGCCGGGTCTTGGGTCAGGCACCGTCTCAAGACGGAGTGGACGCGTTTCGATGGTGGCGGGGGCGTGGAGGCGTGCCGAACGCATCACTTACACCGGGATCTGTACCTGGAGCACTTCGCCACGGGCCGTCTCCTTGCCGTTCGCATGGACTGACACATCGATCCATGTCTTTCTACCATCGACCTGGCGAATCTTTCCGCGGATTTCAAGCGGTCCGACGGGCGTTGGCGCCAGGTAGTCCACCTTCAGCGAAGCTGTCACAAACCGCTCGGGCGCGGGGAGCGAGGGGTCCGATTCCCTGGCACGGACGGCTGCGGCCATGGCGGTGCCGGCCGAGTGGCAATCCATCAGCGAAGCGATCAGGCCACCGTAGAGATTCTCCGGATAGCCACCGGTATAGAAGGCTTCCGGCTCGTACGTGCACACGCTTTCGTCTCCGTCCCAGAAGCTCTGGATATGAAGCCCATGGTCGTTCAAGCGGCCGCAGCCAAAGCAGTGTGCGTACTTCTCCTGGTAAAGGTCCTGGAATGCTCGCCCCGTCGTCATGCTTGGTCTCCTCTGGCCGCTGGCCGCGCGTGGGCTGCCTGTGGTGGTAGTGGGCTAACGGTAGTCTCTCGCCAGCCGTCGCAACAGTTCCAACCGCTCCCGGTGCCAACCACTGGCGAGGCCGCTCGACGACGGGATCACGTAGAGGACCGTCTTCCCGGTCTCGTCCCCGGGCAGTCGTTCCGGTTGAGCACCGTCGCTTCGCCCTCGCAGCTGCCCCGCACTGAGTCCGAGTGCGTGCCGCCCAAACGTGTTGAACACCCCTCGCCCGGCGAACACCGCGACCTTCGGCCGGTGCTCGACCAGTTCGCCCAACAGGCGCATTGCTCCCTCACGCAGCTCCGCCGGGGATAAGTCCTTGGCCGCGACGGTCGGCCGGCTGCACAGGTCGACGAAACCAATACCGCTGTTCTCGAACAGGTCGCGGTCGTCTTCATGCGTCACCGGGTGGGGCACCAGCCCGCTCTCGTGCATTTGCCGCCAGAACACGTTGCCGCGAAACGCATAGTAGTGTCCCCGCCGCGCCGATTCGATCCCCGGGTTGAAGCCAATGAACACATAGCGGAGCCCCGGGCCCAGCAATCTCGGCAGGTGCAGTTCCTCGGCGCTCATTCAATTCCCTCGAGTTCGAACGCGAGGCGCGGGTCCGTCACGTGCAGTTCCACCGGACGGGCATCCACGCGTAGCGGCGCTTCGAATTGCAGGAGCAGCTCACGCGGTTCACCCAGGACGAAGTCGAAGGAGGTCGCCGGGCGCCCGTCCGCCTCCATTGCCGGGATCCACTCATCCTGCGTGCTGATTTCCAGCTGGAAGGTCTCCCGGCCCACGTCCCAGGTCTTGTTGGAAGTGATTGCAAGTGTCACCAGGTACAGCTCAGGCTCAGTAACCCGGTCAACGCTCACGACCCGGATTACCCGCCCGTCGCCTTCGTAGGTTTCCCCGGCCGCTATGGTCTCCTCACCGTAGATGGCCCGGAGAATCGGCGGCAGCCCGTAGAGCGCGAACATGATCCCCACCAGGACTCCCAAAACGGCACCCAGTATCAGGCAGCCCGACCGATTTCCTCCATCCCTGCCAGGTTCATCGAGGCGGCGGCGCCGGCGTCCCGGCTCGGCAGTCATCGTCGTTTGGCGGGCGCCCTCAGGCAGAAGGCGGGATCACCGTTGCCGTGCCAACCACCACCGCCTTCCCATCCTGGTTGGTCACCATCGTCTTGAACTTCGCCCACTTCCGCTCATCCAGCTTCTCAGTGCACTCCACTGTGGCCGTCACCGTGTCGCCGATGAATACCGGCGCCCGGAACTGGAGGTCCTGGCCCGCGTAGATGGTCCCGGGACCCGGTAGCTTCATCGCAATCACTGTGGAAATGAAGGAAGCGGTCAGCATCCCGTGGGCAATGCGCTGCTTGAACATCCCCTCGGCTGCCGAAACAGCGTCAACATGGGCCGGGTTCATGTCACCCGTGATCCCGGCGAAAAGATAGATATCGGCTTCGGAGATCGTCTTGGTGAAGGAGGCGCTATCGCCAACCTGGAGTTCGTCGTAGGTAGTCATGCCGCAAGAATGGAACGGTCAGGACGAGCGGGCAAGCCTCAGGCCGCACCAATATGCCTCGCCGGTGCACTTGAAGGGTCCGGCGCGGGCGCAACGCCAAGCAGGTCGTCTACGTGCCGGCGTGCCGTCGGCGGAAGCTGCCGTCGGTGCCCGATCCGCTCAGCCAGCCAATTCTCCGCTTCGCCGGGAGAAGAGAAGACTGCAGCGTCTTCCAGGTGTGCGAGCCGCAGTATCCTCGCACACTGCCGCAGCTGCGACTCCGGGGCGATGACGGCCACGCGAACGCCCCCGGGAGTAAGTGCTGCCAGCACAGCCGCAACTGCCCCGGGGCGGTCGGGACCGAACTCAAGCGCCTGGGTGTCCACGCGAACGGCCTTGAGACCATCCGTCCGCACCATTTCCGCGGCGAAACAGATCATCGCTACGGCCTCATCTGTAGTCATATGGCCGGAAAGCTCTAACGTCAGTAGCGAACGGTCGCGCTGCTCACGGAGAAGGTACATCGCTCGCGCCGTCTCCCGGTTTGATGCAGGGAGTATTGCCCAGAAAATGCGGCGCGAATGTCGGGGAAGTCCCTCGGCCTGGCCGGTTAACCCGCTGCATCCAGGCGGTAGCCCGCATACGAAGGCCTTTCCGTAATCCTGCAGCGACCGTCCAGTAGCATCCCCAGCCGGGTCACGATGTAGCCCACGTTTTCGGCCCGCACCCTGGGCAAAAACGCAATCTGGCTCGCCCCACAGGAAACCAGGTCGTCGTACCCCCGGGAATGCCTGCGTAGCAGCCAGACGAGCTCGAAAAGGTCTGTCCCCCGTGCCGGTTCCACAAAGAGCACCGGGCGCTCCCGCGGCAGGTCCCGGATGGTCGGGAGCGCGGTGAATGGGTCGTATTCAACCGGGTGCTGCCAGCGCGCAGGCACACGGGTGAGTGCAGCCGTCACCTGCTGAGGTGTAACTGGAGCCGTCAGCCAGTCAGTCGCACCGGTCGCCAGAGCCTCTACGAGCTGCGCCCGTCCGTTCAGGGGTGCCACAGCAACCGAGGCCGCAAACGGGCCAGGACTCATGCCATGTTGGTCGATGCCGGGGCCAACTTCGACAAACAGGATGGCGCCCGGTGCCACCTCTGCCGGACTGCCCACTTCCACGCCCATCGCCGCACAGGCGTCCCGGATTGCCGTAGCAATGCCTTCATCACGGACGTTGGTAGCAACGTGAAGGAACCGCAGGTTCGGGTGTGGCCACTCACCATATGGCCCGTCGATAAGCCGGCTCGCGTTCCCGCGGGCCGAACGGCCGTCCCGGGCGATCGACGTGAGCCAAGCATCACAGGCAGGGCAGAGGTCTACCCGGCGCCAGCCTTCAAAGGAGTTGACGAGCGGACGGCACTCAAATCCTGCCGTCCCCGTCGATGGCAGCGAGCGGCAGAGCGTGCACTGCCCGGGGAACACGAGCGCCCGATCGGCGCCCAGCGGCAGCCCGAACAGGCTCGACGTCTCCGCCTGTCCCCGGACGATAGCCTTGAGCAGGCCTGTCAGCCACGGAGCACACTCCGCACAAAGGCGCGCGACCGTTGCTTCGACTGCATCGGCTGTCGGGGGAAAGCGGCGAAGTGCGGCCACAGCCACTCTTCCTTCTCCGCAACAGCTACAGCTTTCCATCCCGGTGATGGTCGGCAGAATCGTTGAGATCGGCTAGCGGCGGCGAACCGCGATCAAGGGCGATTCGGTTGCAGGAAGGTAAGCGACGAACCGGGAATCCTCGGCCAGCCGCTCCAACAGTTCAGCCTCACCCTCTGGACGGGGCTGATCCTCATCTCCATCGTCGCCGGCACGGTGCCAGGGGCCCAACAGCAACGACCCGCCCGTCCGCAGCAGGCGAACAACATAGTCATACAACTCCAGGAACATCGCGGGCTCGGTTCGAGCCATCACGAGGTCATACGGCCCGTTGATGCCGGGTACTACCTGCGCAGGTGTACCCCGGTGCACTCGCACCGACTCCCCGAGGTCGAGCGGCCTGAGGGCTGCCTCTGCGATCTTCGCCAGGTCCGGGTCACTCAACACCAGGTCCAGCCGTCCCACGGTTCCAAATCCAGTTGCCACCCGGAGTGATGGGTAGGCCAGGGCGTCCCCAAGCGAAAACACATAGCTGGCGCTCGCCGCCGCCGCCATCGCCACGTAGAAGTCGGCGGCCACACGGTCGACCGCGGCAGTCTTCGACATGTCTTCGGCGAGATCATCGAAGCGCCGCGACTGCTGGGCGGCGAAGTCCGAGGCAAGCCTGGCACGGTTCATCGTTCGCAAGTGTAACGGCGGGAGCGGTACCTAGTGTGCGGTTACCCGTGCAAGTCCCGCGGCGACCACCGCATCCCGGATGCGGGCAGCGGTCGTTGGCCCCGGGTCCATCTCCGGCGTCATGATCGCAATCCCCGAGACGAGCCCGGAAGCACGGAGCGTCCCCAGGTTCTCGGCGAAGGCTCGCCACGCAGCTTCCGGCCCCCGCGCAATTTGCTCGCGATACGACTCAGGGATGGCGAACCCGAGGCGTGCCTCCATCCGCGATGCCGCTCCCGGCGTTACCAGCGGCATTGCCATCGCGACGAATCCGGTGTCCGGGAACCGCTTGCGGGCAGGCTCAACCACTGCTGCGAGGCGCTCCAGGCCGAACGCCGGCTGCGTCTCGACGAACGTCGCCCCCGCCTCGATCTTGCCGTAGAGGTTCGCCATCGCACTCTCCGTCACGGCGTACTGATTCATCGTCGCGCCGACGCAGGCCCCCGGGATTCCCTTCCCCACGGCTGCGACCATGTCCCGGACTCTCATTGCCGCCTCTCCCGGCCGATCGCCGAGGATGCACAGCACGTCATCGACGCCAGCAGCGGTCGCCCGCTCGATAGCGGCAGGAAGGTCGTGGGCATCTTCACCCCGGGCCACCAGGTGCCAGACGGGTTCGTAGCCTGCCGCCCGCAACTCGCAGGAAGCATCGAGGCTGGACTGCCGGCCCGGCCGCTGAATCACGTTGATGGTCGTCGTGATCTCCGCCAACAGGCTGGCGCGGCGGAGCAACACCTCGGGCCTGGGTGTCTTCGGTGGCGTGATCTCCAGCGCGACAAACACGTCCTCCGCCGCCAGCATCTCCTTCAAAGCCATCCCAACAGGGTGCCGTGGCGCAACGGCTACGTAAATGTCCTAGGAGCCGATGCCCTCACCGAGCACGTACTCGCGTGCCTCCGCAACCACATAGAGCGAACCCGTTACGCAAATCATGTCCGCAGCATCAGCATGCCCAAGTACGGTATCCATCGCTTCCGCAACCGACTCCTCCGCCACCGCCGGGGCACCAAGGAACCCAACCTCCTGGATTAACTGGTAGGGATCCATCGCCCGTGGATTGTTGAAGCGCGTGCAGACAATCAGGTCCGCCAGCGAGGCCAGCTTCATGCCGATACTGCGCGGGTCCTTGTCCCCTGTCACCCCTATCACGAAGAAACAACGCTTCCAGTCGAAGTACGTTCGCAGCGACTCGGCCAGGACCCCGGCGCTGGCCCCGTTGTGGGCTCCATCCGCAACTATCAGGGGGGCCCGCCCCATCACTTCCAGCCGCCCGCGGACACGGCAACGGGCCAGTCCATTAGCAATCGCCGGCTCCGGGATGTCCGCCCCGCCAGCAATGGCAGCGTCGATCGCCGCGATTGCCGTCGTCGCATTCTCGATCGGCGCGAGGCCAAGCATTGGTGTGCGCAATTCACGCGTGATGCCGGAGTGCTCAACCGTGAAGGCCTGGCCGTAGACGTGCTTTTCAACTACTTCCGATGCGTAGCTCTCGCCAACGTTGACGAGGGTCGCGCCCACTTCCTCGCACCGGGCTGTCACCACATCCACAACATCAGGGTCATCCTGGCGGGCGAGGACACAGACACTGCCCTCCTTCACGATGCCGGCTTTGTCCGCCGCGATCTCGGCGGGCGTTCCGCCAAGGATCTGCGTGTGTTCCAACGAGATCGGCGTGATGACCGCCACCTCGGGTGGGCCGAGGACGTTGGTTACGTCGAAGCTTCCGCCGAGGCCCACTTCAACGACCTGCCATTCCACCGGCCGGGCCTGGGCTCGCACCAGCCAGAAAAAGAGGGCCGTAAGCACGCCGAACGTCGAGACCGGAGATGTACCCCGGTCAGCTTCCGCTTCTACGGCCGGCCGAATAGCTTCGATGCCCGCCGCGAACTCCTCGTTGGAAACGGGATCTCCGCCGATCTGGATACGTTCGTTGTACGAGTGCAAATGGGGGCTGGTGAACAGCGCGGTGGTGTATCCGCTATGCCGGATCATCGATTCGATCATTGATGCTGTGGTTCCCTTGCCCTTGGAACCCGTAACGTGAACGGTCTTGCGTCCTGCCTGTGGGTCGTTGAGCCGCGCCAGCAAAGAGCGCATACCCTCCAGATTCATCACCGGGTTGGCGGACTTCTGGATTCCGCGCTCCATGTCGTTGAAGGAGGCCAGGAACTCCAGCGCTTCGGCGTAATTCACCCCGCTATTGTAGTGCGCCCGTGCAGCCGCACTTCAGTCTTCCGTGGGAAATTCGAGCACCTGGCGTTCGGTGTGCACACCTTTCCGCATCATCAGGCGACGGGGCTCCACGCGGAACAGGATTCCTTCCGCCGTGAACCGTGCCGCAAGCGGATTCTTGCCGCGAAGTGCATCGAGTAGATCCTCGTAGCGTTGGTCGTCCTTGGCGACTGCCTTGGCCGTGCCCTCCACTATCACCCGGTCAAAGCGAGTCCAGTCCTCCGGGAGGATCTCCCGGTTGTCGATAAGGAATGAGACTTCAGGCGTACCCACAATGTTCCGTGTGTGCTGGGGACCGGGCTGGCTCCCGAAAATCACCTCACCCCGATCGGTCATGTGAAAGAAGACGAACGTGACGTAGGGAGTCCCATCCTCCGAATGGAGCGTTGCGAGCGTCCCACCCGGTTGCCCCCGCGCTATCTCGACAGCCTCAGCGAGGATGCTGGCGCGGAGTTCAGCATCGACTGCAGGGACACCCTCGTCGTCGTTGTGAGGCATTAGCCTGCGGCCACGCCGTGGTCATAGCCGGGCACGAACTTCCGCCACTCCAGCTGACTGCCCAGGTAGGGAAAGAAGGCATGGTAGAGAGCCACTCGTGGCGCGATCGGCTCCTGGAGCAGCCGCATACCTGCCTCGGACGGTGTTCGGCCGGCCTTGCGGTGGTTGCACTGCTTGCAGGCGCTCACGAGATTCTCCCAGGTATGGGGGCCGCCCCTGTGGCGTGGCATCACGTGGTCCAGGGTGAGGTCCTTTCCCGGACGGCCGCAGTACTGGCACACCCAGTTATCGCGGTTGAATACCTCGCGCCGGGTGAGCCGCAACTTGGGCCGCGGACGCCGTATGTACTGCACCAGGCGGATAACCGAAGGCAGCGTGAACGCCACCGTCGCCGAATGCCAGGCCTCGCGGCCCGCTTCGATGACCTCAGCCTTGCCACGAAGGACGAGGATCAACGCACGCCTGACGTTGCACACGTTGAGCGGTTCGTAGTTCTGGTTCAGGACCAACACAGATGAAGGCGCCATAGACCTTCCGAACTCGCTTTCGTTCAGAATCCTAACAAACTGAACGCCGCCCGTGCGATATCAGATTCACCGGATGGCCCCTGTAACGCCTTCGCCCGTACCCTAGACTGCATAGGCACACGGAACCTTCGTACGCAACGCAGCTTCCGGTACAAGTACCAAGGAGATACACATGGCGGCACCCCGCGACATTACTGATAGCACCTTTGAATCCGAAGTGATTAAGAGCGACCTCCCCGTACTGGTCGACTTCTGGGCTCCCTGGTGTGGGCCCTGCCGCATGGTTGCACCGGTGGTTGAGGAACTCAGCGAGGAATATGCCGGCAAGGTCAACTTCTTCAAGATGAACACCGACGAGAACCCTTCCATTCCAACCCAGTTCTCCATCCGCAGCATTCCATCACTGCTCATCTTCAAGGGTGGCGAACTGCACGACACGATCGTCGGGTTCCGCCCCAAGAGCGACCTCAAGAAGCGCCTCGAAGCTGCCCTCGCCTAGGCGCCCGGGCTGGCGAGTATAGACAGGAGGCGGTGCCCGGTGGGTGCCGCCTCTTTTGTGTCACAGAGGTAAACACATGACTAACCACGAAGCGGTCGACGTCGCGATCATCGGTGGCGGCGGTGCGGGACTGACGGCGGCGATCTATGCCGCCAGGGCGCGCCGACGCACCGTGGTCTACGAAAAAGCGGTCACCGGGGGGCAGATCGGCACCACAGACCGCGTCGACAACTATCCCGGGTTCCCCGACGGTGTGAACGGCTTCGAGTTGGCCGAGAGAATGCGCCGGCAAGCCGAGCACTTCGGTGCCGAGATGCGCTATGTAGAAGTGAATGCGGTCTTGCCCCAGCCCGACGGGACCTTCGAGATCGAGACGGCAGAAGGCACGGACACCGCGCGAGCAGTGATTGCGACCGGCGGTGCCGACTACAACCATCTCAATGTCCCCGGCGAAACGGAATTCACCGGCAAAGGCGTGAGCTACTGCGCCACCTGCGACGGCGCCTTCTTCAAAGACCAGGAGGTTGCCGTGGTCGGTGGCGGTGATGCCGCCATTGACGAAGCACTTTTCCTTACCCGTTACGCCTCCAGGGTCCACGTCATCCACCGCCGCGACGAACTCCGGGCCGGTGCCATCCTCCAGGAGAAGGCCTTCGCCTCACCAACCATCGACTTCACCTGGGACACCACCGTCGAAGCAATCGAAGGTGAGGCAGAGGTGGAGCGTCTCCGCCTTCGCAATGTGAAGACCGGACGCGAGGAACCTATGGAGGTCGCTGCGGTGTTCATCTTCATCGGCCAGACGCCGAACAGCCACCTGTTGCGGGGACTTGTCGATATGGACGAGGGCGGACACGCGATTGTCGACCTCGAAATGCGGTCCTCACGCCCCGGGCTGTTTGTAGCCGGCGACCTGCGAAGTTTGGCGGCCCGGCAACTTATCAGCGCCGCCGGCGACGGTGCCACCGCCGCAATCACCGCCGAGCGATACCTCAACCACCTGGGCGGGTGAAGGATCGCCCGTAGAAATGGTAGGCTAGGCGTCATGCCGCTTTACGAATATCGCTGTACGAAATGCGGTGCGAGGGAAGAGGTCCTCGTCCGCTCACTGAATGCCGAGGCAAAGATCCCGGCGTGCCCAAAAGCCGAGAAAGGCTCGCGCGGTCACAGCATGGAGCGCATCCTCAGCCCGTTTGTCCGCCAGTACACCGAAGGGGAAAAGCTCGAGCAGGCGGAGGCACGCTGGGGCAGCGAGGTAGAGTCGATGTACGCCCCCTCCCCTGATATCGCCCGCAACTCGCGGGTCTATGAGGAACTCTCAAAGGATCTTCCAAGCAAAGAAGACGCCTGACGCGGATCGTCAGGTAGGCCAATCCCCCTATACTTGGCACCACAACGCGGGGAGGCGGGGCCCGGCGAGGAGAGGCAGGCGCATGGGCGAAACTTCCATCTACCGGGCCGAACTCACCAGCCGCTTGCGGTCGCTCACCGATGATCTGAGCTGGGCAGTTCGAGGACTCAACGACACAGAAGTGCACTACCGTCCGGCAACGGACGAGTGGACTATCCACGAACATCTCTCCCACCTGGCCGATATGGAGAGAGAGGTCTACCTCCCCCTCCTCCGCTGGGCCACCGTTCCCGAGATGCTCGACCCCCTCGACTACAACCGCCGCGACTGGCACGAACGACGCTACGACCCCGACGAGACGGCTCAGCGGTTGCTCGAAGACCTCGTCCGCATGCGCGATGAGGAACTGGTGATTTTTAAGCAGATGGGCGACAGCACCTGGAGCCGGCACCGGACGGACACGCGCTGGGGGCCCCTAACCTGCCAGTGGCTGGCCGAGTTGATGTATCGCCACGCCCTCGACCACTTGCAGGGCATCATGGCCCTTAAGCAGGATCTCCACCTTGCCGCCCTCACCCCACCCCCTGTCGTGGTTGGTGGCTACATCGGGGGACGGGTCTAGCAATGAGGCTGCGTAGCATTCTCGCCCGGGACAGCATCGCCGACCTGGATTCCGTCCAGGCATCGGAAGCCGATGCTGTGCTGTTCGTCCTCAACGATGCCTCTCGGGCCGTGGGCAGTCTCCGGCTCGCGGCGACGCGTGAGATGTCCGCAATCGCAGCCCAGGGCAAGCGAGTGCTGGTCACCGTCAATCATCCCCGCACCCAGCTCCTTCGCGACGACCTCGACGCCATCGTCACCCCGGATTGCGCGGGCATCATCTTGCCGCATTGCGGGGAGCCACAGGATGTTCGCGACGCCACCGTGTTGCTACGCGAATTCGAGCACGGGCGCGATATCGAGCCCGGGACCCTCAAGCTCTTTCCCGTCATCGACACTGCCCGTGGCCTCCTGCGAGCAGCGGAAATTGCAGCGGCCGCACCGCGGGTCACCGGACTGGTATTCGACGCCGATGCCTACGCAGACCATGTCGGCGGCCGGGCCGAGGAACACGGGCCGCGCTTCTCCTATGCCCGCGGCCTCGTGGTTGCCGCTGCCCGATCCATCGATGGACTCCCGCTCGTCGCCGGTGCACACCTTGAACTTCGGAGCCATGCCCAGTACGGGTTTGCCGGGGCGATCCTCCGGGACACCAACGCCGTGGCCACCGCCAATGCCGCGTTCACACCCACCGAAAGCGCGGTCGAGCGTGCCCGTGCAATCAGCCAGGTCTACGCCGCTGCCCGCGCCGAGGGTCTGCTGGTTGGTCGGCTGAACACCGAGGTGGCCGACGCCGCCACAGCCCGGAAAGCCGTGCAAACGTTGCAGGCTTCCGGCCTCGAAGAAGGCCACTCCAACTCCTAGGCACTCGCTACGCGTCCGCCACTGCCGCGGCCGCCAGCTCCGCCAAGAGCGCAGCCGCATCGGACATCGGATCACGTCCGGGACCCGCGATCTGCGTCAACGAACGCACGTTCGTGGCTTCGTCGTCGACCACGCCCGCCAGGACCAGCCAGGGGATGTCGGCAGCTTCGGCCGTAGCGATCACCCGCCCGGTGGTCTTACCCTGCCGGGATTGGTCGTCGAAGCTCCCTTCGCCGGTAATCACGAGATCTGCCCGGCTCAACCGCTCGCCGAAGCCCGTGGCATGGGCGACCACGTCGAATCCACTTTCGATAGTGGCCCCGAGGAATGCATACATGCCGGCAGCAAGACCCCCGGCGGCGCCACCCCCGGCGAGATCCCCCAGGCGAACGCCAAGGTCCCGTTCGACGACCTCGGTGAAGCGCTTCAAACCTCGCTCCAGGAGTTCGACTTCGCCTTCCGAAGCCCCCTTCTGGGGGGCGAACACGGCTGCAGCACCCGACGGTCCATGGAGTGGATTCGTCACGTCCGTCGCCACGGTGATGGGGATGCCCGCAAGCAACTCGGGCCTCGTCCAGCGGATGCTCTCCAGCGCGGGGAGGGAACCACCTCCCCGCAAGAGCGTCCAACCGGGGGAAAACGCCAGGCGGGCACCCAGGGCCTGGGCCATCCCAATACCACCATCAGTGGTAGCACTCCCGCCCACTCCGACAACGATTCGGGCAGCACCTTCAATGGCCGCGGCCAGCAACAACTCCCCAACGCCATGCGTCGATGCCTCGAGGGGGGCCAGTTCATCCGGCCAGAGGTGGAGCAGCCCGTTCGCCTGGGCCGCCTCGACATAGGCGGTGCCGTCCGGCGCCAGGAGCCACCGGGCAGCCACCTGGCGCCCAAGCGGGTCACCCGCCGGCGACGTCTGGAGCGTCCCACCAAGAGCTGCTTCCATCGCATCGACGAATCCCGGACCGCCATCCGATAGCGGCAGCAGGTCAACCTCCACGCCCGGCAGTGCCAGCCGCACTCCTGCGCCGATTGCCTCCGCCGCTTCGGCTGCCGTCAGTGAGCCCTTGAACTCCTGCGGGGCAACCAGCACGCGCAACTACAGCCCGCCCTGCTGCCAGACGCGCCAGATCGCCACCGCAACGATCGCCGCAACGTAGGCGAAGCCAACGAGACGCAGCTTCTTCAACGTCCTGACCGCGCCCTCGGAACGGAAGACGGTCGCCGCAACGACCAGTGCCGCACCGCCGGTGACGATCAGGAGCAGGAGAAAGAGCCGCATCTACCGGGCCCAGGCCGCGCTAATCGTTATTCACGACGCGACGGGCGAACCGCCAGCCGCTGGGAGTCCTCACGATCTCGTCCTCGTAAATCGCGGTATTGCTAATCCCCGGCTGCTCACCAAGCAGCAGGCCCATCAGGTAGCAACGCCCGGTCACCCCCGTCGGCGTTTCCTCGAGAAGGAGATTGTTCACCCAATGGCGAGGCCGGTAATTGGCGTTGAGTGTGTCACAGAACTCGATCAGCTCCTTCGTGCCGGATGGAGAACCGATTGAAGTCTCCAACACGCCGTCCGGTGTGAAGGTCGCCGCCCACGCGGGCCCGTCGCCGGAATCGATTGCGTGGTTGTAGCGCGTGTAGAGTTCGTGGATCTCCAGCTTGTCCTCAATCGTTAACGCCATGCACCTGCTCCTGCTAAGTGTGGTGCAGCAAATCTACACCGAAAGCACGACGCCGGGGCCGTCTGCCCTGCCCTTTGAATACGCTACGATTGGCCGATGCCGCGGCTTGCCATCCTCGCGCTCTGTTTCCTCGCCCTCATCTTCGGAGCCTGCGGTCTCCTGGGCGGCGACGATGACGGTGGGACCTCCCGAAGCTCCTACCCCACCGAGTTCGCCCCCGAGGACCTCGACCTCGAAGCCATGGCCCTGAAACCGGACGACATTCCGGTGCGCGGAATTGACCCATCATTCAGCGACTTCTTCACCAACGAAGAGTGGGCAGCTGCCTTCCAGGAAACCCTTCCAGAAGTCGACGCCGGTCAGAAACAGATCCAGCTGGAAGCTCAGGGACGGCAGCTCGGGCATCTCACCTTTTTCACCTGGGATCGCTGGTTCGAGCATCTCGGCCGGCTGCAGCAAATCGAAGCGCATTCCACCATCTACCTCGATGAAGAATCCGCCTCCAACGCCCTCCGCATCCACGCCTGCGGCCTGCTCATCGCCGACGACCAACAGCTTGATGAGTTCGATGTTCCCCGTCTCGGCTCCGAATCAACAGGCTTCTTTTCAACAACGACCTTTGAGGTCGGGAACATCAGTTTCGGTCAGTTCATCGAGACGGTCGTCTGCTTTCGCACCGGTCGCGTTGTCCATGCTGTGGTCCAGGGCGGACTTGATGGCACCCAGGACACAGACCTTGGCATAGACCTGGCCCGCCGCATGCTTGTCTACGTCAATGCCACGTTCGATGGCGAAGACATCGAGTCCGATTTAGGCCCCGAGGACGGCTAACGGCGGAAGGCGTACAACACCCGGCCCTTGGCACAGAGGCGCCGCTGGGCATCGAAGATCTCGACCTCTACCACAGCCAGTTGCCTGCCCTTCCGCAAGACCGTCGCCTCGGCGTCTACCGTCGGACCGTGAGCCGGCCGCATATAGGTGATGTTCAGGTCAGCCGTCCCGGCAAGCTGGTCGTCGGGCCTCAGATCTGCAATCACCGCCCGCAGCATGGCGATATCGACCATCGCCGCCAGTACACCTCCGTGCACGCTGCCACCTATACCGCGCGGAGTCGTCTCTCCGAATTTCAGGCGGACCCGCGCAAAGCCCGGGCGTATCTCATCGAGCGTGAGCCCGAGATAGCGATGAAACAGATCCTCTTCAAACGGCGGACGCGTAGCTGGTTGGGTCATTGGCCGGATTCTACGGATGCCAGGCGTCTACAGGGCACCCACATGCACTCCTCCAGCGAGGTGGAGCGTGGCGCATGTAACGCCAGCAGCCCCCGGCCCGACTGGTTGCAATAGCAAGTACAAGGAGACTCCCTTGACCATCCCGACTTCGCACGCCGACATCCTCACCAAGAAGAGCTTCGCGCACATCGCCACGCTGATGCCCGACGGCTCACCGCAAGTGACGCCTGTCTGGGTCGACTACGATGGCACGCACATTCTCATCAACAGTGCAAGAGGCCGCCAAAAGGACCGAAACATCGAACGGTCGCCGGCCATCGCCCTCTCCATCCAGGACCCGGACAATCCTTACCGCTACATCCAGGTTCGCGGAAGGGTCGTCGCGGCCGAGACACACGGCGCCGTCGACCACATCAACAAGCTCGCAAAGAAGTACATGGGCGTCGATACCTACCCGAACCTCACCGACTCCGAGACCCGCGTGATCTACCGCATCGAGCCGGAGAAGGTTCAGACGATGGGCTAGGCCATGCGGCTCCAGCCATAACTTCCGGGCCATGCCTGAACGTTGAGACTCCCCACGGCGCCACCCCTGCGCTATCGTGGGTGGCAGCGTTTGGGGGTTTTGCATGGATGATCGCGTACATCAATTGATGGATTCCGGGCAGTCCATCTGGCTCGACTTCCTCGGCCGGGACCTCATTCACTCGGGTGAGCTTCAGCGGCTCATCGACGCCCGCCACCTTACCGGGATCACCTCGAACCCCAGCATCTTCAACAAGGCCATCACCGGCTCAGATCTCTATACCAGCGACATCGTGAAGCTGGCCGAACGCGGCGTCTCCGATCGTTACGAGGCCTTCGTGAGCCTCGCAGCGACTGACATTATCGCCGCATGCGACGCCATGCTTGCGGTCTATCGCGATACTGAGGGGGCCGACGGCTTCGTCTCCTTCGAATTGCCCCCCGGTCTCGAGCACGACGTCGAAGCTTCGGTTGCCGAAGCCCATCGCCTTCACGATCTCATCGACCGCCCGAATCTCATGATCAAGGTGCCGGGCACCGAAGAGGGCGTCGAGATTCTCCAACGCCTCATCGCCGACGGTGTAAACACCAATCAAACATTGTTGTTCTCGGTGGGGGTTTACGAGCGTACCGCCGCCGCCTACATCGCCGGGCTCGAGGAACGGCTATCCCGCGGCGAGGACCTCTCCAGGGTCGCGAGCGTGGCCTCGTTCTTCGTCTCGCGCGTAGATACGGCCGTCGATGGCCAGCTCCCCACTGACTCGCCTCTTCGCGGACAGGCGGCTGTCGCCAATGCTCGCCACGCCTACCGCCGCTTTTCGGAAATCTTCTCCGGCGCAGACTGGCAACGCCTTGCCGACGCCGGGGCCCGCGTGCAGCGCCCGCTCTGGGCGTCCACCAGCACGAAGAACCCGGCCTACCGCGACGTCCTCTACGTCGAATCGTTGATCGCACCCCACACGGTGAACACGCTCCCCGAATCGACCCTCCAGGCCGTCCTCGACCACTGCGAGGTAGCAACGATGACCAGCGAAGACATGGCTGGCGCCGAGAAGACCCTGGAGTCGTTGCGGACGGCGGGCATCGATATTGATGCCGTAACCGATAGCCTGCTGGTCGACGGCCTCGCTGCCTTCGAGAATGACTTCCAGTCACTTCTCACGGCAATCGAGGCCAACCTGAAGGAAGCCCTCGCCCCGGCATGACCGAAATCCTTGATACGGTGAGCTCGGCCAGCTTCGCCGAAGCGATTGACGCCCGCCTCGCCCGCGTTCGCGCAGAAGACGTTGTCGGTCGAATCTGGGCAGGCGACCACACCGTCTGGTCACCTGAGCCTGCCGAATGCGCCGACAGGCTCGGCTGGCTCCGCGCCCCGGAATCAATGCTCCAACAGGTTGAAGCACTCGAAACGTTCGCCCATGACACCTGGGGGGCCGGTTTTACCACGGCCGTGCTCCTGGGCATGGGTGGTTCGAGCCTGGCGCCGGAAGTCATGCAACAGGTGCTGGGGAGCGCGCCCGGGGCGCTCGAAATCATCGTCCTCGACACCACGCACCCGGACGAACTCCTCCGGATCGTCCGCAATATCGACGAGGAGCGGACGCTGTTCATCGCTTCGAGCAAGTCCGGTTCAACGGTTGAGACGCGCTCTCAGCTCGAATACTTCTGGGACCGCGTTCCCCATGGCCGGCAATACGTCGCCATCACGGACGCCGGTTCCTCCCTGGAACGCATAGCTACCGATCGTGGCTTCCGCAAGGTCTTCCTCAACGACCCGGAAGTCGGCGGCCGCTATTCGGCCCTCACCTATTTCGGACTCGTACCGGCAGCACTCATGGGCTGCGACATCCGGGCCATGCTAAACGCGGCGAAGGATGCCGCACGCGACACCCGTCGCGACGATCCCGGCCACAACGTCGCGGTGCGCTGCGGTGTGGGAATGGGACTGGCTGCCGCGGGCGGTCGCGACAAGCTCACAATCCTCAGCCCATCGCATCTCCGGCCGTTCGGCGCATGGCTGGAACAGTTGCTTTCGGAGTCCACCGGTAAGCAAGGCAAAGGTATTCTCCCCATCGAGGGCGAGACGGGACCGGCCCAGGGCAACGACCGGCTCTTTGTGGACTTTGGCCCGGGCAGTCCCCGCAACCCGGCCGTAGACCATCCGGCCGCACTCGACTGGTGGAACTGGGAATTCGCAACCGCCATCGCCGGTCACATCCTCGAACTCAATCCCTTCGACCAGCCGGCCGTGCAATCCGCCAAAGACGCAACCGCCGCCATCCTCGGCGGCGCCAACGTGGATTCCACCACGCCCGGCATCGACGACGTGCTCGTGGATGTTTCCGCCGGTGACTACATCGGGATTCTCGCCTACCTGCCGCGGAACCATGCCAACGATGCCCGCCTCGCAAGGGTGCGGGCCAGGCTCTCTGCCCATTACGACGTCGCCACCACGTCCGGTTTCGGCCCCCGTTACCTGCACTCGACCGGGCAGTATCACAAGGGCGGGCCAAATACCGGCATCTTCCTGCAGCTGACCGACGTGCCTGCCGAAGACGTCCCTATTCCCGGTGCTGGCTATACCTTCGGCGAACTGCACGCGGCACAGGCCCTCGGCGATCTCGACTCGCTGCGTTCGCTGGGGAGACGGATCAACCGAACGACGCTGGCCGAACTCGAGCAGTACGCCGCGAAACTCTAGCGGTTAGCTTTCCAGTTCTCGAAGGCAGCCAGCAAGGTCTCTTTCACCTCTACCGGTAATACCTCTTCCGGGAGACGGCCACATATCTCGATCGTCTTTCGAAACTGGACGAGGTACACCTCGCACGGGGGACAGCGGCCCAGGTGCTCTTCGAATTGTGCGGCATCCTCTGGGGGCATCACCCCTTCCAGGTATTCGGTCACCAGTTGGACAAGTACCGGGCAGGTCATCCGCTCAGGCATCGGACGGCGCTCCCGTTCCATTCGCCCTGGCGAAATAATCCTCGATCGCCCGGCGAACCTTGGTGCGGGCCCGATGCAGCAGCACCCTCTGGTTCGCCTCCGTAATGTCCAGCGCCTCGCGCACCTCCGTCGACGACCACTGTTGAAGGTCGCGAAGGGTAATCACCGTCGCCTGCATCGGAGGCAATGTATCGATCGCCCTCCGTATCTCGGCGAACGTCTCGTCCGAAAGCAACCGCGCCTCCGGCTGATTGTCGAAGTCCAGCGGGAGAGTTGACCAGAAGTTGGGGCGCTCCGCGTGATCTGGCGGCAAGAACCGATCGACCTCAACCGATTCTTCCTGCCCTGCCTCGGTCGAAGCGAGAGCCGCGAAAGGTACCGTCCGTGCTTCACGTTTGCCTTTGGTCTGGGCGCGGTTAGCGGCGATCCGGAAGATCCACGTCTTCAGCGACGATCGGCCCTCGAATCGATCGAGCCCACGGAGGACGCCCATCCACGTCTCCTGCACCACATCCTCGGCCAGTTCATGCGTCGGCACATACAACCGGGCGAAGCGCACGAGCGCACTGTGGTACTTGTCGACGAGCTCCTCAAAGGCTTCCGCCTCGCCCTCTCGCAGGCGTGCGACGAGCGCGGTGTCATCATCCGAAAGGAGGATCGCCGAAGCCGAAGTGCCGTCGCTCATCTCTGCAAGAAACGTACACCATCGAGGAAGCCCACGCTTCTCGCTTGCATGCCGGTCCCAGAGTCATAGGATCGACCAATGCATCCTGCCTACCAGGCTTCCTACAACGTCGCCGCCCTCTCCTTCGACCTCTATCGAGCCGTCCTCGACGACCTGCCCCCCGAGGCCTTGCATTGGAAGCCTGAAGGAGCCGGCAACACGATCCAGGTGCTGGTAACCCACTCCATCGGCGCCTCGCGTTTCTGGCTTCAGGTCGGCTGTGGCATCGAACGCTCGCTCAAGGACTACCGGGCCGGGGAGCGAGAGGAAGCATTTGTCGATAAGGCGAAGACCACCGCAGAACTCAAGGCCGATATCGACACCTACCTCGCCTCATTGAAGAAGGAGGCCGATGCCGGTACCGACGAGACCCTCACGCGAGAAACATTCTTCGCCGATGTCGCCGACCAGGTTCGCGTAACCGGCTACGAGGCGATCCTCCGCGGCCTCGCTCACCTCCGCGAGCACGTCGGGGAAGCCCAACTCACGCGAGACCTGTGGAAGGCACGGAAGTAGTGTCCACGGCGCCATCGACCGGGATGGGCGCCGCCCTTAATGCTGCCTCG
Organism: Dehalococcoidia bacterium; assembly: GCA_020432105.1. Lineage (GTDB taxonomy): Bacteria > Chloroflexota > Dehalococcoidia > Tepidiformales > Tepidiformaceae > JAGQGZ01. The sequence continues at coordinate 5,269 of JAGQGZ010000003.1, read as the reverse complement.
CCGATCCGTGGCCTTACCGGCCCCAATCCCTGGGTCGGCGCAGCCATCGTCAGCGAGGGCCGCATTATCGCCTACGGCGCCACCGAGCCACCCCCGGGCCGGCACGCGGAGCGGGTCGCACTTGAGGCCGCCGGCTCGCTTGCCCGGGGCGCTACGCTCTACTGCACGCTCGAACCCTGTGCCCCCTTCGAGGGAAAAAGGACGCCCCCCTGTTCGGACGCCATCATCGACGCCGGTGTTGCAGCGGTTGTAGTCGCCCTCGAAGACCCCGACGTCCGAGTTGCCGGTGCAGGAATCGCCCGTTTGCGTTCGGCCGGCGTTGAAGTCCAAACCGGCGACGGTGCGCTGGCAGCCACTAGGCAGCTGCGCCCTTACCTCAAGCACCGCGAAACCGGGCTCCCCTATGTCATCGCCAAGTTCGCCGCGAGCCTGGATGGCCGTATTGCCACGGCCAGCGGTGACTCGAAGTGGATCACCGGGGATGCTGCTCGCGCTCGCGTGCACGAAGAGCGCGCCCGCGTCGACGCCATCATCACCGGCAGCGGGACGGTGCTCGCCGACGACCCCGCACTTACGGCCCGACCAGGGGGCAGAGTGGCTATCCGTCAACCGCTCAGGGTCATCGTCGACGCTCGCGGGCGCACACCCCTTACGGCCCGGACGTTGGCTGAACCCGGAAAGGTCGTGGTCGCAACCGTGAGCGAATCAGACGCAGCTTGGCGTTCGGACCTCGTCGCTGCCGGAGCGGAAGTCATCCTCCTCGAACCGGGGGTGACCGGCGTCAACCTCTACCAGCTCTTCCAGGCACTTGGCAGGCGCGGGATCCTGTCAGCCTGGATCGAAGGTGGCGCCAGTCTGCTTGGCTCCGTGTTCGACGAAGATCTCGCCGACGAGGTCTGGGCATTCATCGCACCCAGGCTCATCGGTGGAGACGGCTTGCCCGCCATCGGTGGTTTCGGTGCCTCCACCCTGGCATCGGCGCCAACTCTCCACGAGGTCCTCAGCGAGCGGATTGACGACGACATCCTCATCCGCGGCTACACGGGCCGCTGGCAGCCCATGACCCTGCGCTGAAAGGGCGTATTGTGCCGGTAAAGGGCTTACTGCTAGTATCCCGCCAAGCATCGGAGGAGGGGTGGCGTGTATCAGTTTCCAGAGTGTAGGAAATGCGGCGATGGGGACCTTGTCCCATTCTCGGACTTCGGGAGCCAGGGGGCCCCAATCCATTACAAGGCATGGGTCTGCACCAACCCGGATTGCGGGTACAACATCAAGATCCGCAACGGCGATCTGTTCATCGATGAACCGATCAATGACGGCCAATTCCACGGCGGAGGCGGGCGCGGACGCTAGTGCCGACGAACCGAGGGATTGTGATAGACTGCACGATTGATGGCTGACAGCACCAAGGTCTACCAGCCCCTCCCGCTCCACCTGGACACGAACGTTGAGGACGAGGTCGAGTCAAACCTCCTCATCACCAGCGTGGACCAGGTTCTCAACTGGTCGCGCCGATCGTCATTGTGGCCAGCCATGTTCGGTCTCGCCTGCTGCGCAATGGAGATGATCGCTACCGCGACACCGCGCTACGACATCGCGCGCTTCGGGGCGGAGATCTTCCGGGCCTCGCCGCGGCAGGCCGACCTCCTTATCGTCCCCGGTACGGTTACTTGGAAGATGGCCCCGGCTGTTCGGCGCATCTGGCTGCAAATGCCTGAGCCGAAATGGGCCATTGCCATGGGTGGATGCGCGACCATGGGCGGTCCCTTCGCTTACGCCTATAGCGTCACACCCGGCGTGAACACTCTGCTTCCGGTCGATGTCTACATTCCCGGCTGTCCGCCCCGGCCCGAGTCCCTGCTCACCGGTCTCATGCTCCTCCAGGACAAGATCAGCGAGGATACGCTCGGCAAGAAGTGGCAACGCCGCGATGTCGAGCCCCAGTTTCACCGCTACCTGCCCGATGGCGACCCGATCCGCAAGGAACTCGAGAGTCTCTGGCCGCCGTATACGGGCTACGGCCATCCCTACACCGGCGAAGCCTTCAAGGACTAAAGAAGTCCGAGTCCCGTCAGGGTCACCAGCTGGTCGTAATACGTGCGCTGCCTGACCACCAGGGCATTCTCTATCTCCAGCCAGCTCAACAATGGAATGAGCAACCACGATCGGCGTGAGTTCTGACATGCCCGCCTCCAATCGGGGGCGACAATACCACAGCCGCGAGAGCGCCCGGGGATCAGAATCGCTCGACGCGTGCCAATTCGCCCGATTCAAGATCCAGCTGCCAGGCATCTGGCAGCGTCAGCCCACGCCAGAACGCCGCGATGTCATCAAATGGGCTCCGGCTGTGCAGCCAGAGCGTCGGCGCAAGCCCATGCCCGACAAGCACCACGGCGCCATCGTCCGGTTGGGCAGCGAGGGCATCGCCGACAGCCGCATCCATCCGGGCCACCACCGATGGCTGCGCTTCCCAACCCGGCGATTCACCTGTCTCGAGGTATCGCATGGCCACGGACTCGTAATCATCGAGCCAGCCGCTTGCCGACTGGTCGACTTCCGCCAACCTCGTGTCTCGCACCATCTGCAGTCCTCGTCTTAGCGCGATCACGAGTGCCGTCTCCGCCGCTTTCAGCTGGTCACTGTGGTAGATCACCGGCGCCAATTTGGCCGGCAATGCATGCGCCAGCAACACACAGTCCTCCTTCGAGGACTCTGTAAGGCGCCACCTGCTCGATGGCACGTCCTTCTGAATCTCCGGCATGGCATGCCGTACAAAGATGACGCTGCCAGCTATTCGCCCGCTCCCGGCTTCGACGCAAACGCCCTGATCTCGTCATAGACGCGCCACATCTCACGGTCACGCTCCAACCGCATCGGTGCGGGCTTGATCAAGCTGCCGCCAAACGCCTGGATGATCTCCACGTGGTCGTCCACCGTGTAATCCGGCACGAACGGCACTTTCAGTTCGTCGAGGCGAGCATGATGGTTATGTAGCGGCTTCCAGAAGCAATCGATGATGTGCTCATGCAGGTCGAAGCGGCGAACCACCTCCCAACGGGGTCCGTAGCCGCTCCAGAGGTAGAGGGTGTGGCCATCCTCGCGTAACTGCTGGAAGATCTCATCTACGCCGGGCCGAAGGCGAACATCCCAACTGATGATGGTGTCGTCAACGTCGAAGAAAATGTTCATGTGCTCCGCCAGCATGGCCGGGCACAGCGTCTTTGGGCAACCCTACTCCAGGTCCGGGTCACCCGGGCGCAGGGGGTTGGTGAACGCCCGGCCGATAGCACTAAGATCGCCCGTAAGGTCGTCACCGCCGGGGCGCACTCCCTCCATCACCCAGGCAGTGAGGTCTGTGAACGCCTGCGTAATCTCTTCCGCCGAGAAGTCACAATGGCCCGGTGCGCGAATCGCTCGCTGCACTAAGAGGTCAGTCTTTCCTGCAGCCTCCACGCTCGCCCGGTATTCGATCTCCTGCGAGATCGGTACGAATAGGTCGCCGGTGCCATGCAACGTCAGCAGCGGAGCGGAAAGGTTGCCGGCTGTCGGCACCTTGTCCGGATAGTCTGCCGCGTTCCGGAACCCTGGATCCGCGGTCTGCCGATGCACTCCTTCATTGATCGCATCCGCCGTGATGCCCAGCCCGGGTTCGATCGCGTACTCGGTCTCGGCGTTCGTGGCGGCTCTCGCGGTCGCTGTCTCCAGTCCCGGATCGCTGAGGATGTAGCCGAAGTTGAGCAGGTACTGCTCCACAAACCCCTCCTGGAAGAACGGCCGGGGACCACCGGTGAGCATCCTGATCGTGCTCGCGAACTGCTCACCCGCGACCGTCGGAGCATCGGGCTCACCGAGGGCGTCCGAAACTTCACCGGTGAGTGTCAGCGTCACGGCCAGTGGCCCGTCCTCGAGAGGGAGTTCCGTACCGGCGAAGAACGCAGCCAGGTGTGCCCACGAAACCAGGTAGTCAATTTGCGTCTGCCCGCCTACTGCCCCGCAAATGGCGAGCGCTCCGTCGTAGGCCCCGGGGAAGTGTTCGAGCGAGAGCGCCACGACATTGCCCCCCATCGACGCCCCGACAAGGTAGATCGCCTCCGGTTCGCCGAACTCCTCGATGAAGAAGTTGCGGACCGCGAGAGTGTCGTCTGCACCAACTCCCGGTGCATAGCCATTCTCGCTGTAGCTGCTTGCCGCCCAGGCGTACCCGCGCGGGATGATCAGTTCGCGCAACGCTGCCGGAGGACTGTCAACGTCGAGTTCCTTCCCAAAACCTTTGAACCCGTGGGCCCAGACGACGAGGTCGCCATTCCACTCATCCGGGATTTCGACTCGGTACATGGCGTTATTCAACGTCCCGAAGTGGGCAGTTGCTCCAGGCAAGGGCTGGAATGAAGGGTCGCCCAACACGTGTGCGATCCCGGTGTACGCCCCCAGCTTTGGATAGCCATCGGGGGCCAACGTCGGCGAGTCTGCCGACGGCACCGTCGCAGTCGCAGTATCACCGGAACCAGTGACGGCAGCCGTCGCACTCCCGTTCGCCACATCCGGACTGCCGGCCGGGCTGCTGGTCTCGCCTGAATCGCAGGCAGCAGCCAGGAGCACCGCCAGGAGGGCAGCAAAAGCCAGCAGGATTTGGCGCATGGGACGAGTGTACGTCGGCCCGGCCCAATCGCCGTTCAGGAGCCGAAAAGACGAGCACGTGTAAGAAACCCGGTACCTGCCGGTCTTACCTGCAGAACACCTGGAAGGACCGCTATGACTTCGATGACCATCATGTTCCGGAAAGCCGCAGGATTCCTCATTCCCATCGGCCTGCTCAGCGTTGCGGCACTATTCCTGGCCGAACCGCTTGATGCCGAAGGCGCAGACACCGGTCAGACCGGGCGGATCGGCTCCAGGGTCTCCCTGCGCACAACCTTGCAGGTAGACGAAGCGATCACGGTCCGGCTGCCTATGCCGGCTCTCTCGATGGTGGTTGCCGACTAACCCCGTTGCTTGAAGTACCGCGCCTCGATCGCGTCGATCTTGTCGCTGCGCCGCACGTGGCGCTCGAGGCCGGAGAACCGGGCTCCCTCAAACGCCCGAATAGCTTCCTTCGCGAGCTCAGGCCCGATAATCCGGGCCCCAAGGCAGAGCACGTTCATGTCGTCATCTTCCACACCCTGCCGGGCGCTGAACGAATCATGGCATAAGGCACCCCGTACCCCGGGGATCTTGTTCACCACCACCGAGGCTCCCACACCACTCCCGCAGACAACCACTGCCCGCTCCA
>JAGQGZ010000039.1 GCA_020432105.1 Dehalococcoidia bacterium | reverse complement strand
ATGCTTTTCGTCGGATTCTCCCTCACGGACGAGAACTTCCACCGCATTGCCGACGATGTGCGGCGGGCGATGTCCGGTCAAGGCCAATCGGACCTTCGTTGCGGTACAGCCATGGTGTTATCACCGGACCCGCTCATGGCGGAGTTGTGGCTCCCGGAGATTGCCTGCACGCCCGTCAGCGAAGGTGGTGGGGCGACAAGGGCCGCCGCCAGAGAGCTTGAGATCTTTCTGGATCGAGTACTGGCGGAGTGTACGGACATGACCTCCCACATCTTGGACGACACTTTCGAGCACCTCCTGAGCCCCGGTGAGCTGGAACTCCGGAGTGCTCTGCGGGCGATGGAGTATGCGCTAGGAGGCGATGCGAGATCGACGGGCGCGTTTTCGAGGGTTGAACAATTGCTAGTCGATCTTGGACTCGGCAAGGACTCAGAGCGCGGCGGAACCGGTGAGACCCAGTAGTAGAGTCGCACCGTGCAGCTCCATAGGTAGATGGCAGATGTGCCACAAGGGTCAGCCCGAGATGGAGCTGGTTCCGAGGTGCTGCGGTGCCGTCTGGCAAGCGAACACCCTAACAAACGGACTCGGACGATCCGGAGTTAGCCTGGATCGCCTTTCAGCGATGTTTTGGCCCGGCCCTCACCGTCAACCGCGAGCGAATCGAGGTTTCGCGCTCGAAGTCGCGGTGAGCCGCATTGCTAGACGAGCCGGCCCGAGGGCCAGGGCCTGCTATCCGGGCCTCACTACCTCGCACGAACTGGTGGACTCCAGTGCGCTGTCAGCGATGCATTCATCGAATCCGTCACCTCCGCCCATCGTGTCCATCCCCGACCCTCCGTGCAGTGTGTCGTTGCCGGCCCCACCATCGAGCGTGTCGTTGCCACCACCACCGCCGAGGAAGTCGTCTCCTGCCCCCGAAGACGCGCTATCATTGCCCGTGCCAAGCCGGATCAGGTTGTGCCCGCCAGAGTCTTCTACCGTGTCATTGCCGGGACCCGCGTCGACAAAGTCATTCCCACCTCCGGTAACTATGCGATCGGCGCCACCGCCGGCGCAGATAATGTCGTTGCCCCCGTTCCCGAAGATCTGATCGGGCCCATCTGTGCCACGGATTATGTCGTCGCCCGGCGTACCGTGCGTCTCGCCACCAGGTTCCGCCACGATGGTTGGAGGCAGCGAGCACACGTCACCAACGGTGTAACTCACCGCCTGCGTGAAGATGTTCCGCATCCCATCACGTACTGAAACAATGAGTGTTTCCATCCCAACGCTTGTCGTTGGCAGGCGGGCTCCGTTCGGCAGCCTACCCTGGCAGTCCGCGGTCCCCGACCCCACATCGTTGCACTCAAATTCGAACGTTAGCGACTGACCGACGTTGTACGACCCGCCCGCGCGCGGTACATGGAACGCAATGCGTCGCCCAATGGGTACGTCTCCGTCACTCACGAAGAACGCCCTGCTCACACTTTCCCCTGTCCCCGCGTCGAACGCCTCGAGTACGTGGTACCCACCGTCGATGATGGTGAACGGACCCTCGTAATCCAGCTCTGGACCACCGTCGAGTCGATAGGTCCGCAGGCCACCAGCCGGAGCACTGATCACCGCCGTCACGGGCCCCACAAACACATTCTCACGGTTGAGTAGTGCGGGACCGACCAGCGAGATCGTAAGGCCATCCCCAAGGTCCGGCAGACTCAGGGGTTCGAAGAACTCGCCCTTGAGAGTACGCACCTGGACATTGCCACTCCTGTCAACGGCCTGGACGAAGTAGTCCAGCGACTGGAGTTCGTCGGTGTACTCCATCGAACCCGTCCACGTGTTCGAGCCACCTTGGCGAACAAGTTCCAGTGGTGTCCAACTATTGTCAGCGCGCCTGACCAGTACGACGATCCTGTGCACGGTCCCGCTGGCCTCGCCAATGGAATCAGCCGGAACCCTATCGTCGGCGTGGACATCGAACCTTATGTTGTTATCCACAATGTTGGCCACGCTGTAGTAGATTCGCGGTTCAATGAAGTCGTCGCTTGAGTCGTGGTAATAGACTCGCGCGTCCATGCGGTCGAACAGGCGCTGAACACCGGCGCCTTCACCCGAATACGAAAACTGTCCCGCAATGAGCACCAGGTTCTGGTGCGTGCCATCTGCCTTCAGGAACTCCGTTACGTTCTGGAATTGGAGCGGGAAACTGCCGCTCGTCGCCGAAGCCCGCGCCCCGGCGGCTCGGTCGATCACCGGCTGGCTGAACACCGGCTGCATGGGCTCGTCGGCTCGAGCAGCAATGTACTCGATCACTGCTCCGTGTGCCGTACGATGTTCCTGGGTAACGTCCACGGCAAGCTGAGGCTGGATCGGGCGGTCATGCACTGTGGTGTACGCCGCGGCAGCCACCGGGTGCGAAACTGACTCTGCTTCGGCCTCCCAGCGGTATCGAGACTCGAAAGTTGCCGTCCAATACGTGGCCGATGGAGTGGTGGTTGCCGCCCGCGGTTCCAAATCCGGCGACACGATAACGACGGATGAAGACAGCCCGGCCGTTGATTTGTCGTCCGTCGGCAATGGGTTGTTGCTTGCTGCCCCCGGCGAACCACCAAGCAGCGTATACATCGGGAGTCCATAGAAGGTGCTCTGCATGAGCACCTTCTCGTCGTACACGCTATACACGCCGAGGCTGCCGAAGTATTCGTGCTGTGCCAGCGCCAGAGCCTGCCCGGCGTCGCGGCTCTCACCCAGCAGGCTCCTGGCAAAGAGGACCATTAGCCGTTCGCTCAACGCCACCGTCTCGGTGTCGCCATAGCCATAGCCGGTGTTGGCGATGAACACCGCTCCATTCCCGGTCAAGACTTCTGCCCAGTCCTCCGTAAGCTCCTTGCCCGGCGATCCAGAAAGGAATCCCGACACATTGAGACCCGCGTGACAGCCCATGCTGAATATCAACGTCCCACCCCCGGACTCCTGGCCCAGTTGCGCAGGTGTCAGGAGGTCGGCGCGGGTGTTCGCGGCATCCTCGGCGGCCGAGAGCAACGCGTGGTGGTCGAAGTGCGCATTCAGCGAGACCAGGTCGAACGATTGCTGCGAGAATGTTGCCAACAACTCACTCGTGGTCCAGTCGTCGGAAATCAACTTGCTGTTTGCATTGACCTGGGACGAACCGAGAGTGGTTGCGATTTCGCCAGCGCCGTCGGCCAGGAACGAGTATCCAACCGCTAGCCCGCTCTGCGGCGCGAGACGTCCCTTGCTCGCGATGAACGCCTTCACCTGTTCCTGGATCTCGGCAGGCGTCTCCACCAGCCTCCCGACCCCTATGTCCGGCACGAACATCGCACGATCGAGCCAGGCGGTTGGACTGAAGTCGCCATAGGGAGCGTCCGTAAGCAAATGGCGTGTTGCCAGCGCTCCCCAGGTCGCACTCCCGGTCTCGTGGAGATCAGCGGCATAGTGCCGCTCGTTCCATCGCAGCGTAGGGTCCGGCGCCCGGTAGAACGGAACGATTTCGTCGCCGCCGACGAGCACAACGTTCTGAAGACCGACGGCCGAATTGGCCCTGACTGCGTCGACGGCCACATTAACCGCCGCAACCACCGCATTGGCTGCATCAGCGTCGCAAGGGCTCTCGTCCCACCCGGAGTAGGGACTGTCCTCAGGCAGCACCGCGTCGAGATAGAGGATTGCACCGGTTCCCGGGAAGGATGGACTGGCAATGAGTGTCTCGATGGCATCGACGGTCGCGCCCGCCGCACTGGCACCAAATGCGTCGCCCAATCGCTCCTGGTTAACGATGAACAAGCTTGTGATGTCCCCGGTTGGGAGGGGTGTTGTGCTCCTTACCCCTTCACCTTCGAACGCAAACCTCGTCGCCGCGCAAGTCTCAGGCTCCAGCACGTCGAACAGCTTCACGCGCAGCGCGTAGGGATCGACCGACTCGACACCTGGATACCCTTCAACGACCAGCGTGTACATGGTCTTCTCAGCCGCCGCACTGACTTTGATGACGTCCGCTTTGCCCGCTTGCTCGCTGGATTCACCTACAACTGCCTGGCCGTTACCTCCATCCACCCGCGACTCAGTAGCAGAGATCGTGCCCGTTTGTTCGAGTCCCGTTCCACTCGTATCCGTCGCGATACCGCCATCGATCAGGCGACCTGCTGCCCGCCCTGCCGCAGTCTCGGTTCCCTGGGCCGGCCTCACCAGCACCATGTCAGCGTTGCCACTCAAGTGGCTGAGGTAGTACGCCACAACCTGGTTGGGCTGAACTTCGAAGGAGTAGTAGTCGACATCATCGGGCGACGCGATGTGTCCCAGGTAGACCGTATCCGCATCGATGTTGTTTGGAGATTCGAAGCTATCCGGATCGAACGACTGGACCACAGAAACGACGACGCGGCCAGACGCCTCGCCACCATCAGCCGACACGATTCTCGCTTCGAGCACCTTGTCTCCGATTTGGAAGCCGGGATAGGCCTCGAACTCCAGGGTGGTTGCCGTGCGGGGAGACACGATGTTCTCCCACGTGAGCTTTGGGCCATCCACCTGCGGAGGACTGGCGACGCCGCCGATGTGGGAGCTGTTCGCTACCAACGTGAACGAGTCGGGAAGTGTGACCGTCAGCGTGCCGGGGGATGCAGCAACGATATCGATCGCGTATCGGACCGTACGAAGGGTAGTCGTGTCGTCGACCAGGCTTAAGGGATCGAGAGCCTGAAACCTGAGCTCCTCCCACGGGTACTCGTCGCGATCGAACATCGCCAGCATAAGCTCCGCGAGTGTCGGGTCATCCAGCAAGCCGCCCTGGTCGTACAGCTGGCCAAGCGTCAGATCGCCAAGGAAGAAGCTGGCGTCCAGTTCCACTCCCTGCCCGCCAAGGGAAGCGATGGCCTCGGCCACGGTGATCTTCGAAAGGAGGCCGTCTTCTCCGTGTTCAGCCAGGTCACCCAGCTCCACACCACCCATGGCATCGAGCCAGCTGGCCTGTCCAGCCGCAAAGAACAGATCAAGATGGGCACGAATTGGGCCGCCCACGATGTCCGCTACATCCCCAACGGTTACGCCGGTCTTTACAGCTTGCAGCTTGGCCGCCTCACCCAGCGTGGGGCAGACACCGGGCGAACATGACACCAACCCCCGCAGGTCCGAGGGACCGCTTACGATCGGAATCGCGTCCAGCGTAAGCCCCCGGATTGTGATCGAACTGATCGGGATCGAACTGATCGGGATCGCACCGAGGTCAATCGAACTGATTGGCGTGCTCCCGAGATCGATCGAACTGATTGGGACTGCCGCGAGCGAACTCTCCCTGAGTGGAATCCCCAGGTTGCTCAGCGCCCGAACGAGGTCACCCAGCGTGCTTGCGGCCCCCACACCAAGCTGATCGCAGGAGTGTGCCGACGACACCCAGCCGCCGGGCTCACAAGGGGCCGGGCCATTCTTTGGCCCGACTTCTTCAAGGTGGATCGAGTCGATCGGTGATCCCAGCACATCGATGCTGCTAATCGGGATCGAACTGATCGGAGACGCTGCCACATCACCGATACTGCTGATTGGGACGGCCTTCAATGCCGCAGGCGCCACCTGCACGCTCGATACATCGATCGCCGCTGCGGTACTCGCCGTGAATATCGAACTGATGGGAATCGAGCTGATCGGTGAACCGCCAACAATAATACTGCTGATGGGGATAGAACTGATGGGAATTGCATGGAAGTCGATGGAGCTGATAGGGATGTTTGCGATGGGTGCACCGAGGAACAGCGACTCAATTGTTGTTGTGGACCCCGTCGACCGAATATCGGATAGCAGTTGGTAGAGCGTCGTCGTTGCGGAACAAGAGTAATTGGGACCAAGAAGCTCCCGTACATGGGCACAGACGTCGGTCATGCTAGACTCGATAGAGCTTATTGGAATCGCCTTAAGAATGGCTTCCTGTGCTTGAATACTCGAAATCGGGATCGAGCTTATAGGAATACTTGAAATCGGGATGCTGCTGATCGGGATGCTCGAGATCGGAATTGAACTGACTGGAATCGAACTGATCGGGATTGCTGCGAACGGCGAACCCTCTACCCCGCCGGGGCTGCCAGCATATAGCGTAAGCACGTCGTAGAGGTTGGAGTCCTCGCAGGGTGTACCCACAGTAAATGTCGAGGCCATATGGGAACACAGCGCAGTGATATCGTCCGGAGCGAGCGAGTTGATTGGGACTGCGCGGAATGTGGCCTTACTCGCCTCGATGCTAGAGATGGGAATTGAACTGATCGGGATGCTTGAAATCGGAATGCTGCTGATGGGGAGCGCACCGAGGGTGATTGAACTGATTGGCGATCCTTCGATCCCTCCAGGCAGGCCAGCGTACGTGTAGAGCACATCGAAGAGGCTGGCACTGTCGCAGCCAAGCCCGACTTTCGCCAGCTCCTTGCAGGCCGCTTCGCTGGCGAGCGAACTAATCGGAATCGAACCCAGCGTGGGCCGGTTGGCTTCAATGCTCGAGATGGGTATTGAGCTGATCGGGATGCTCGAGATAGGTATCGCGCTGATCGGGATACTAGAAATTGGAATCGAACTGATCGGGATGCTTGAGATCGGTGTCCCGGCGATGGCACCATTGAGCTGCACCTCAAGCAGGCTCACGGGGCACCCTGAGCCCTTGAGGAAGTATTCCGGGTATAAGTCCCTATATGCCTTGCATGACTTCCCAACATCCTCAACGGCATCGATGGGCATGCCTCCCAGTATCAGCCCAAAGATGTCGGCATTTCCGATCCGCAAACCATCGACATCAGCCTGGCCAAGGCCAATGTGGCTGAGAATTGTCCAACCCCGGCCTTCGGGAAGATCGAGGATTTCCTGAAGCTGTACCTTGTGGGTCTGCCGCTTTTCGAGTCCCGTGCCCGCGAGGAGTTTGGCCCAGGAGGTGCCCCGTAAAACAATCGAACTGATCGGAATCGAACTGATTGGGGAGCCATCAACAAAGATGCTGCTGATCGGAATAGAGCTGATAGGAATCGAACTGATCGGTGAATCCGCGAGATCAATGCTGCTTATTGGCGCCCCTTCGAGGGCACTCTCCTCGCTCGGTTGGAGGATAACCGAGGAATCGATGCTATCGATTTCCAGCGTGTCCACGACGATGCGTGTCTCGAGCGAATCCGCACGGACATTAACGGATAATGGTGGCGGCGGTGCGGGAGCATAGAGAAGGTCGACAAATGCCGGTACCCCCGCGTTGACTGAAAGCGTCACATTCGGCGGATCGCCGACAACAAACGACGAGGCCGCGAAGCCGACCAGTTCTCGGCCCTCACTGGGGTTAACTGAGACGGCATACTCACCGGCCGAATCAAGAAGGATGATCGCCTCGCCGGAAGCATCAGTTTGACGAATCACTGTTTCCGCGAGACTGCCACCGGAGACGAACACAGCCAGCCCCGACAGTGCGGAACGACTGTTTTCCTCGGCCCCCACCGGCGCAAGCCGAAGTTCGGCTTTGAAAACGATGATGCCAGGAAACTCGCCGATGCAGTCGGCGTTCGGGAAGTCACCGTCGAAGACATCCGCGCGTGTCGCTGTGTCGCGGTCGGTAACCCTACAACCTGTCTGTACCGAGCTCGCCCCGTGCGGGTTGGCCAGCACCACCACGACAGCGATGAAACCAATCGCCGCTTTGCCACACCATTTCGGCATTGCCAGGCGCATCGGTACTCCTTCTCTGGCAGTCACGAAGTTCGACCCGGCTTCGCGTTGAACTCACGGCAGGCCAAGGCTCCACCGCAGGCGCCGTAGCTTAACCATCCGCACAACGTTTCGCAATAACGTACACCGCAGTCGGTTCATCTGCGCGGGGAAGTCTAGACGGGTCTTTCAGACCACTCAGCTCGAGCCTGAGCTAGGGAAACACGCAGCGGGGCGGAACCGGATCCACGAGCCAGGCGAGCTTCCAGCGCATCGATGCGTTCAAGAGCCTCTCTCCGATGCCCTCTCGCAGCCTCATTCTCGGCCAACCTGAATTCAGCTTCTGCCTCAAACGCCGTCGCACCGAGTTCACCCATCACGTCCACCGCAGCCTGAAGCAGTTCTTCACCCTCGTCGAAGCGACCTGAGCGCGTGGCGAGCCTCCCGAGGTTCGAGACAACCACTGCCGCGAGACCGGTCGAATGCGTCTGATCGAAGGTTCGCTTGGCCACACGAAACATGTCGGCTGCGGTCTCCAGGTCACCACGGTCGGAGTAGACTTCGGCGATGTTGTTGAGCTGGATAGCGGCGCCGACCACATCCCCGGCCGCCTCGCGAGCGTGGCGGCTCCGTTCCCACAGGGCAAGGGCTTCGTCCGGACGGCCCTCGTGGTATGCGGAAACTCCGAGATTGTTGAGGACATTCGCCTGGCCGAGAAGGTCGCCGACCTCCTCGAAGATCGGAAGCGCGCGATCTCGATAGCGGATGGCCTCAGGATGGCCAGCCAGCGACAGGGTGTTCTCGATCAGGTAGTAGGCGTGTGCTTCGGCCGAGCGCAGTCCTGCCGCCTGCGCCACCAGCATCGCCTGCCGGCAGGATTCCGCCGCTTCCACATAACGTCCCTGGCGAAACCGCACACCGGCATGAGCGATGAACACCTCGGCACGCTCGGCCATAGCCTCGGCACTGTGCTCCAGATGCTCCAGTAGATGGGTCGCCCTCCCGAGCATACGCAATGCATCCGGATAACGACCGACCCTCTCCTTGAGCAGTGCCTGCTTTCGCATGAGGCGAGCATTCGCGACCGGCAGGTCCGCTAGTAGCCTTCGAGCGCTGCTGTAAGAGGCGTCCGCCTCAGGGTACCGGGCGAGGACGTCGCAGGCGTCGCCATGGAGTTCGTACACCTCGGCAAGATCGTCCGGCTTCCGGCCCGGGTTCCGTCGAACACTGTCGAGGGCAAGCTCCAGGAATGCGACGACCTCGGCGTTCGCATGCTTCGATGCTGCCCGCCTGGCGGCATCCACCGAGTAATGCCATGCGTCTTCGCGTGCTCCGGCACGACTGTAGTGGTAGGCGAGCAGCTCGATTCTGTCGGGCAATTCGACAGTGCCAGACTGAATCAATTCAGCCGCCTGGCGATGAAGACTCCTTCGCTCCCGAAACGGCAGGCTTTCATAAGCAGCTTCTTGCACCAATCGATGGTTGAACCGCAAGTAGGGAGGGTCCGGGGCGGACTGCAGGAAGCCCTGGAGAGCTGCCGGCGGGACGCCACGCGCAACCTGCCCATTAGCTCTCGCCAAATTGGAAAGCAACGGACCGTGGACACCTGGTCCGAGAATCGCGGCGATTCGAAGGAACTGCCGGGCTGCTGGCGGCAGAACGTCAATGCTGGCGGTGATCGCAGTCTCCACGGCATCCGGGAGGCCCTCGCCCGTGGTGGAGTAGGCCTCACAAAGCTGGATTGCGTAGAACGGATTCCCTTCTGCTCGGTCGGCAATAGCCTCGATGTCTATCGGATGTGCGTCCGACCCAATGAGTGTCGTCACAATTTCCCCGATGGCATCTGGCGGGAGCGCGCTCAACTCAACGACCTCGACATCGGGAATGGGACTCGGGAGCCCAGAGCCAGGACCCATGGTCGTGACTAGGAAGAACCAGGAACGCTCTCGTGCCTCTGCCGCCAGCCTTGCAATTACCGCCCGTGAAGAGGCGTCAACGTAATGCAAGTCGTCAAATATATAGGCGGCGTGCGAGGGGCAGACACTGGCCAGGAATTCCACCATCGCCGTCACCGCTCTCTCTGAACGGAACTCAGGAGCCAACGACTCCGATTCCGGTGTCGATGGAAACGGGATATCGAGGATCTCTCCAATCAAAGGTAGCCACGGTGCTGAGTTGGGTGCACGCTCGTGAACG
Source organism: Dehalococcoidia bacterium (assembly GCA_020432105.1). GTDB lineage: Bacteria > Chloroflexota > Dehalococcoidia > Tepidiformales > Tepidiformaceae > JAGQGZ01. The sequence continues at coordinate 9,317 of JAGQGZ010000039.1, read as the reverse complement.
ATGCGCTCCAGTGTTAACCGGTTCACCTCAGCCTGGAACACCCATCGCAGCAAAGACCGGATTCCGTAGTACGGAATCCCCGAGACCGCCGAGTGCCCCGTTAACTGGAACCAGGGGATCCCGGGAGAGCGATGGCGGAGCTCCTGGACGAGGCGAGTCTTGCCGATACCCGCAGCGCCGGCAAGCTCCACTACATCCCCAACACCACGGAACGAAGCTTCGAGCCGCGACATCAACAGGCTCAACTCCCGAACACGGCCGACAGCTGGACGCCCGAACCCGCCTTCGTCAACAGAAGCCCGTTCGCCCGGCTTCTCAACGGAATATGCACGGACCGGCCGTCGTTTTCCCTTGGCTGCAAACGGTGCAACCTCCCGCACTGGAAACGCGAGAGCGGTGCGCCTAACAACGTCTTCGGACGCGAGCACCGACCCGGGAGCAGCGTGAGCCATGATTCGGGCGGCAACATTCACCGAGTCGCCGAGGATTGTGTATGCCCGCCGAGCCTTGGTGCCGATGTCGCCGGCAAATACTCGCCCACGGTTGACTCCGGCCCGGATGGGAAACGGACTCGGCCGCGAAACGACTTCCCTGAGCACGCTCAAGAGACGTTGCTCCGCATCAGCCAGGGCAGTGGGCACTCCGGCCACCAATACGAATTGTCCACCGTCGCGCGAAGCATCGACGTAGAGTGGGCAGACCTCAGACTCAGCGGCGCGATCTTGCACTGTCGATGTGAGTTCCTGAAGGCGTTCGGCCACTGCCTGTGGGCCCGCGTCCCGGAGGACTGCGTCCACTCCGTCGAAACGCAGGAATCCCACGGCCACCGGGCGATGCTCCCCCCGGGCAAGGTCAGTTGCCAGATGCTCGCGAAGAGCGCGGGGAATGGCACCAATGACCCAGTCAGCCGGAGCGTCCGGTACGGCCAAAGAATGCGCTGCAGTCCGAACCGGGCGGCAGAGTAGCCCGTTGTTGAGGGTAGAAGGCGGCAGGCACTCAGCCGTCGAAGGGCCAACGCGAATCGAACCCGGCCTGCCGCCCTCCCCCAGTGCCACTGCGTTGGTCAATGCCGGTCCCGTAACGATGAGTTCGCGGTGGTGATGGCCGCAGAGGAAAAGCGACACCAGCCCCGAGTGCACGCCAACGGTCATTCGCAACCTGCGGCGCCGGTGCGGTCCGATCGAACGGAGTCGAGCTCTCATAGCATGTGCGGCTGCTACCGCCCTGCGCGCGTGCTGGTCGCCACGAAAAAGGAGAAGCAGCGAATCCCCACCAAACTTAAGCAGGTCCCCTCCGTATTCAGGCGCAATCGTCAGCATTGCACCGAAACGCTCGTCGAGCACGAAGGCAACCTCCTCGGACCCCTCCTTGCCAAGCTTCAGCAGGTGATCAGCCAGCGCTGTGGACCCGGTGATATCGAGGTGCACCAACGTCCCCTCGATCTCCAGCACGTCTGCCGCACCGGCAAGCTCCTTCCAGCCGAGAACAATCGACGGCACATAAGGCTTGAGGAGTGCAGCCTCGATTCCCGCGATCGAAGAGTTATCGGTGGTCATGAGGACGAGTCCATAGCATGGTTCGAATAGCCGGCGATTGGCCGGCGGTTCAGGTGACGGTTACCGTCATCGTGATCGGCTTGCTCCCGCAGGTCAGCTCAAGACTGCCCTTGCCCTTTGGCTCCCCTGCATTGACCACCCACTCCAGAGTTAGCCAACCCGTCGCAGGGTCGTGCGAAAGATCCCTGACAGGCTGAGCACTGCCACCCGGGAGCCTGAACACCGCCACGCAAGTATCCCCGTCCCCCACCTTGATTTGCGCTTTCATCGACACCGGACTGGTCTGGTTCACAAAGGTGCACACGACGACTTCGCCGGGGTCGACTTTGACCGTGTCGGGCGGGCTCCCGTTGTCACAACTGGCGTTCGCCAGCTCCCAGCGAGCGACGGGGACTTCCGTTACGGAGTAGACGCCGGTCGCAAGCTCCTCAAAGATCTGTTGGGTGCCATCCGACAATGTGAACCCGGCAGCAAGCCAGTCACTCGTAAACGAGAACTCCTGCGGTGCTCCCGGCGGAACCGTCTCTTTGCGAACCACGATGCTTCCTCGCTCCGGCTCGGCTTCGTTGACGAAGGTACAGGTAATCGTTTCGCCCGCTGTGAGACTGATATCGTCCGAAGGACTCCCGTCTGAGCAGGTGACCGACACCAGCTTCCAGCCGGGCTGTACGCGTTCCTTCACCGAGTATCCCGAACTCGCGGGGAGGGGTGCTGACGTTTCTTCTTGCGCCGAGCTCACAGTCACCAGGCCCGCGTAGGAAGTATCGAACTGGAACTCCTGCGAATTGCCGGCCGGCTCGGCAGGAATTGTTTCCTTGCGAATCACGATTCTTCCCCCCTCGACGGGCTTCCGGTTTGTGACTACGCATTCGACGAGATCGCCCTCTTCGACCTGGATCCTCGCGAGATCGATGTCCTGGGCTTCACTGTTGCGCGTGCACCTGACGTCCGGGTCGCTCGACCCGGCGGGGACCTCTTCCTGTACAAAATACACTCCGGGCTCAAGCTCGCCGGAGTCGTATGACTCTCCGGTCGAAAGGCTGAATTCACCCGGGATATCCGATGCAAATGTGTACTCTTGCCCGGAGTCGTCGCCCTCAAGGATCTTGGTAATGATGATCCGGGGGCGGTCGCGCGGCTCGGTCGCCACACCTGTAGGCGTCTCATCCGCCTCGAGGGTACGTTCCGTGGCAGGTGTCACGGTCGTGTCTCCGTCATCGTCCCCACAGGAAAACGCTAGTGCCGCAAGCAGTACGATCAGAGTGAGGGCGGGGACTGGCAGGCGAGAATTGAGCACCGAATGGCTCCGAATCGAACTAGAACGGGAAGGGTAGTCCATTCAGCGGCAGCATGCACCACAACACTGTGAAGCATCACACAAGACAGGGAGCGAGTCGTGCAGCCAGAGGTGAGGGCCACGACACCGCCGCACCGAAACACCCCGGCCCACGCCAAACGCCTTCCGGAATCAACCGGAGGAACTCCGTTGGCCTGGCGAACTGGGACGGGCGAGGCTCTTCCTAGGCGTGCACCTGGATTGCCCCATCGACCGTGACGGACTCACTGACGAGGAAGTCCGCGTAGTCGGAGGCCATGTACACCACAGCGCCCTGGATATCCGCGGGGGCACCGAGGCGACGCAATGGTATGTAGCGTTCGAGGATGCCCCGGATCTCCGGGTCCGCGTGGATCCCCGGGACGCCGTCAATAAAACCGAGCGTCAGCACATTCGCCGTCACGCCCGAACGGCCCCACTCAACACCGATGGACTTCGTGAACCCGTATACCGCCCCCTGGGAGGCAGCAAAGATCGCAGCGTTCGGAACAGCACGGTCGTGGAGGATGCTCACGAGGTTGATGATCCTGCCATAACCCTGTTCGACCATCGTTCGCCCGACGACCTGGGTCGCGACAAACGTCGAGGTGGCGTTTCGTTCCAGCTCCTTGCGCCACTCCTCCACGGAACTCTCGAGCACGGGTTTGATGTTGGCCGCATGGCTTGCGTTGACAAGGATATGCACCGGCCCGGCTGTTGCCTCGGCCGCTCTCAACGATTGCTCCATTGCCGTCGGGTCGGTGAGATCGGCGGAAGTGCTTGCGCCGGCACGACCCAGCGCGCGGCAGGCCTCGAGAATAGCAGCACTGCCTGGATCGCCAGCGGGCACGTTCGCTGCAGCCACCAGGGAAACCGTCGCATCGGCCTCAGCAAGGCCCACAGCGATGGCCTCCGCGAGCGGACCGGTGGCGCCGGTTACCAGCGCGTGACGCCCCTTCAGGCTGAATGGTGTGGGGGTTCCCAGGTCGTATTCATCGTCGATGGGACGAAACGGCGGGACGGGAATTTCGCGTGCCATGTTCTCTACCCCTCTGCCTCGGGCGCATAACCGGCGGGTATCAGGCCCGCCGCAATGGCACCACCATCAACCAGAATTGTCTCGCCCGAGACGTAGTCTGATGCGTCCGAACAAAGAAACACGGCCAGCGGCCCCATGTCCCGTGACCAGCCGAGCCGTCCGACCGGCTGCGTACCGCTCCGCTGTTCCCGAAATTCGTCCGGTATCTCCTTGGGAATAAGGCCGGGGCCAATACATGTCGCCCGAATGCCCTCCCTTGCATAGGTCATGGCCAGCGCCTTGGTCAGCTGGATGATCCCGCCCTTCGCCACCGAATACATGAAGTTGTTCTTGCCTCCACGGAAGCCCCAGCCCGAGGTGATGTTGATGATGCGGCCGCTGCCGTTGTCGACGAAATGGTTGATGAGTGCACGCGAGCAATAGAAGGCCGACGTCAGGTTTACATCGATCCCGATGCGCCAATCCTCGTCGTCCAGTTCCGGCAACGTCTTGCCGCGGCCGCGCTCGGTAATGCCCGCGTTGTTGATCAGGATGTCGATGCGCCCAAACTGGGCAATTGCATCGTCAACCATCGCATTTACCTCGCCGCTCACGGTCACATCCGTCGAACGGACGGCCATCTTGCGTCCCTTCGCCTCCACCAGCGCTTTCGTTTCGTTCAGCGGCTCAAGCCGGCGCGCTGCGCCGTAGATGTCGGCGCCGGCATCAGCCAGGGCCAGGGCCATCGCCCGTCCGAGGCCGGTCCCGGCGCCGGTGATAATGGCCGTCTTCCCATCCACCCGAAATTTGTCGAGGATCACCCGTGACCTCCGAGATCAGTGAAGTGGGCGCAACGCTACAGGATCGCTGCGTGGGGTGCGACGCGAACCCCACTAATGGTCAAAGCGGGAACTCAGGGCGATTCTCCGGTTCCCCGCTGAGTGCTACCGTCGCGGACATGACCGACCTCGTTATCGAAGTGCACGGCCTTCGCAAGTCGTACGGCGACCATGAAGCGGTCAGTGGGGTAGACCTTTCGGTCCGGGCTGGCGAAGTATTTGCAATCCTCGGACCGAACGGAGCCGGTAAAACCACAACGGTCGAGATACTCGAAGGGTTTCGGGAACGCACTGCCGGCGACGTTTCGGTGCTCGGGTACGACCCTGCCGACGGGGACGCTGCCCTCAAGCAACGGATCGGGATTGTCCTTCAAACCACCGGCGTCGAGCCCTATCTCACCGTTGCTGAGACGCTCGACCAGTATCGCGGGTACTACGCGGACCCGCTCCCCACTGCGGCGCTGCTCCAGCTCGTCGGCCTGAATGAACAGCGCGACTCGCGCGTCCGCCGGCTGAGCGGAGGCCAACAGCGCCGCCTCGACGTGGCTATCGGCCTGGCTGGCGATCCCGATCTGCTCTTCCTCGACGAGCCCACTACCGGGTTCGACCCCGCAGCCCGCCGCAGCGCCTGGGAGATGGTCACTGCGCTCCGCAACCTTGGCAAGACCGTCCTCCTCACCACCCATTACATGGACGAAGCTCAGGCCCTTGCCGACCGTGTCGCGATCATGGCCCGGGGCCGAATCGTCCGCGAGGGGTCGCCGCACGAACTTACCGGTGCTGCTGCTTCGACGGCCATCCGTTTTCGCCTGGCAGGTGGACGAGAGCTTCCCCCAGACTTCGCAGCAAGTGAGTCAGGCGGGACATTCACGCTCGCCACGGACGACCCCGTCGAAACACTGCACGGTCTCACCGGTTGGGCCCTCGAAACCGGAACAGACCTCGCCGATCTCTCCGTCGGGCAGACCACGCTCGAAGAGGTCTATCTCCAACTCACACGCGACCTGGAGTCATCGGGATGAGTGGCCTGAGACTTGCTCTGCGCCAGCTGCGCTACGAAGACCTCGCCTTTCGCCGCAACCCTGCAAAGGCGTTCTTCACCGTCGTCTTCCCGATCATCTTCCTCGTGATCTTCACCATGATGTTCGGCAACGACGAGCTCGAAGTTGAAGGAGGTACCGTGAAGGTTGCCACCTTCTACGTGGCCGCTATCGTGGCCCTCACGGTCGTGAACTCCTGCTACACGGGGCTTGCGATGAGCTTTGCGATCGCACGCGACCAGGGACTCCTGAAGCGCATTCGTGGCACGCCGCTCCCGCCGTGGTCGTTCGTCCTGGCTCGCGTCATCCACCTTACACTGGTGATGCTCGTGCTGGCGGTTCTCGTCGTCGCCTTCGGCCGCATCTTTTACGATGTGACCCTTCCGACGACAACGCTGCCCGCCGTGCTGATCACGCTCATCGTTGGTGCGGCAGCGTTCTCGGCGCTTGGAATCGCTGTCGTTGCGGTAATCCCAAATGCTGATGCAGCACCCGCTGTCGTGAACGCTTCTGTCCTGCCACTCCTCTTTATCTCGGATGTATTCATCCCGCCCGACACCGCCACCCCGGAGTGGATTCAGTGGGTCGCCAACGCGTTCCCCATCCGCCATCTTTCGGAGGCACTGCAGACGGGGTTCAATCCGTTCGAGACGGGCGCGGGCTTCGAATGGTTCAACCTCGCCGTCGTCGCGGCCTGGGGTATCGGCGGCCTCGTGCTGGCCCTGCGTTTCACTTCGTGGGAGCCGAGGGTGTAGGCCCTCCCTGCGCAAGCTCATCGGAACATCTCCCCTATTCAGTGACGGAAGCAGCAAAGCACATGGCACGCGAACTCACCGGTAGCATCCACCCGTGAATGTGGCTGTACTCGGTGCCAGTGGATATGTCGGTAGCCATCTCGTGCCTGCCCTGGTCGCGGCAGGACACCATGTTCGAGCCGCCAGCCGCAGACCCGAGTTCCTGGAAGCGCGCGGCTGGCACGGCGTCGAGATAGTCGGCGCCGACGCTCTCGATCGATCCAGCCTTTCACCACTGTTGAAGCAGTGCGACGCTGCCTACTACCTCGTGCACTCGATGGCGGCCGGCGAGGGCTTCGCCGAGCGCGACAAGCAGGCAGCCCGGAATTTTGTCGAGGCGGCAGAACACGAAGGGGTCGGCCGGATTGTCTACCTCGGCGGTCTCAAGCCCGAAGGTGGTGCTTCCCGGCACCTCGCCTCACGCCTTGAAACGGGTGACGTGCTCCGGTCAGGCAACGTACCGATCACTGAACTTCGTGCTGGAATCATCGTTGGACCCGGTTCAGCCGGGTTCGAAGTCATCCGCGACCTCGTCAATCACCTTCCTGTGATGGTCACTCCCAGGTGGGTCAGCTCCCGCACGCAGCCTATCGCACTCCAAACCCTCATCTCCTACCTGCTTGGCGTCCTGGATCATCCTCAAATCGGGGGGCACACGTTCGACGTGGGCGGGTCGGAAGTACTGAGCTACCGCGAACTGATGAGCCAGTACGCCGAGGTCGCCGGGAAGCGCGTCCGCATGATTCCGGTACCCGTCCTCACACCGCGACTCTCGTCATGGTGGCTGGACCTTGTTACCGCCGTCCCGGGTTCGGTGGCACGGCCACTCATCGAAGGACTTCGCAGTGAACTCATCGTTCGCGATGACGATGCGATCCGGCAATGGATAGATCCGCCACTCATGACCTATCGCGAGTCAATTGTCGATGCAATCGAGGAAGAACGCCGCGGAGCTCTTCCTTCACGCTGGACAGAGGGTGCACTTGCGTTCCGTGGGTACAACACCGATGTATCGTTCTATTCAAAAGGCGAGCAGTTCTCCGTAAGCGTCAACGCTCCCGCCGCTGTCACGTGGCAGGTTGTCCGCAGTATCGGCGGCGCCCGCGGCTACTACTACGCCGACCGGCTCTGGCAGATTCGCGGCCTGATCGACCGGGCCGTGGGAGGCATCGGTATGCGCCGGGGGCGTCGCCACCCGACCGACATCCGCGTTGGAGATGCGATCGACTTCTGGCGCGTCGTCGCCGTCGAGACGGGGCGCCGGCTCACGCTGAGCGCTGAGATGAAGCTTCCCGGCGAGGCCTCTCTCGAATTCGAGGTCATCCCCGACGGGGACGAAGGCTCAACGCTCTCAATGCAGGCTCGCTTTCATCCGGAAGGTATCCCTGGGCTCTTGTACTGGTACGCCATGGCCCCGGCGCATCACTTCATCTTCCGTCGCATGCCGGCGGCGATCGCGAGAGCAGCAGAACGCAGGGCCCGACATCTGTCGCGGGACACCGGGTAGTCGCCTAGCATGGACGTGTGTCCAGGACAGCAGAACGGGCAATCCGCGGAACAGGTTATCGACTGACCAGCCCGCGCAAGAGCGTGGTAGAAGCCATGGAACGGGCTCAGCCGTGCTCAATCGAAGATCTCTGTGCGGCGCTCCCGGGGGTCGGTCGCGCAACCGTATTCCGCACCATGAAGCTCCTCCAGGATCTCGATGTCGTGTGCCGCGTGCCGCTCGAAGACGGAACGGTTCGCTATCAATTGGCAACCGGGGGGCACCATCATCACCTGGTCTGCCGGGACTGCGGAACAGTAACCGAATTCGCCGATATCGATATCGACCGGCGCATCGAAGCACAGGCAGAAAGCACCGGTTTCGAACTCGCCGGCCACAGCGTGGAGCTGTACGGCGTCTGCGCCAGTTGCCGCTAGCGTTCGCATATACTCGCGCTGCGTATACTGATACGAAGTATCAGATGACCAGTCTCTTGACCTCTCCGGCGTCCGCCGGCGCCCAAACGGCCATCACCTTGTCGGATGTATCGGTGCATTTCGGGACGGTCGTGGCGCTGCAAGATGTGACGTTCGCGATTCCCAGGGGCTCGCTATTTGGGCTGCTGGGCCCGAACGGTTCGGGCAAGAGCACACTCCTCAAGGTGCTGGTAGGCAAGGTTCGTGCAACCTCCGGCCAGGTTCAGTTCGCCACCGTGGATCCCCGCGAGGCACCCCCGCCGCTTGGCTATGTGCCCCAGGCGAGTACGGCCGAACCAGACTTCCCGATCACGGCGGGCGAGGTCGTGGCAATGGGACTCTACGGCGCGAGGCCCCGTTTTCGGCTTCCTTTTCGCACCCCAGCACGAGTCAGCCAGGCACTCGCCGAGGTTTCGATCGAGGACCTTCGCGATCGCCAGGTGTCGGAACTGAGCGGTGGCCAACGCCGCCGAGTGATGATCGCCCGCGCGCTCGTCCGTGACCCACAAATCGTTCTGCTCGACGAGCCGGCCGCGGGCCTTGACCAGGGCGCCGATGAACAACTCACCGCACTCCTCCGATCCCTGGCCAACCGCGGGCGTACGGTCGTGGTAGCCACGCACGATATCGAAGGAGTCCTTCAGCAGTACGATCACGCGGCTCTGCTTGCCGGTAGGTGCATTGCCAGTGGCCCGGTCAGGGATGTCCTCACCGATGAACACCTACACGAGGCCTTCGGACGCCAGCTGCTCGTCTTCCAGGAGGAGGCAGGTGGCCACCACGACGTGACCTT
>JAGQGZ010000399.1 GCA_020432105.1 Dehalococcoidia bacterium | reverse complement strand
TCGCGGGCCTTGTCCGCGTCCCACTTGAACTCCTTCTGGACGGCCGCGTGCAGCGCCTCATCCAGCTCGCCGTCGATCGCCTTGCGGAAGTCAGAGTCGAGGATGCGCTCAGAGACCGACTGCCGGGGCAGCTCGAGGTAGCGCGAGATGAACTGGTAGATCGGCCGGTCGGCGTGGAACTGCTTCAGCAGCTCCACGAACACCTCGGACCAGGTCGGGTCGTCGCCGGTCTCCTCGCGGTAGTCCTCGACGATCGTCTCGACGTGGATCCACTCTTCGATGGCGCGGGAGAGACGCTTCTCGTCGTCCGCGGTGAGGAGGGAGACCTTGCCGATCTCGCGGAGGTACATGCGGACGGGGTCGTCGATGCCCGAGACCTCGTCCACGATCCGCTTGGCGGCCTGCACCACTTCGGAGGCCTCTCGGCCGACCGGGTCGATGCGGACGGAGATGCCGTTCTCCGAGAGCTGCGCGATGACGGCAGAGAGCTTCTCCGCGTTCAGCT
>JAGQGZ010000398.1 GCA_020432105.1 Dehalococcoidia bacterium | reverse complement strand
CAGACCCTGCGCAAGCCCCTGGCCGAGTACCTCTCGCGCCAGGGGTTTGCCGTATCGCAGGCCGCCAGCGCCGCCGAAGCGCGCAGCCGGTTGCGCAATGAATCCATCGATCTGGTGCTGCTCGACATCATGATGCCTGGGGAAGACGGGCTTTCCCTGTGCCGCCACATTTCCGAGACCCGGGCAATCCCGGTCATCCTGCTGACCGCGCGGGGCGAAGCGATGGATCGCATCGTCGGCCTCGAAATCGGCGCCGATGACTATGTGGTCAAGCCCTTCGAGCCGCGCGAGCTGGTCGCGCGGGTCCGTTCGGTATTGCGCCGCACGGCCAAGGGCGCCCCCGCACCGGGCGAAGACGAGATACTCGAATTCGATGGTTGGCAACTCGATCCGCTCAAGCGCCGCCTGACCGCACCCGATGGGGCGCTGGTTCCGATTTCCTCGGTCGAATTCCGCCTGCTGATGGCGCTGCTCGAACATCCGCGCCAGGTCTTGGATCGCGACCG
>JAGQGZ010000397.1 GCA_020432105.1 Dehalococcoidia bacterium | reverse complement strand
CTATCCCAGCGTGGCGCGCAATCTGATCCGTTACACCAACAAACGTCTGCTGCCGGAAGGCTATCCGGTGGATGAACATTTCAATCCACCCTACAACCCCTGGGATCAGCGCTTGTGTGCGGTGCCGGACGGCGACCTGTTCAAGATGATCGGCAAGGGCAAGGCGTCGGTGGTGACGGATCGCATTCGCACCTTTACCGAGAAAGGTGTGTTGCTGGAATCCGGTCGTGAACTGGAGGCAGACATCATCGTCACGGCCACCGGCCTGAATGTGCAGCTGTTCGGCGGTATCGAACTGCAGAATGACGGCGCGCCGATTGATCTGTCGAGCAAGGTGGCGTTCAAGGGCATGATGCTGAGTGACATTCCGAACTTTGCGTTCGCGATCGGTTATACCAATTCATCCTGGACGCTGAAGGTCGGGCTGCTGTGTGAACACTTCTGCCGTCTGCTGAATTACATGGATCAGAAAGGTTACAGCAGCTGTTATCCCGCATTGCCGTCTGCCGAT
>JAGQGZ010000396.1 GCA_020432105.1 Dehalococcoidia bacterium | reverse complement strand
CGGCACAGGTTGTCCAAATGGGCCGGTTTCGGGCATTCAGGGGTCGCACGAGCTGCCAGCGACGTATCACGAACGACTAACGGTGAGCCAGCTGCCGAACCAGCGAGCTTGCAGGACCCATCGACGACTTTCTGTTGTAGATCGAGTGTGAGCCACTGCCGCCACGGTAGCTGCGCTGTCAGCTTCGAATGAGGCAATTCAGCGTCGCCGGATCACGAGCGCGGCGCCTTCCGAGCAGGATGTCGCGAGTTCGAAACTCGTCTCCCGTTCAAAGATAGTCGGCTGCGGTCAGGCTGTTCCCGCTGTTCAGTCTGAAAGCTGCCAGCTCTCCGGGAAGGGCGGGAGCGGACCGGCGCCGGTAGCCGCGTGCGCTCCTGTTACGCGGTCACTCAAGAGGTAGAGGTCCGCGGTGTGGTAGAGCGGAATCATGAAGCAGAGATTCGGAACGTAAGCCAATTCGATAGCCTGGAGTGTCTGCCATCGGTCGTCGTTGCCGTACTCCGGCGCCACG
>JAGQGZ010000395.1 GCA_020432105.1 Dehalococcoidia bacterium | reverse complement strand
ATGCCGCCCACTGAACTGCTGGCCGCCGCCCACGCGCTGCCCAAGGACCCCTCGGCCCCACCCGCCGTGCGCATGAAGGGGCTGCGCAAGTCGTATGGCACGCACGAGGTGCTCAAGGGCATCGACCTGGACGTGCGGCCGGGCGAGGTGGTGGCCCTGATCGGCAAGAGCGGCTCCGGCAAGAGCACGCTGCTGCGCTGCATCAACGGGCTGGAGGTCTTCCAGCACGGCGAGCTGACGGTGCTGGGCCAGCCGCTGAAGCACGACGACGCGGCCGCCATGCGCGAGCTGCGCCAGCACGTGGGCATGATCTTCCAGCAGTTCAACCTGTTCCCGCACCTGTCGGTGGGCCGGAACGTGATGCTGGCGCCGTCGCTGGTCAAGAAGACGGCGTCCAGGGCCGGCGAGGAGCGCGCGCGCCAGCTGCTGGCGCGCGTGGGCCTGGCCGAGATGTTCGACGCCTGGCCCGATCTCCTATCGGGCGGCCAGCAGCAGCTCTTGATCATCGCCCGCG
>JAGQGZ010000394.1 GCA_020432105.1 Dehalococcoidia bacterium | reverse complement strand
CTCGACTTTGCGCGCGGCGTGCCGATCCTGCCGACACCCAAGGGCGAGAACATCGTCATCATCACCGGCGCCGGCGGCTCGGGCGTGCTGCTCTCGGACGCCTGCGTCGATCAGGGCCTGAAGCTGATGCCGATGCCGGCCGATCTCGACGCCGCGCTCCGCAAGTTCATTCCGCCGTTTGGCGCCGCCGGCAACCCGGTCGACATCACCGGCGGCGAGCCACCGCAGACCTACAAGAACACCGTGCTGCTGGGCCTGTCGGACCCGCGCATCCACGCGCTGATCCTCGGCTACTGGCACACGATCGTCACGCCGCCCATGGTGTTCGCGAAGATCATGGTCGAGGCGCGCGAGGAGATGCTCGCCAAGGGCATCGAGAAGCCGATGGTGGCGTCGCTCGCGGGCGATGTCGAGGTCGAGGAGGCGGCGCAGTACCTTTACGAGCACGGCATTCCGGCCTACGCTTATTCGACGGAGATTCCGGTCGCCGTGCTCGGCGCGAAGTACCAATGGGCG
>JAGQGZ010000393.1 GCA_020432105.1 Dehalococcoidia bacterium | reverse complement strand
TGAACTGCAGACGGACCCAGCCGGAGCCGTGGTTGGTCATGCCATCCATACGGCCCTTACGGTCGGCCATGAGCTGGGTGACGGTACCCATGTACTCTTCCGGCACGTCGATGGTGGTGTTTTCCATCGGCTCGTTGACCACGCCGTCGATGGTCTTGGTGACCACCTGCGGACGGCCGACGGTCAGTTCGAAGCCTTCACGGCGCATCTGCTCGGCAAGCACGGCCAGTGCGAGTTCGCCACGGCCCTGCACTTCCCAAGCGTCCGGACGGTCAGTCGGCAGCACCTTGATGGACACGTTGCCGATGAGCTCGCGATCGAGGCGGTCCTTGATCATGCGGGCGGTGAGCTTGTGGTCCTTGCCTTCGGTGCCGGCAAGCGGGGAATCGTTGATGCCGAAGGTCATGGAGATGGCCGGGTCGTCAACGTGGATGAGCGGCAGCGGACGCGGATCGTCCGGGTCGACGATGGTCTCGCCGATCATGATGTCGTTCACGCCGGCGACGGCGACGATGTCGCCA
>JAGQGZ010000392.1 GCA_020432105.1 Dehalococcoidia bacterium | reverse complement strand
CTGCGAGATGCTGCGCTGCGGTGGCACGCTGTCTGGTGAACGCATCATCGGCTCCCGCACACTCGCGTTGATGCATCGCAACCACCTGCCCGGCGGGCGCGACCTGGCCAGTCTGGCGATGGGCGCGTTTTCGGAAACCGCCTATGAAGGCGTGGGTTTCGGTCTGGGCTTCGCCACTTCGCTCGGCAGCGTGGCCACGGCGTCACCCGGCAATCGCGACTACTACTGGGGCGGTGCGGCCTCGACCATCTTCTGGGTGGATCCCGACGAAGACCTGATCGTCATCTTCATGACGCAACTGATGCCCTCGGACACCTTCAACTTCCGCGGTCAGCTCAGGAATATCGTCTACGCGGCCATCGACTGACCGGCCAGCCAGCGGGCACTTTCATCCGTGCCCGCCGGCCGCTCCGTGAGTCGGCGCAAGCGTGCGTCAGTGCACTTCGACTTCGATCCGACGCGGCACCGCTTTCTGTTGCTTGGCGATGGTGAGCCTGAGCACGCCGTTGTCGCTGCGCGCGCCG
>JAGQGZ010000391.1 GCA_020432105.1 Dehalococcoidia bacterium | reverse complement strand
CGGGGGCTTCGGCCGGGCGCCCAAGTTTCCACAGCCGGCGGCGCTCGGATTCCTGCTCGACCTGTCGGCGCGCGCGGAGGACCCGGAGGCGAGCCGGGCGACTCAAGCCGCGCTCGATGCCATGGCGCGCGGCGGGATCTGGGATCACCTGGGCGGCGGCTTCCATCGCTATGCGGTCGACGCAACGTGGAGCGTGCCGCACTTCGAGAAGATGCTCTACGACAATGCCCAGCTGGCCCGTCTGTACGCCGATGCCGCCCGTCGGGACGGGCTCTGGATCCGCGATCGCGCGCCGCGAGCGGATTCGGCCGGCGCGGACGTGCGAGACCCGGGAGCGCTCGGCCTCGAGGCGCTGCCGGCGCTGGCCTGGGGACCCGATCGCAACCGCCGGATCGCGCTGGCGACCAGCGGCTACGCGCTGCGCGAGCTGCAGCTGCCCGATGGCGGCTTCCAGGCGGCACAGGATGCCGACACCCCAGACGGCGAGGGGGCCTTCTTCGCCTGGCGTCCGGAGGAGCTGGCGGA
>JAGQGZ010000390.1 GCA_020432105.1 Dehalococcoidia bacterium | reverse complement strand
TAGACGATGCCCTGGCGCCCGCGAAAGGGCTCGATCAGCTCGACGAGCTGGCGCTCGGCGCGCTCCTTCGCCAGCACCTTGAGGCTGATGTTCGGCCGGTCGAAGCCCTGGACGAAGACGCGCCCCGGGCGGTGCTGGAAGAGCTGGCTCTCGATGTCGGCGCGCGTCGCCACGTCCGCCGTCGCCGTGAAGCCGGCGATGCAGGCGTCCGGGTAGCGCGCCGGGAGCTGGCCGAGATTGCGGTAGTCGGGGCGGAAGTCGTGGCCCCACTGGCTCAGGCAGTGCACCTCGTCGACGATGATCTGGCTGAGCTTCAGCCGGTCGAGGGCCGCCTGCAGCCGCTCGCTGCCGAGCAGCTCCGGCGAGAGGTAGAGCAGCTTGAGCACGCCGTCCTTGATCGACTGCCAGATGCGGCCGCGCTCGCCACGGTCGGTGCCGCTGTGCACCGCCGCGGCCTCGATGCCGAGCAGCCGGAGCTGGGCCACCTGGTTGTCCATGAGGGCGATCAGCGGCGAGACGACGAGG
>JAGQGZ010000038.1 GCA_020432105.1 Dehalococcoidia bacterium | reverse complement strand
CGTGGTCAGCACTATCGCCGCGGCGCCATCGTTCTCCATGCAGCAGTCGAACAGGTGGAACGGCTCGACAATCCAGCGGGAGTTGTCGTAATCCTCCTCGCTCAGCGGGCGGCCATGCATCACCGCGCGCGGGTTACGCTGGGCGTGGTAGTAACTGGCCAGCGAGAGCGACCGCAGCGCCTCCTGCTTCACACCGTGGTCGTGCATGAACCGGCGCACGCGCATCGCAAAGGTCTGGGCTGGCGACATCAGGCCGTAGGGCGCGGTGAATGCGGCAGTCCCGGGCACCGCACCCCGTGCCTGTCCCTGTCCGAAGCGGCCGAACTGGCCCTGGGCGAGCGACCGATACACCACGACATAATCCGCATAGCCCGCAACAATCGCGGCACAGGCGTTGGCGATGGCCCCGGAGCCGCCGCCACCTCCACCGCCCCAAAACATGTTGCTGAACTTCAGGTCCGGCAACCCCAGCGCTGCCTGGATCCGCGGCGGGTCGTTGCGGTCGTTGCTATAGCTTGCAAAACCATCGATCTGCTTTACCGGTAGACCGGCATCATCGGCAGCTTTGATGATCGCTTCCAGGCCCATCTTGAACTCGGCGTCTTCTGCCGCCCCGCGTTTGTAGTAGCGCGTTTCGCCTATGCCCGCGATCGCCACCTTGCCCTTGATCGTGCGCTCTGAACCCAATTGCCTCTCCCCCGGTGAGATACGGGGGTCAATGTATACCAGCTTTGCCCGGTGCCCGTTAGCCTGCCCCTAACGACTTGAATCCGGCCCGGGTTTGCGTATGCTCACCGCAATTCGTGGAGGCGTTTGATGTCTGAAGGGGCCCTCTCCCATTTGCGGATCTGTGACTTCACCGGGCAGCTTGCCGGTGCCGGCGCCACCCGGTTCCTGGCCGCGTTCGGAGCCCAGATCATCCGCATCGAAGATCCGGTAACCGAGGGCCGCTGGGACATCCTCCGTGGCAATCCGCCCTACAAGCCCGGCCAGCGCGGTCTCGAATATGGGGGCGCCTACAACAACCACAATGTCGAAAAGCTCGGCATAACCCTCAACCTCCGCACCGATCGCGGCAAGGAGATCCTTCGGGACCTGGTCCGCATTTCCGATGCTGTAACCGAGAACTTCGCAGCTGGCGTGCTCGAACGCTGGGGCTTCAACTACGAAGGACTGAAGGCCATCCGCCCGGACATCATCTACGTCTCCAATTGTGGCTTTGGACATAGCGGGCCCTATCGCGACTTCAAGACCTGGGGGCCGATTGTCCAGGCCGTCTCCGGGCTGACCTTCTCGTCCGGCATCCCCGACCAGCCTCCTGCCGGCTGGGGCTACAGCTACATGGACCACACGGGCGCCTACTTCATGGCCATGGCGATCATGATGGCCCTCCACCATCGCAACGTTACCGGTGAGGGCCAGTGGGTCGACCTCGCCTGCACCGAGGCCGCCTGCACGCTGAATGGCCCCGCCCTCCTCGACGCCACCGTGAACGGCCGTCCCCTGCGACGCCCCGGCATGCCCGACGCCAACCGCAGCCAGTTCCCACCGATGGCCCCCCACAACATTTACGCCGCTGCGGGCGAGGACAACTGGGTTGCGGTCGCCTGCCGGAATGATGGGGAGTGGGCCACCCTGCGACAGTTCATCGGCGAGCGATGGGCCTCTGACCCTCGCTTCGACCGCATCTCGGGCCGTCTCGAATGGCAGGACGAACTCGATGCCAATATGACCGCATTCACCTCAGCCCGCGACCGCTTCACGCTCGCCGAATCGATCCGGGCGCTGGGGATACCGGCCACCGCCGTCCAGAGACCGGAAGAACGCATCGACAAGGATCCCAACACAGAGGGTTGGGGGCTCTGGCCCACGGTGCAGCACACGTTGATGGGTGAGGTACGCGTCGATGGCCTGCCCGTCCACCTTTCCGAGACGGACTGGCACCTTGAGCGCGGTGGCCCCTGTCTTGGCGAACACAATGAACAGGTCTATGGCGAGGTGCTTGGCATGTCTTCACGCGAAATCGCCGGTCTCCGTGCTGAAGGTGTGATTTGAACGGCCCTCTCCAGGGTCTCCGCCTTATCGAACTCTGCAGCGAGAATGGCTCCTGGGCAGGGAAACTGTTCGCTGATGCCGGCTGTGACGTCGTGAAGCTCGAACCGCCCGGCGGCGACGTGACCCGGACCTACCCCCCATTCCTCGATGACCAGCCGGGCGAAGGTCGCAGCCTCTACTTCTGGTACTACAACACCAGCAAGCGCAGCGTGACCATCGACCTCGAAACTAACGAAGGAAGAGACGCCTTCAAGGCACTCGCCGCCGGCGCTGATTTCGTGCTCGAGGACCGGCCCCCGGGCGAAATGGCCCGGCTTGGACTCGACTACCCTGACCTCAGGGCTACGAATCCCCGGCTTATCTACCTGTCGATCACGCCGTTCGGCCGGGATGCCCCACGCGCCCATGAGCCGGCCACGGATCTGACCATTTTCGGTGGCGGCGGCCCGGCCTGGAACAACGGCTACGACGACCACACCCTGCCGCCGGTCCGTGGTGGCGGTGGGCAGGCCATGCACACCGGTTCTCACTTCGCCGTGATGGCAGGGCTCGTGGCGCTCCTTCACCGCGACCGCACCGGCCAGGGACAGCACGTCGACGTGAACATGCACGCTGCCGCAAATGTCACGACCGAAGCCGGCAGCTACACCTGGCTCGTCGCCCAGGAAACCGTCCAGCGCCAGACCGGCCGCCACGCCGGGACCCGCCAGACCATGACCTCCCAGCTCGAATGTGCCGATGGGCGCTGGGTGAACACCGGCGTGCCACCGCGCCGCCCGGACGACTTCGTCCGCTGTCACGAATGGCTTGAGGCGGAAGGGTTGCTTGAAGGCTTCCACGCCGCTCCGCTGCTGCTCGAAGGCGCCCGGCGGGAGCGCATCGACCTTTCGATGCTGCAGGAGGACGAGGAGTTGCAGGCGATCTTCGGCGCCGGCCGCGAGGCCATGGCCTTCATCGCCTCCCGATTGACAGCGTACGAGTTCTTCACGGGTGCCCAGGGTCGTGGCTTCCAGGTGGGCATCATCTATTCCCCCGAGGAAGCCATCGCCGATCCTCAATTTGTCGACCGGGGCTTCCCCACCGAGGTCGAACACCCCGAGCTCGGCCGCTCGTTCACCTATCCCGGTGCCCCATACCTATTCCATGGCTCGCCCTGGGCCATCAGTCGCCGGCCACCGCTCCCCGGCGAACACACCGAAGAAGTACTCGCCCAACTCAAACCAACGCAATAGAGCGGCGAGGTGAAGCAATGACAGCGATTACCGATCGAACCATCGCCGGGATGTCCACATCCAGGCTCGCCCAAATCGACCGCCACTTTGCGGACAGGTACATCGAGACGGGCAAGATCTCCGGGGCTCTGACCCTCGTTGCGCGTCACGGTGAGATCGCCCATTTCTCACCCCTCGGCCAGATGGATGCTGAGCGCAACAAACCCACCCGTGAGGACACCGTCTATCGCATTTACTCCATGTCCAAACCGATCACCTCGGTCGCTCTCTTGACGCTCTACGAACAGGGCAAGTTCCAGCTCGACGACCCCGTGCACAAGTTCATTCCTGAATGGGAAAACCTCGGTGTATGGGTAAGCGGCGCTTATCCCAACTTCCTTACAAAGCGGCCCGAGCGGCCAATGTCTGTGCGCGACCTCCTCAGCCATCAATCCGGGTTCACCTACGGCTTCATGCACAACAACTCCATCGATGCCGCCTACAGGGAGCTTTCGGTGGTGAACGATGCGGAGGTCGGCCTTTCCAGCGATACCCTCGCTCAGTCGGCCAGGAAGCTCGCCGATCTCCCGCTCCTCTTCTCACCCGGCACGCGCTGGAACTACTCGATCTCGACGGATATGTGCGGGTACCTGGTCGAAGTGCTCTCGGGCAAGCGCTTCGACGACTACCTCCGCGAGTCCGTGCTCGAACCGCTTGGGATGAAAGAAACCTCGTTCTACGTCCCGGATGAGCGGCTCGATCGCTTCGCCGCCTGCTACGCACCTTCGCCTGATGGCGGCAGAGACCTCCAGGACGACCCGGAGACCAGCTACTACCGGAAGCCGCCGACCATGCTCTCCGGCGGTGGCGGGCTTACCTCAACCGCGACAGACTACTTCCGCTTTGCCCAGATGCTTTGCAACAGGGGCACTCTCGATGGTGAACGAATCCTCAGCCGCAAGACCGTGGAACTGATGACCCGAAACCACCTGCCGGGTGCCGTCGATCTGACCGCCGTCGCACCCCCCGGCCAGTTCAGCGAGGTCGGGTATTCCGGCGTCGGGTTCGGCCTCGGCGTCTCGGTAATCAATGACCTTGCTCGTGCTCAAATCTCCGGCTCCGAAGGGCAATTCGCCTGGGGTGGTGCGGCGAGCACCGCCTTCTGGGTCGATCCTGTCGAGGAAGTGGTTGTCGTGTTCATGACCCAACTCCTGCCATCGAGCCAGTATCCGTTCCGGCGTGAACTGCAGACGCTGGTCAACTCCGCGATCGTGGATTAGGAGGGACTCATGCCCGGTCTCGAACTCACCGGACTCGACGGGAAGGTGGCGGTGGTCACCGGCGCTGGCCGGATGCGCAGCATCGGGCGCCCCATCGCCGTCGAACTTGCCCGCGCTGGCTGTGACATCGTCCTCACCGGCACCGGCCGGAGCCCTGATCGCTACCCCGACGATGAGAAGGCCGCGGGCTGGCGTGATATCGAGTCCGTTGCCGCTGAGGTCCGTGCGCTCGGCCGGCGCGCACTCGCTATCACCAGCGACGTGGGCGACGAAGCTGCCGTCCAGGCACTCGTGGGTCGCACCATGGCGGAGTTCGGCCGCGTCGATTTCGTGGTCAACAACGCCGGTGCCGCACGCGGTCGCGACCGCGTGCCCGTTCTCGACATGCCGATCGATGCCTGGGACACCGTCATCCGCGTGAACCTGCGCGGCACCTTCCTCATGTCGAAGTTCTTCGGCAAGCAGCTCGTCGAGTCCGGGAACGGCGGCGTCATCATCAATATTTCCTCGATAGCCGGAAAAATCCTGCCGCCCAATACTTCGGCCTACGCCGCCAGTAAGTCAGCGATTCAGGCGCTCACCGCGTCGATGGCCCAGGAGGTCGGCCAGTATGGAGTCCGGGTCAACGCCATCTGCCCCGGCCTCGTCGAGACCTACCGCATCGACGACATCGCCGGCACAGAGGCCTATCAGCAAATGCTGGCAACCCGCATCCCCCTGCGACGCGATGGCCGCGGTGAAGAGATCGCCTGGGCGACAGCCTTCCTTTGCAGCGACCAGGGCTCCTGGATCACCGGCCAGTCGATAAACATCGATGGTGGCATGGCGGTCCAGCATTGAGATGAGCGCCTCAGCCCCGCTCTCCGGGTCATGCAGCCCGCGTTTCAGCGCCGTCCGCAAGGCTTTCGAGAACAACTTTGCCGAACATGATGAGGTCGGCGCGGCTGTTTCCGTCGTGGTGGACGGCGAAACTGTGGTCGACCTCTGGGGCGGCTGGCACGAGCGCGAGCACCGGTCCGAGTGGCAGGCAGATTCCATCGTCAACGTCTGGTCGGTCGGCAAAGCCATAGCCGCCGTTGCGCTCCTGAGGCTCGTCGACGCTGGCAAGGTCAGTCTCGAAGCTCCCGTCTCAACCTACTGGCCGGAGTTTGCCCGGGGCGGTAAGGCCGACCTCCCCGTGAAATATCTCATGGCCCACCGCGCCGGCCTCTGTGCCATTCGCCAGCCGCTGCCACCCGCCTATCAGCTAACGAACTGGGATGGCATGTGCCAGGCGCTGGCCAAACAGGAGCCCTGGTGGGAACCGGGGACAGTCTTCGGCTATCACACAAATACCTACGGCTTTCTCGTTGGCGAGATCGTCCGCCGCGTCGATGGCCGTCGCCTGCGCGACGTGGTTACCGGCGATATCGCTGAACCGTGCCACGCTGCCTTCTACAACGGCTTCGGCCCTGAGTTAGACCACCGTGTAGCGACGTGGATCCAGTACCAGCGCCCGGACGATGAAGCCACCGATCGGCCCTGGCTGGAGGCCGATCCCGCGACGCTCCAAGGTATTCCGCTTGCCCGGCTGCTTGCCTACCGCAATCCTCCGGGCGCCGCTGGCGCGGACGTGAATTCTCGGCTCTGGCGCGCCGCTGAATATCCATCCACCTCTCCCCACAGCAACGCCAGGTCGATCGCCCGCATCTTTGGCGAACTTGCTCGCGATGGCGGGAAACTCCTCAGCCCCGAGACAATCGACCGCGCGAACACCATCGAAGCCGACGGCGAAGATGTGGTTCTCGGCCGGCCAAATCGGTTCGGTCTTGGTTTCCAGCTCACCATCCCCGGTGTCCGTCCCTTCGGGCCCAATCCGCGTTCATTTGGCCATTTTGGCAACGGCGGTCTGCTCGGTTTCGCCGACCCTACCATTCGCCTTGGCTTCAGCTACGTCTGCAATCGGGGCGGGCGATCCTGGCGCGATCCGCGTAACATCGCCCTGATCGACGCCGTCTACGATTCTCTCGCCTGACCGGCGCTTCCCGGGATCGCCCAGCGCTGGCTCTCCCGCTCCAGGACATCCACCACGTCGTGAAATGTCTCGAAGGGAAACACTCGTTCACGGGTGCCGGCCAGATCTTCCAGCAACACACTGCGGGCGAAAACAGCATCGCTCAACGCCGCCGAGGGGATATCACTTCTGCCGTCGCCAATCCAGATCAGCGTGTCGCCGGCTTCGCGGAAGGCACTGGCATAGGAGAGCTTGAAGCCCTCCGTCACCTCGATGCCCCGGGGGCTCAGGTATTGGAGCCGCCATCGGTAGCTAAACCGGGCCCGGCCGCAATGACGTGGGATCCGGTCGGCTTCCAGGGAGTCGAGGATCGGGTTGATGTAGAGGTCCCAGCCGCTGCTCACCACCGCAACGTTCCAGCCGTTCCACTGCGCCCAGTCCGTCAGCGCCATCAACCCCGGTCGTGGCTTTGCAACATCCATCGCAAAGTCCACAAGCTCGTCTTGCGATGCATCGACCAGGTCGAGCGCTGCCGCACTGTATTGCTCCAGGGTCAGCTCCTTCCGGGCGAAGCGTTCACGGAGTTCCCGCCAGGAGCTATGAGCGAACTGCTCCAGTAACTGGGCAGCGATGTCCGCCTCAACAACCGTGTCGTCGAAGTCGATGCAAATGGTTCCGGCCATGCCTCAACGATAGCCGAGGCGAGGGCTCATCTACACTCGACGCTATGGATCTCGAGAGGGCCCGCTATCTCGTCTCCAGCGCAGGCGTGGCGGCACTTGCGGCCCTGCAGGAAGAGGTGGTCCCCGCCGGCCTCGTGGCGCAGTCCGGCTATCTCCGTAAGCAATTCCCTCCCGCAGAAGCCGCCGCACTCGGTGAGCAACTGACCCTCCAGGAGCGAGCGCGTCACCGCCATGGCGACCTCGTCCAGCCATTCCTCTACACCGATGCTGGCCTCCAGATGATGACCCATCCCCTCGTGGCCGCTCGGCGGGCCGCCAGGCTGGCAGCTCCCGGAACTGCGATTGTCGATGCCACTTGCGGACTCGGTGGCGACCTGCAGGTACTGGCTTCCGTGGGCACAGTTGCCCTGGGGCTTGAACGGGACCACGCCACTGCCCTCCTCGCCAGCGCCAATCTTGCCGGGCGTGCACACATTGCCCTCGGGGATGCCGAATCGTTGCCGGTGAGGCCGGGCGGCCGTGCCCTCTTCATCGACCCTTCTCGCCGTGGCGAATTCCAACGCCACTTCGATCCGGCTTCGTTCTCGCCCGACTGGGATTCCTGCTTGCGATTGGCGAAGGAAGCCACCATCGCTGCTGTGAAAACCGCTCCTGGTATCCCCGAGTCAGCACTTCCACCGGAGGCCGAGGTCGAGTTTGTCCAGCTCGGCCGGTCGCTTCGGGAAGCCACACTCTGGTTCGGCGAAGATGCACAGGCGGGCCTGAGGCGGGCGGTCATGCTTCCTTCCGGCGCCGAAATGACCTCGCGCGAACCGGACGCAGTGCCCACATCGCGCCCGGCCGGCCGGTATCTCCTCGACCCGGCTGGATGCGTTACCCGGGCCGGGCTCGTTCGCCAGTTGGCCGCTCGTGTCGGCGGCGGCCTGATGGACGAGAAAATCGCCTACATCGCACTCGATGCACTCGTTCCCACGTCGTTCGGCACCACGCTGGAGGTACTGGAAGACCTCCCCTTCTCCGTGTCGCGCGTGCGCGCCCTTCTCCACCAGCAGGGTTGGAAGCCTGATGAGATCAGGCGTCGTGGGTTCCCCATCGAGCCTGACGAACTACGCCGTCTGCTTCGTCCCCGGGGTGATATTGCGGTCACACTCGTCTGCACCACGATCGCCGGGAAACGCCGGATCTTCGTCTGCCGGCCCGCCCAGGTTGACGGAACGGCTGGACAATAAAGTTAAGATTTTGCTAAAGTCCGTTTCTGCCTACGCAGTTTATCAATACTGCATGCGGGGCTGAGGCGTTGGGAGCATGGCTGCTGTGACACCGTTCGACGACTACCTGGACCTGGTGGAGGCGGCACGAGAACTCGCCATCCACCCACAGAGCCTGCGCCGGCTCATTAAGCAGAAGAAGATCCCCGCAACCCAATTCGCCGGGAAGTATCTCATCGAGCGCGACAAGCTCGAGATGTTCAAGTCGAACTACGACCCACGGCCCGGCCGCAAGCCGATCAGGCGCCTGCTTTAGTACGTTTTCAGTTCAGGAAGTCGCCACGTCCGACCAGGATCGTCAGGACGACGAGGCCGATGGCCTCCACCGTGAGCACAAATCCCACCGCTCCCAACCAGGCTAGCTGGGTCGTCCCTCGCGTAGCGAAGACGGGAATGGTGAAGATCACTGTCGATGCAATAAACGCGACCAGGGCGATCACGCCGAATGCGAGGGCGCTGATCAAGAACGGGGCCAGCTCCAGCATCAAAACTCCGTGCGAACTCTCAGTTTCGCGCACTTCGGAAGCGCGCCTCAGCGCCGGATAATACGCACTCCTGCCTTTAGGTCACACCCTGCGTCCCGGACGCTACCCGGCTGCCAAATTCTCGCGATAATCCGCGACCGCACCGCGTATGGCGTCTGCCGCCAGCACACTGCAATGAACCTTGTCCGCGGGCAGCCCACCGACCCCCTCGGCAATCGCCTCGCGCGTCAGTGCTTCCGCCTCTTCCAGCGTCATTCCCCGCACCATCTCACTTGCATACGAACTCGTGGCGATGGCCGGCGGGCAGCCCCGCGTCTTCCACCGCATCTCGCTGATAACCCCGTCTTCTACCCGGATCATCACGCGCATCCGGTCGCCACACACCGGGTTCGAAGTGGTTGCCTCGCCGTCCGGGCTCTCCATTTCCCCGGCGTTGCGCGGATTCTGGAAGTGGTCGATGACGATCTCGGAATAGGCGGCCATACGTTCAGCTTAGCTTCCTCTCCGGGCGTTCACACCAGCCCGAGCGCTCTGAAGATGTCCTCAAACGCCGCGATGTTCCCGGGATTGAAATGGGGAACCACGTATTCCACCCGCCGGCTGCCGTCGACCACCACCACCCCTCGCCGGCTCTTTCGCTCATCAGCATCCCAGAACCCGTATTGCTTTATCGCTTCGCCATAGAAATCACTGATGAGCGGAAATGGAAAGGCGTCACGCTCCTGGAACTTCTCATGCGAACCCAGTCCGTTGGTGTTGATGGCAGCCACAGCCATTCCCACCCCTGTCAGCGTCTCGTGCTCCTGTGCGAACGCCTTCAGTTCGCTGGTGCAGACCGGCATGCCGTCATCCTGGTAGAAGACGAGGATCAGGCGCTTCACCGCTGCTGCCTCGGCCGCGAGGTCGAAGTCGAATCGGCTGCCATCGGTCGCGACTGCCGGAAGCACGAACTGTGGCGCCTCGGCACCGGGTTCGATGACGGTTTTCCGGATGGGAAACTCGGGGCTTGCAGTCACGGCAGTGGCTCGAATCCCGGCGGTGGTCCGTCGAGTTCCACGCCTTTGGTGCCCGCCAGCACCCGGATGCGCCCGAGCCCCGCAATATCGGCCAGTTCCTCCAGGGCCCTCCTCCGCCGGAAGTATTCCGAGGCGTCGGCCCGCACCGCTTCAACGAGTTCCCGGGCCCCCAGCGCATAGAGAAACTCCGCCTGGCTCACCGGGTCCCACGCTTCCATCCCGCTTGCCGCCATCGCTGCCTCAAGCTCGGTCAGGTCGACATGGGCGGTGAGGTCCTGTTCGCCCACGTGTACGTATGGATCTTCGTGTGCCGTGTGCTTGTAGAAGGCCAGGAGCGTGCCCTGGTGCCGCCATTCAGCCCAGAGTTCTTCCCGGGCATATCCATAATCGAATGTGAGCACGGCCCCCCGCTCGACCAACCCGCACATCGCTTCCATGGTCGGATACGCCCGTGCGTTCACTTCGAACCGCCCCAGTTGAGGTGCTCCTTCGATACTGGCAACAGCCCCTGACACCTCAACAAAGCGCTCACCATCCCAGCGAACCATCACTTCGACCGGGCCCCTGCCGCTGCCCTCAAACAGCCGAACAGGCAGGGCATCGAACAGCTCATTGCTGATCACGACTCCCGACTCCACGGGCACGGGTTCGAGCGTCCAGGAAATGCGATGGTCGTTTCCCGGGCTATTTGGTTCGATCGCCACGTACTGCACCGCATTCGCGAATCCGTCGTTCCTGCCCGCCGCCCAGTCCAGTATCTGCCCGGCCAGCAACCCATCGCCTGCCCCTGGTTCGAAGATCGTGAACGCCTCCGGCCGGCCCAGTGCCGTCCAGAGCCAATGGCACCAGCCGGCAACACACCAGCCAAAGAGCGCGTGGACGTGGGGGCTCGTCAGGAAATCTCCGTCCCGTCCTACACGCTTTCCCGTCCGGTAGTAGCCATGCTCTGGGTGGTAGAGCGCCAGTTCCATGAATCGCTCGAAGCTGATCGCTCCACCATCCATCTCGTCGATGATGATGGAAATGAGCTGTGGATTGCCCAGCGCCGCCGTTCCCGGGTTCAGGTCGATTCCCACGGTGCAAGTGTCGCACGCAACCGCGTCGAGTTCTCCCGCCCCTCCTCCTTGCGTGCGTGATCGGTTAGTCTGAGGCAAATGGCACACATGGAAGCGAATCCTGTTCGGTCAGACCCACCGCGTTCCCGGATCGACGCGGCCATCGCCGATTTCTCCCAGGCCTTGAACATGTACGACCCACTGCGATTTCGGGCGTGGGCCGAACTGGGCCTAACAACCGCCCAGCTGCGGGTCCTCTTCCTGATCCGCGGGGAATCCGGCGTAACTGCTGGCGAGCTCGCGAGCAGGCTTAGCGTCACGCCTCCGACCATCTCCGGGATCGTCGACCGTCTTGTTCGCCTGAAACTGGTGGTTCGCGAAACGGATGAGTCAGACCGCCGGCTGGTCCGCAACAGGCTCACCGCGGAAGGAATGGCTGTCTGTTCCCGGACGGCCAGGGGCGGTGATCTGTTCAGCCGCCGGATCATGAGCGAGATGACCGACGCGGACCTCGACGCACTCATCCGTGGGTTGAGTGCCTTCAATGAGGCAAGCCGGCGCGTGGCCCAGGTGCAGCCCAATCTCGCCGCCATGGTCATGCCGTAGCCCCTCCTCTCTTCTCCCTCCCCTCCTGAGGCGATACGCTCCCCCCATGCTCAAAGACACCTACTGCGGCGACCTTCGCGCCGAACACGCTGGCGATACGGTGAAGGTGGCTGGCTGGGTCCACCGCCGCCGTGACCACGGGGGCCTCATCTTCATCGATCTCCGCGATTCACACGGGATCGTCCAGGTCGTTTTCAATCCCGACGACGCAGAGAGCCACGCTGTGGCCCATCGTTCGCGCTCGGAGTGGGTCCTCGCCGTGGAAGGTGTCGTCCAGGAGCGATCCGTGGAAACGCGGAATCCGAACATGGCCACGGGTGATGTCGAAGTCATCCCCACGGCCTGCGAGGTTCTCAACGAGTCCGCGACGCCACCGTTCTTCATCAACGAACCGTCCGAGGTCAGCGAGCAGCAGCGCCTGCAGTACCGCTACCTGGACTTGCGCCGGCCCGAAGTCTCGCGGGTCATACGTCTCCGGCACGAAGTGGTGCGCTACATCCGCAACTTCCTCTCCGACCGCGGCTTTGCCGAGATCGAGACCCCAACGCTCATCAAGTCGACGCCGGAGGGTGCTCGAGACTTCCTCGTTCCTTCCCGCCAGCGCCCCGGAGAGGTGTACGCGCTGCCGCAGTCACCACAGATCCTGAAAGAACTCCTCATGGTGGCCGGCTTCGAAAAGTACTTCCAGCTGGCCCGCTGCTATCGCGACGAGGATCTGCGGGCCAACCGGGTGGCAGAACATACCCAGCTCGACCTTGAGATGAGCTTCGTCGAAGAAGAGGACGTGATGGCCCTTGTCGAAGAGCTCTACACCGGTCTCGCCACCGCGTTCGGCGAAGGCCGTCTCGCCACCACTCCGTTCCCCCGCATAACGCATGCGGAGGCCATGTCTCGTTACGGCATCGACCGGCCTGACCTCCGTTTCGGACTCGAACTGGTCGATCTCTCCGAGGTCTTCGCCGCATCCGAGTTCCAGGTGTTTGCCGGCGCCCTCAAGGCTAGCGGAGAGATCAAGGCGATCCTCGTGCCTGGCCAGGCCGAAATGACCCGGCGCGACATCGACGAACTTACCGAAATCGCTCGCGAAGGTGGCGCCAGGGGCCTTGCCTGGGTCGGGTTACTCCCTGGTGGCGAAGTGCGGTCGCCTATCGCCAAGTTCCTCAGCGAGGACGAGCTGACCAATGCCCGAACTGCCACTGCTGCCGCCGATGGCGACATGCTCTTCTTCGTCGCCGACCAGCCGGCGACCGTGGCGGCATCACTGCACCGGGTGCGGGAATCTCTCGGTGACAGGTTGTCCCTGAAGGATAAGGACTCGCTCTCGTTCGCCTGGGTCACCGACTTCCCCTTGCTGAAGTGGTCGCCCGAAGAGGACCGCTGGGATGCCGAGCACAATCCATTCAGCGGCGTCCGGCCCGGCCACGAACCGCTTCTCGATACCGACCCCGGCAAGGTCATGTCCCGCCAGTACGACCTGACGCTGAACGGCGCCGAGGTTGGAGGTGGCTCCATCAGGATCAACCGCCGCGACCTGCAGGAACGCGTCCTGGGGCTTATGAACTACAGCAGGGAGGACATGCAGGACCGGTTCGGCGTGATCCTCGACGCCCTGCAGTATGGCGCGCCACCCATGGGCGGCGTGGGCATGGGCATCGAACGGCTGATCATGGAACTGGTCGGCACCGACAACATCCGCGATGTCGTTGCCTTCCCGAAAACCTCGGCTGGCACCGACCCCATGATGGGCGCACCCTCACCGGTTCCACCGCAACAGCTCGCCGAGCTCGGTCTCCAGGTTATCCCCGGTGTGGAGGCTTAGCGGTGGCCACCAGGGCCGACTGCCAACGCCAGGTCTTTCCGGCATCTTTCCTGGGCTCCTGCCGCAGCAACCCTAAACCGCCCGGTCACCGTACTCTGACCAGAACATCACCCCCGGCAGGCCTCCATGTCTAACCGAACCATCCCCATCCTCATGGGCTTCGTCGCCGTCCTCGTGCTGGCGGTGGGCGCCATGCTCATCTTCCTCGTGGTTAGTGGTGGTGGCGACGATGACGACAGTAGCCTGCCCTCGAACCCCAACAGCGAGCAGGACGGCGGCGACGATGACGGCGATGCCACCCTTGAAGGGTTCTGCCAGGGCCAGTTCCTCGTCACCTTCGGCGCCGATCCTGCCTCGATCCTCGACCCGATCCAGGTTCGTGACGAGGGTACCGCCGAGTACATCGTCGAGATCTTTGGTGGCCTCGTCACACTCGACCTCGACCTCCAGGTTGTACCCGACATTGCCGAAGACTGGACCGTTTCCGGCGACGGCACCGTCTACACCTTCACACTGCGCGACGACGTGCTCTTCCATAATGGCCGCCGTGTCACCGCCGACGACTTCAAGTACAGCTTCGAGCGGGCCGCCGACCCGGCCAACGCCTCACCCACGGCGACGCTCTATCTCAGCGCCATCGTTGGATTCGACGAGCGCTACAACAACCAGGCCACCGAGGTCGAGGGTGTCCAGGTAGTCGACGAACGAACGCTCCAGATCACCATCGAGGAGCCCCGCGACTGGTTCCTCGCCGAACTTACCTATCCCGTCGCCTCGGTGGTCGACAAAGATCAGATCGAGAGCAACCCCCGCGGTTGGACGCGGACGCCCAACGGTACCGGGCCATTCCGGCTCGTCGAATTCACCCCGGCCGAGCGAATCGTTCTCGTCCGCAACGACAACTACCACTTGGGTCGGCCCATCCTCGAACGTGTCATCTTCGACCTCGCCACCGGCTCGTTGCTGACCGCCTACGAAAACAACGAGATCCACATCGGCGCCGTGCCCGCCATCGAGATCGGTGCCGTCCAGGGTGGCAGCTCTCCCCTTAGCGATGACTATGTTCCCCAGCCTCGCATGGCCGTCAGCTACCTCGCGTTCAATAATGCCGCAGCCCCATTCGATGACATCAACGTTCGCAAGGCACTGGCCATGACCGTCAACCGCGAAGCGATCAACGAGATCCTGCTCTTCGACACCCAGCGTGTTGCCGACGGCATCCTCCCCCCCGAGATCCCGGGCTACGACGAGAGCGTCAGCTCATACGGTTACGACCCTGCGGAGGCAAAGCGCCTGCTTGCTGAGTCGAAATACGCCGGCGATTTCCCACGCGTCATCCTCAGCTATTCCGGGGCCGGCGGCGATGCTCCCGACATCCTCCAAGCCATCCAGGATGGTTGGCGCCAGGATCTCGGCATCGAAGTCGAACTCCAGGCAACCGAGTATTCGGCATTCCTCCGCGAGCTCCGTCGTGGCACGTTCCAGATGTTCGCCGCCGGTTGGATTGCCGACTACCCGGACCCCGAGGACTTCATCGACAAGCTCTTCGCCGCCGACAGCCCCCAGAACGAGCAGAGCTACGACAACCCCGACGTCCAGGACTTGATTGAGCAAGCCCGCCGCGAACAGGACACCGAGGCCCGCTTCCAGCTCCTTCGCGAAGCGGAGCAGCTCATCCTCGACGATGCAGCGATAATCCCGACCTTCTGGCCGATTGACCACCAGCTCGTGAAGCCCTGCGTCAAGAACTGGCCGGTAGTGCCGATGACCGTCCCCAAGTATCGGTTCATCGAAATCGACCCCGACGCAGGCTAGGCAATGGCCGCGGGGCTGCTTGGCTACACCATCCGCCGGTTGCTCTGGGCAGTCCCGGTCCTCTTCGCCGTATCCGTCATCGTCTTCATGATTCTCCGGGCCGCACCCGGAGACCCCGTGGATGCACTTCTTGGCCAGCGCTACACCGAGCAAACGGCCGAGGCAGTACGCAGGAAGTACGGCTACGACGATCCGATCCCGATCCAGTACTGGAAGTACATGACCAACCTCGCGAAAGGAGACCTCGGGGTCTCCACGCGCCACCAGGACTTCTCCGTCAGCGAGGTCATCTGGCCGAAGATCGTGGTCTCTTCCCGGCTCGGGGCCATCGCCCTCGTAATGACCTTCCTCGTCGGTATCCCGGTCGGTATCTACGCCGCTCTCGCCCGGGGTACACCGTTGGATCCCCTGACAATCGGGTTCTGGCTTGCTCTCGACGCCTTCCCCGCCTTCGTCACCATTCCGCTCTTACAGTGGCTGTTTGCTGTCGAACTCGGCTGGGTCAGCTCCCAATGGGATACGGAAGCGCCCTTGGGTGGCCTCCTCAGCGTCGACGCCCTCCTGCCCATCGCCGTCATGTCCATCCCGGGCATTGCCGGCGTCGCCCGCTTCATGCGCGCCAGCATCATCAGCGTGATGACTGAAGACTACGTGCGCACAGCCCGGGCCAAGGGCCTCCTCGAACGCACGGTCGTGGTTACCCACATCACCCGTAATGCGATGTTGCCGATGGTCACGGTCATCGGGCTCTCGCTCCCCGGGATCGCCGCCGGCGCGCTGTTCGTTGAACTCCTCTTCGGTGTACCCGGCATCGCCAGCGAGGCCCTCGCCGCCGTCCGCGCCCCCGACTTCGACGTCATCATGGGCCTCGTCCTCTTCGGCTCCACGCTCTTCGTCCTCGCCAACATCCTCGTCGATATCTCCTACGCCCTGATCGACCCGAGAGTCCGTGTGGGGTCTGCTCGTGGCTAGTTCCGTCGACATGGACATTGTCGGTACCGGCCATATGAGCGCCAAAGGCGGGCATTCTCCCGTCGTCTCCGCCCTCATCCGTCTCACCCGCAAGAAGATTGCGATGATCGCGCTCGCCTACATCCTCATCTTTTACGTGGCTGCCGCCGGCGCCCCCCTGCTCGTACCACACGACCCCAACGCAACGAGCTTTTCCACCGGCGCTGCCGTTCGCGACGGGCCCTCTGCCGAATACTGGTTCGGGACGGATACCCTCGGCCGCGACATATTCTCCCGTGTCCTCTTCTCTGCCCGTACCACCCTGATCTTCACTGCCGCCGTGTTTCTCACCGGAGGCGTCGTCCTTGGACTCGGACTCGGCCTCCTGGCCGGATATAAGGGCGGCTGGATAGACACCCTCGTCATGCGCGTCGGCGAGGTGCTTGCGGGCATGCCGACCCTGTTCCTCATCATTGCCATCGCCGCCGCCTTCCGGACCCGGATCGACGATCTCTCCTTCTGGATCTCCGACCACACTCCTCTCGGGCGGACAGATGCTGATGCCCTTGTCGACTACATCGTCGTCGTCGGCGCCACCGTCCCGTTTGCCTGGATCGGGGGAGCTCGCATCGTTCGCAGCCAGGCACTCTACATCCGCGAGGCCGACTACGTACTCGGTGCTGAGGTTGTTGGCGCCGGGACACCCCGGATCCTCTTCCGCCACATCCTCCCCGGCGTACTCCCGCTGTTCATCGTCGGCCTTTCGGGAGGGATGGCCGCGATCGCCGGCACTGAGGTCGCCCTCAGTTTCCTCGGACTCGGCGTCGACCCGCCGACAGCGAGCTTCGGCACAATGATCGGCGATGGCGCCGGCCCCCAGACCTTCAAAGCCCACCCTCACCTGCTGCTTGCCGCCTCACTGCCGGTGGTCTTTTTCTTCTTCGCCTGGAATCTCCTCGGCGATGCCCTCGTTGACCTGCTGGAGCCGCGCGTCTCCTCCCAATGAGCGCAGGGCGGCGAAGCCTGAACCCCTGCTATACTCGATCTTCGGAGGCTGCAAACGCCGGTGAAGGTAACCCTCGAACGGCTCCCTGAGAGCCGTGTGCAACTCGACATAGAAGTAGACGACGAGCGCCTCGAGCGTTCGTTGGCTTCCGCCTATAAGCGTCTCGCTCAAAAGGCCCGCATTCCCGGGTTTCGACCGGGTAAAGCACCCCGGCGAGTCGTGGAACAGATGGTCGGCAGGGAGGGCCTCATCCGCGAAGCCCTCGATAAGCTCGTCCCGGACGTCTACAACGAAGCAATCGCTTCCGAAGCGGTAGATGCCGTCGACCAGCCCGACCTAGAAATCATTGAGCTCGATCCGGTGCGCTTTAAGGCCACCGTCTCCGTTCGGCCCAGGGTCGAACTCGGCGAGTACTCCTCCGTTCGCGTCGAGCCGAAAGAGGTCGAAGTCACCGACGAGATGATCGAAGAACAGGTGGATGCCATCCGCCGGCGATTCGCCACACAGGTACCCGTCGATCGTGAAGCCCGCTGGGATGACGTTCTCATTGCCGATGTAACCGGCACGGTTGACGGCGAAGACTTCGTCCACGACGAGGCTGCCGAGTTCGTCCTCAAGGAAGGCCAGCAGATGCTGCTGGACGGCCTCGCCGAAGCATTCCTCGGCATGAAGGGCGGCGAGGAGAAATCCGTCGAACTAGCCATCCCCGATGACTTCCAGGTACAGAAATTCCAGGGCAAAACTGCCGCATTCACCCTTTCCGTCACGGACGTCAAGGAAGAACAACTCCCGGACGCTGACGACGAGCTCGCCGCACAGGTGAACGAGGAGGAGTTCGACTCCTTCCAGAAGCTGCGCGACCGCATCGAAGCCGACCTCCTCGAGAATGAACAGCGCATCGAGGACGGGCGCATCCAGCAAGAGGCCCTCGACCAGATGGTGGAGCTTGCCACGCTGGAATACCCACGCATCTTTGTCGACCGCGAAATCGATGGCATGGTCGAGGAGTCAGTCGGCAACGATCGCGACGGCTACCTGAACTACCTGCAGCGAATGGGTCAGTCCGAAGACCAGTTCCGGGCAGATTTCGAAGAGGCCGCAATACGCCGTGTCCGCCGCTCGCTCGTAATGAGCCAGCTCGCCGATTCGGAAGGCATCAAGGTCGAGATGGCCGATGTCGACGCCCGGCTCGATGAACTCGTTGCCCCCGCCGGTGACGAAGCCGGACGGCTGAGGGAGCTCTTCGCGACGCCCGACGGTATCTCTGCCATCGAACGCAACCTGCTAACCGAAAAAACTCTCGCACGGATTCGCGAGATTGCAACGTCTTCTGCGCCGGCGGTCAAAGCCGGGGCAAACAAGGACGAGCCCGGCTCCGATGAAGACCAGGCCGCCGCTGAGGAGGAGAAGGAATGAGCCAACCCCGGCCCCAGGGCCTCGAACTGGTCGAGAGTGTCATCCCAACGGTGATCGAAAGCGGCCCTCGCTCCGAGCGGGCGTTCGACATTTTCTCACTGTTGTTGAAGGAACGCATCGTCTTCCTCGGTACTCCGATCGATGATCAGATAGCGAATCTCATCGTCGCCCAGCTGCTTTTCCTCCAGCGCGAGGATCGCGAGCGCGACATCAGCATGTACATCCACTCTCCCGGCGGTGTGATTACTGCTGGCCTCGCCATTTATGACACTATGCAATTGATCGAGCCGGACGTTTCCACCATCGCCGTCGGACAGACCGCCTCCATGGCGACTGTCCTCCTTTGCGGTGGCGCGGCCGGCAAGCGTTTCGCCCTCCCCAGTGCCACGGTGCACATGCACCAGGCCCTCGGGGGTGCCCGGGGTCAGGCAACCGACATCGAGATCGCCGCGAAAGAGATTCTCCGGAACAACGAAATCATCCGGAACATCATCGCGCACCATACCGGCCAGACCGTGGAACGTATTACAAAAGACTTTGACCGTGACTTTTACTTGGACGCCCAGGGGGCGAAAGAGTACGGAATGGTCGATGATCTGTTGGCGCGCCCCGAAGATGCGAAGGCATCTCCGAGCGCGAAGGCCGAGTAGGGAGGGCAGCCGTTGGCTGGCAATCGTTCAAACCGGGTTCAGTACCACTGCTCCTTCTGCGGAAAGAACCAGGACCAGGTCCGCCGCCTGATCGCCGGGCCAGGAGCTGTTTACATCTGCGATGAGTGCGTTGACCTCTGTCGCGAGATCATCGATGAAGAAACCGGCACTGCGACTCCGGCCGCAGGCAGTCGCCCCATCTCCGCAACCACCGGCGACGTCCCTCCCCCCAAGTTCATCTACGATCACCTCGAGGACTACGTTGTTGGCCAGGAACAGGCCAAGAAAGTCCTCTCCGTCGCCGTCTATAACCACTACAAGCGCATTGCGGCGGCCCAGGACACCGACATCGAACTCGAGAAGTCGA
>JAGQGZ010000389.1 GCA_020432105.1 Dehalococcoidia bacterium | reverse complement strand
ATATGGACCGCTGCCGCAAACTCGAGCTGAAATGGGCGCCCGAATCGCCGCCCGAATGGACGATCCACATCGGCGACGACCGCATCTACCAAGACCCCGCCCAACGCGCCCTGGGCCGCATCGAACGGCTCATCGCAGGACTGCACGACGTAGGAGTCTGGTAGTGAAATCTGAGCAGTTGCCCTCCGACTACACGAAGTTTCCGCACAGCTTCCCCACACGGGAGAACTGCGACCCCAACAACCCCTATCAAGCGTTTTTGTGGATGCTGGTGGCGATGCCCTACATGAAGGGCGCCCAGCTCGTCCTGCCGGTCGACTATCTGCAATTTGTCAGTAAACGGTTGTGGGACTGCGGGGTCCGGCCCGTGGAGGAACCGACCATCAAATATCAGAAACCGTTGTCCACGGATCCGAACTGGTTGACCTCACCGGGTTCGTGGGTGCCGGTGGACGCCCCGGACCGGGATCCGCGTACCCCCACGGAGAAGGCGGTGGACAATCTGACGAATCAGCAAGCCGCCGAAC
>JAGQGZ010000388.1 GCA_020432105.1 Dehalococcoidia bacterium | reverse complement strand
CGCGAGGCCTGGTGCGGAGTTGGGAGGGAGGGTTGCCCACAGGCAACTGAAACAATATAACCTTTGTTCACTTCCCTATCAAGAAAATTCCTGTAACATACCGGTAACCGAATTCGCGCCCATTGTCGGGTTAATGGGGTCCTATGGGGTGTCAATCCCGCATAAAACGGTGGAGGCCGCATAAAAAGGGGCACCTTTATAAAAATTTAGGATCCAGTGCCGCAAGGCGTGAGGGTTCGAGTCCCTCCCCGCGTACTGCAATAAAAACAAATATTTAGGAGATTGACAAATAGGGAGAAAAACACTATAATCTGAAAGCCTGTAACAATCCGGTAACTTAACTATTTACAGGAGCGATTTTTTGACCGTATATTAATTACGGTTGCGGATAGAGAAAA
Organism: Dehalococcoidia bacterium; assembly: GCA_020432105.1. Taxonomy (GTDB): domain Bacteria; phylum Chloroflexota; class Dehalococcoidia; order Tepidiformales; family Tepidiformaceae; genus JAGQGZ01. The sequence goes on along the minus strand of JAGQGZ010000388.1, from coordinate 133 downwards.
ATACCTCTTTCCCATTACATTTTGCGCCCCACAATACTCAATGAGGAGAACTTTCGCCATTCCTGGCGTCTCTGTTCGCAACCAATCCGATTTGTGTTTGTGGGGCTGCTTTTTTTTTAGGAGGGTGCCAGTA
>JAGQGZ010000387.1 GCA_020432105.1 Dehalococcoidia bacterium | reverse complement strand
CGCTGGTTGATGCAGCTGTTCTGGTTCGAACGGCGGAACTTGGCGAGACGGTAGATGTCGACACCCGACCGGGCGCCTTCGATCTCGTCCGTCGCGCGGACCACGATGCGCAGCGCGTCGACCTGCTCCACCACGCCCGCCCGGCGGGCGACGATGGCGGCGCGGCTGTCGCGGGCCACAACGGCTTCCATGCCGGTGCCGACGAACGGCGCTTCCGACTTCACGAGCGGAACGGCCTGGCGCTGCATGTTCGAGCCCATCAGGGCGCGGTTGGCGTCGTCGTTTTCAAGGTACGGGATCAGTGCCGCAGCGACCGAGACGACCTGTTTCGGCGAGACGTCCATGTACTGGATGTCCTCGCGCGGGATCATGGTCGCTTCGCCGGCCACGCGGGCGTTGACGAATTCGTTCTGCAGCTCGCCCTTGGTATTCACCTCGGCATTGGCCTGGGCGATCGAGTAGATGCTCTCCTCCATCGCGGACAGGTAGACCACTTCACTGGTCTGCTTGCCGTTGACCACCTTGCGGTAC
>JAGQGZ010000386.1 GCA_020432105.1 Dehalococcoidia bacterium | reverse complement strand
ATAGGGAGCGATCTGCAGTTTTGCTTCCCTGAGGTCGTACCACGATGTCTTCTCGGTGACGGTCTCGCCCTTGAACAGGCGGACGATAACGTCGAGGGCCTGCTCTAGTTTGTTGCGTTGGTCGGCCGGGTCGAGACCGATCTGGACGGCGTCATATACGAGCGAGCCGGGGCCGACGCCGAACATCGCGCGTCCGCGCGTTTGGTGGTCGAGTTGGACCATGCGGTCGGCGAGCATGAATGGGTTGTGGTAGGGCAGGGAGACGACGCCGGTGCCGAGGCGGATATGGCGCGTCCGTTCGGCGACGCCGGCGATGAAGATCTCGGGGCTCGCGATTGTTTCGAAGCCGCCCGAATGATGCTCGCCGATCCACGCCTCGTGGTAACCCAGCTTGTCGAGATGTACGACGAGGTCCAGATCGCGTTCGTAGGTGAGGGTGTGGTTCTCGTTGGTATTGTGGAAGGGTGCGAGAAAAATCCCGGTTCTGATGTAGCGATCATCGATCATATGGGCACTCCTGCCGGTTGTGTTG
>JAGQGZ010000385.1 GCA_020432105.1 Dehalococcoidia bacterium | reverse complement strand
AGGCGAGCGGCCACGACGTGGTCGAGGCAGCGGATGGCGACGCGGCCCTCGCGGTGGCTCGCGATGCCCAGCCAGACGTCATCGTGTTGGACCTCGTCCTGCCCGATGTCGACGGGGTCGAGGTGTGTCGGCAGATCCGGATGTTCTCGGATGCCTACATCGTCATGCTGACCTCGCGGGCGGACGAGGTCGACAAGCTGATCGGGCTCGCGGTCGGCGCCGATGACTACATGACCAAGCCCTACTCGCCGCGCGAGCTCTCCGCTCGCGTCGGCGCCCTGATGCGGCGCCCTCGAACGAGCGGCGCCAGCGCCTCGCTGGCTCCCGCCGGGCCCGGAGCGAAACGCTCGTTCGGGGACCTCGAACTCGACCCGTTGGCGCGCGAGGTGTGGGTGGCCGGCCGTGAGGTCGCGCTGACCCGCATCGAGTTCGACCTGCTCGACAGTCTGAGCCGGCGTCCGGACATGGTGCACACCCGTCAGATGCTGCTCGAGTTGGTGTGGGGACCGAACTGGATCGGCGACGATCACGTG
>JAGQGZ010000384.1 GCA_020432105.1 Dehalococcoidia bacterium | reverse complement strand
GTAGTCCTCGGGCGTGGAGACGTACCCGAACGGCAGGCCCAGGGCCTGCGCCTTCTGGTAGATCTCCTCCTTCGTGTGCTCGATCAGCCACGGCAGCATCAGTGCGTCGATCTCGTCGCGCAGTTCGCTCTGCGCGCCGGTCCGCTGGTAGCGCTCGTCCGCGAGGATCGGCATGTCCATGAGCGTCGCGATGTTCGCCCAGCGTCGAGGGGGACCGGAGACGACGCCGACGAAGCCGTCGGCGCAGGGGTAGATGCCCCACGCCGCGCGGGCCCCGTTGCCGGCGCGCTGGTGGATCTGGCCGCCGTAGATCCACGTCATGTCCGTCATCTCGAGCAGCGAGGTCAGGCACTCGTGCATCGAGACATCGATGTGCTGGCCCTGCTCCGAGAAACTGCGCTCCCAGAAGGCGGCCAGCGTCGCGACGTAGGCGTTCTGCCCCGCGCCGTACTGGCCGAGATAGCCGCCGTTCTTCAGCGGTTCCTTGTCGGCCTCGCCGGTGATGTGCATCTGGCCGCTCAGCGCGTAGAAGGTG
>JAGQGZ010000383.1 GCA_020432105.1 Dehalococcoidia bacterium | reverse complement strand
CGCCACGGTTCAACGCAAAACGATCACGACACTCGACGGTCTGAAGGACGCAGAAGGCAAGCTAACACCCATCCAGCAGGCATTCTGGGACGAGGCGGGGCTGCAGTGTGCTTTTTGTGCGCCGGGCATGGTGCTCACCGCCACGGAGCTCTTGAAGATCAACGCCGAGCCAACAGATGACGAGATCCGCACGGCGATGGCAGGCAACCTCTGCCGCTGCACCGGCTACCAGAGCATCGTGCGCGCGGTGCGCGCGGCGGCTCGTGTGATGAAACAACTGAAATAGACCCGAGGCTGAGTAGAACGATATGAATGCAGTGACGAATCGGAAGACCGAGGTGCGCGTGCTCCACGCCAAGCAGGCAACGCCCGCGGCGCTAGCACCCTACGGCACGATCCTCGGCTACCATCCCGACGTCAAGCCGATGCCGATCGAGTTCTACGACGGCAAGGCGAAGGTGCGGCGGGTCGCCGAGTTCAAGTCCGATAGCGAGACGGAGATGCCGGTCGTTACACTCGATCGCCGCCCGTTGGA
>JAGQGZ010000382.1 GCA_020432105.1 Dehalococcoidia bacterium | reverse complement strand
AGGAGCTCACCACGTTCCGGCGCGAGGCCGTCGGCTTCGTGTTCCAGTCGGTGAACCTGGTCCCGTTCCTCACCGCCCGGGAGAACCTGCTGGTGGTCGACGAGCTCGGTCCCCGCACCGGCGCCAAGGCGCGCGACCGGGCCGACCAACTCCTCGAGGAGCTGGGGCTGATGGACCGCCGCGACAACCTCCCCGCCCAGCTCTCGGGCGGCCAGAAGCAGCGCGTCGCCATCGGTCGAGCCCTCATGAACGAGCCCCACCTCGTCCTGTTCGATGAGCCGACCTCGTCGCTCGACACCGAGCTCGGCGACCAGGTCACCCACCTGATCCGCGACGAGATGAAGCAGCGGGGGACCGCGGCGATCATCGTCACCCACGACGATCGGATCACCCACTACGCGGACCGCACCGTCCGAATGGTCGACGGCCGCATCGAGGGCTGACCCGCTCGGCCCCGGGCAGCGGCGTCGAGGCGCGTTCACCGGAGCGGAGCGCCGCGCCGGCTCACCGTCCGGGGGTGCGCTCAGGGCTGCCTAGG
>JAGQGZ010000381.1 GCA_020432105.1 Dehalococcoidia bacterium | reverse complement strand
TCGCTGGGCAGCCGCAGCGCAGTGGACGTGCGCCGGTTGTTGATGCCCTCGAAGGTGGCCGACTCCAGCAGAATGTTGACCGTGGCGTCGCTGACTTCGCTCTCCTGGCCGCCCATGACACCGGCAATGGCGATGGACCCGGCCGTGTCGCAAATCATGAGCATGGAGTCATCCAGCGTGCGCGTGACGTCGTCCAGCGTCATGAACTTCTCGCCGGCCTGCGCGCGGCGCACGATGATGGTCGGCTTGTCATCGCCGACACTTGCCGCGCGGCGCTTGAGGATGTCGTAGTCGAAGGCGTGGAGCGGCTGGCCGTACTCCAGCATGACGTAGTTGGTGATGTCCACCACGTTGCTGATGGGACGCATGCCCGCGCGCAGCAGCCGTTCCTGCATCCACTGGGGCGACGGGCCGATCTTTGCGTCCAGCACCATGACGCCGGTGTAGCGATTGCACAGCACGGGGTCGTCGATCTCCACGGCTACGTAGTCGGCGGCGCTGTCGTCGCCCTCCGGCTGCCAGTCGTCTGCGGGGAGGTGC
>JAGQGZ010000380.1 GCA_020432105.1 Dehalococcoidia bacterium | reverse complement strand
AAGGCTGCACGATTCATGCAACTGTGCGACGCTTTCGACATCCCGCTACTCTATTTGTGTGACACGCCCGGCATCATGATCGGGCCCGAAATCGAGAGAACGGCACTGGTCCGCCATTCCAGCCGTATGTTCCTGACCGGTGCAAACCTCTCCGTGCCTTTCTTTACCATCATCCTCCGCAAGGCATACGGCCTGGGCGCCATCGCGATGGCCGGCGGCTCGTACAAGACGCCGTTCTTCACGGTCGCGTGGCCCACAGGCGAGTTTGGCGGCATGGGCCTCGAAGGCAGCGTCAAGCTCGGTTATCGCAACGAACTCGCGGCAATCGAAGACCCTGCGGCACGCAAGGCCAGATTCGATGAGATGGTGGCGCGCGCCTACGAAAACGGCAAAGCGCTCAATTACGCCTCACTGTTCAGCGTCGATGACACGATAGATCCGGCTGACTCACGGCGCTGGGTGGCAAGCCTGATGAAATCAGTACGACCGAAATCCAAGCGAACCGGCAAGAAGAGACCCGCCGTCGATGCGTGGTGATCA
>JAGQGZ010000037.1 GCA_020432105.1 Dehalococcoidia bacterium | reverse complement strand
CCCTTGCCGTATGCCATGTACTACCTCAATCAGGGCACAGAATACTGGTGCTCCGGAGCTTCGATCCTACGCGAGGCACTTTGTGATGACAAACACGAACGGCCTAGTCGCGCCGTATCCAGACCCGCCTCACCGTCAATGTCTCCGAGACCGCCACGGCACCCTCGTACGGCGCGCTCGCAGCCGGCTCATCGGCCTGCTCCACCGCCTTCTTTGACCGCGTACTGGAGGACTTCAGCGCTTTCACCGCACTCTTGCCTGCCTGCTTTGCCACGTACCGTCCGGCCAGCTTCGTGCCGATCTGCAGTGCCGTGCCAATGGCCACCGCGGTCACCGCACGCTTGACGGGGGTCGGGAGCGGTGCCCGCTCGCGACGAGTGACGGCAGTGTTGGAATCCACCCGGGCGGGGAGTTGACTGCCGGTGAGCGCTTTCCCGCATTGGCGGCAGTAGTTGTCGATCTCATCGCCGACGGCGGCGCAGGTGCTGCAAACCTGGATTGCGTTGTCCATGGCGGGAGTATAGCGGCGGTTTGGGGGCAGGGACTAATCGGCCGCGACCGCTCGTTCCACTTCTGCCGTCAGGTCGATCGCCTTCTCTGGCGGAATGGCAAGGCGTCCTTCGGCCACTGCCCGCAGCGTCTCGACAAGGAACGGCTGTTCCCGCTCCACTCCCCGCCGGCGAATCTCCGCGAAAGCAGCAGTGGCCCGGATATCAGCCTCGCCGGTCGAAGCAACCACGTCGGCAATCGAATACCGGCACCACGAGACCACCGGGCCGCGGTCCAGGTCCTCGGTGACCAGGTGCATGAGGCAGCCCGACTCCCTTGCTCCCGTGCGAATCAGTTCCTCGATCACCTCCTGCCAGGTGCCTGTTGGCCCCTCTGGCAGCGCCGGGTGGTCGTTGATCAGCGTGAACCCTGAGTGCAACGGCGCCGTCGTTATCAGCATGTAGCCGAAAAGCAGTCCCAGGCTGATGTCATATCCGCGCAATCGCTCCGCCACCGCTGCGTCAAACTCCTGGCGCCACACCGGCAGACCTTCCCCGGGCTTCGATCGTGTCCCCCCGCGAGCTTTGCGAAACCGCACCGATGAAAGTGCTTCCACCGGGATACCGCGCCCATCCGCCATGGCAAGCAGCGCATCCGTGGCCTCGTACTCACCCCGGTCCCGGTTCACGAACACCACCGCTATCTCTACCGGTAAGCCGCCATCGATTGCATCGAGGACGTAGCGGAGGCCACCGTAGGAGCCCGCACCGCGACCGGTTGTCAGCCAGCCGATCCGCAGCTTTTCAGTCACCGTCCTGGCCCGAGTCGTAGGTTCCCTCCGAGCCGTCATCCATCTCGCGGAGTTCGAACTCATCGTCTGCCAGTCGCCGCTCCAGCGTGCGCACCCGGAGTTCTGCCGAAGTCAGCATCTCGCGGAGCCTGTCTACGAGTCCTACGCCCTCTTCGTAGAGCTTGATCGACTCTTCGAGCGGCAGCTTTCCATCGTCCAGCCGCGCGGCCTTCTCCTCCAGCTGCTTGTAGAGGTCCTCAAACGACGGCTCTGCCACCTCAGCTCACCTCGGCCCAAAACGAGCCATCGGATATCGAGACGGCAATGCGTTTGCCCGGCTTCACCTGCTTCGTCGAATTGACGACCTTCCGGCTGCCGGCGTCCTCAACAATGGCGAATCCCCGTGCCAGTGTTGCCATTGGGTCCAGCACTGCGAAACGCAAAGCAGTCGCCTCTACAGCAGCCTGGCGGCTACTGGCGCGGACGTTCATCGCCTGGCTCATGCTCGCGGCGATTCGTCGGACATCCTCGGCAAGGACGCCCGGCTCCGGCGCCTGGCGATTCAGGTGCCGCGAAGCCTGGAGGACGTATGTGGCCCTGTCCGCCAGGCGCTCCCGCAGGCGAGAGGCTGCCCTCGCATTCCAGGTTCTCAATTGGTGGGCGAGGGCAGGGCCATCGGGGGTGCAGGCTTCGGCCGCCGCACTCGGTGTGGGTGCGTACACGTCGGCAACGTAGTCCGCGATTGTCCGATCTGTCTCGTGGCCAATGCCGGTAACCATCGGCACGGGAAACCTGAAGATGGCCCGGGCAACACGTTCATCGTTGAACCCGGCCAGGTCCTCGGCCCCCCCGCCTCCCCGAGCGAGAATCGCCACATCGAGCCCCTTCTCCGTAGCCAGCTCTTCGATGGCCGCTGCGATCCGGACACCAGCCGCTTCGCCCTGTACCATGGTCGGGGCCAACACCAGTTCGGCCAGCGGCCATCGCCGCCCCACCACCTGCCGGATGTCCTGGATGGCCGCACCGGTCGGCGATGTCACGACACCGATGCGTCGCGCGAAGGCCGGCACTCTCCGTTTGCGCGCCGGGTCGAACAGGCCGTCCTTCTCAAGTCGTTCCCGCAGCTCTTCAAACTTCGCGGCAGCCAGGCCCATACCTGCCGACCTGGCAAAGTCGCAGATGAACTGCAGGTCCCCCCGCTGCCGATAGACCGCCATGCGGCCATGGGCAATCACCGAGTCTCCGGGTTCGAGGTCCACACCGGGCATCTCCGTGCGGAACATCACGCTTCGGAGCGACGAGTAGCCGTCCTTGAGGCTGAAGTACCGATGCCCCTGCTGGGACCGCGTGTAGTCGGAGACCTCGCCGACCACCCAGAGGTCACTCAGCCGCTCGTCCAATTCGATCCGCTCGTTGATGTACGAAAGGACGTCCGTCGGCTCGAGCGGTTCCATTGCCTAGCTCGTGACTCGCTCGATGTACTCTCCGGAGTCGGTGTTCACTTTCACCACCGTGCCCACCTCCAGGAACAGCGGTACGTTGATCACGAGACCGGTCTCCAGCGTTGCCGGCTTCGTCCCACCGGTCGCCGTGTCGCCTTTGTACCCCGGATCGGTATCGGTAATCTCCAGCTCCACCGTGATCGGCAACTCCACGCCGATCACCTCTTCTCCGTAGAGAACGAGTTCGCAGAGGGCGTTTTCCTTCAGGAACTTGTCCGCGTCCCCAACCTTGCTCGCATCGACCGGGATCTGGTCGAACGTCTCGGTGTTCATGAACGTGAAGAACTGGCCATCGTGGTAGAGGTACTGCATCTCGCGGCGCTCAACGCGAGCGCGGGGCCACTTGCTGCCTGCCTGGAAGGTCTGCTCCGTAATCGTGCCCGTCCGTACGTCCCGTAACTTGATCCGTACCTGGGCCGAACCCCGTCCCATCTTGATATGGCTGTAGTCCATGATCGAAAGCAGCTTCCCATCGATCTCGATGGTTGCGCCCTTTCGAAGGTCACTCGTCGAAAGCACTGGTCACACTCCTGCTGGCATCATCTTCGGTGCGTGACTCAACACGCGCGCCCGGCCATTCTCCAGTACCACCACATCTTCGATGCGGACGCCACCCCAGCCGGGCAGGTATATCCCGGGCTCAATCGTAAACACCATGCCCTCCTCCAGCGTACCTTCCGCTGTCCTACCGAGATACGGATGTTCGTGCACCTGCAGCCCAACTCCGTGTCCCAGGCCGTGTCCGAATTGTTCACCGTAGCCCGAAGCCTCGATCACCGATGCGGCGAGCTCATGCGCAGCCTTGCCGCTCATTCCGCTCTCCACCTTGTCGATAGCGTTGGCCTGGGCTGCGAAGACGATGTCGTAGATCTCCCGGAATGTGGCATCCGGTTCACCGATCACGAAGCTTCGGGTGAGGTCGCTGCAGTACCCGTCCACTCGGGCCCCCATGTCAACGACAATTGGCCGGCCTTCGCCCAGTACAGCGTCGGTCGGTGAAGCGTGGGGCATCGCCCCCGCGGGCCCCGCAGCCACTATCGTCGCAAAACTGATGCCATCGCCCCCGGCGAGGCGTACCTGTTGCTCGACAACGAGGGCCAGCTCGCGTTCCGTCATCTCTGGCCGCGCAAGCTGCTGGACCTTGGCCATAGCATCGTCAGCAACGTCTATCGCCCGTTGGAGCGAGCCCATCTCCGTCGCATCCTTCGCTGTCCGCAAGTCCTCGATCATGCCGCTGTGAGGCACCAGCTTCGGCGCGCCTGCCTCCATCTCCCGGGCCGCCTCAAGGAACTCCTCGTATTCCTCCAGCGAGAAATCGGCGCCGGAGAAGCCGAGGTCCATCCCCGCCAGTCCGGCCGTCCGGCACAGCTCTGGCCACCAATCGGACATAGCGCCGGCACGTGGAAATATCTCGTAACCGAGTGGGCCGCATTCGGTGCCCGCCTGCTCCGTGTAGCGAAAGTCCGCGACGAACCATGCCCCCTCAAGCGCGACGAGGGCGTACCCCGTGGAGCCACTGAAACCTGAGATCCAGCGACGATTTGCAGACTGATTGCCGAAGACGTCGTCCACCGGCGACGAGATGATGATCCCATCGAGTTCGGCTTCAGCCAGCGCTTCTCGCACTCGTTCCAGGCGTGTCCCGGTCATCGGCCCTCAGCCCGCCCCCGCAGAATTCCGAGCAGGAGCGATGTCGCGACAGTGTAGCCGTGCTTCCCAAGGCCGGTCACTTGCCCCACGCAGGCACCCGCAATCAGCGACCGGTGCCGGAACTCCTCACGCCGGTGGGTGTTGGAGATGTGGACCTCCACCACCGGGATCTCGATCGCCTCGATCGCGTCGCGCAGGGCGACAGACGTGTGGGTATACGCCCCCGCGTTCATCACGGCGCCGGCGGCATTGGCCCGTTGGTCGTGCAGGAAATCAATGATCGCGCCTTCGTGGTTGCTCTGAAAACAGAGCACGGCCGCACCTTCGGCATTCGCCGCCGCCGCAACGTCGGCTTCGATCTCGCTCAGCGTCGTCCGGCCGTAAACCTCCGGTTTTCGCGTGCCCAGCAAGTTCAGATTCGGCCCATTCACCAGGAGGATCAGTGCTGGCTTAGCCATCACTACCTGCTAGCTGGCGCTTCCGCGCTCTCGCCGCCCGGGCCCGAACCTGCTCGCCCAGGGCTTGCCACGCGGCCGACGATGCTTCGGCGTGCTTCGCCTGGCTCACGTGGGTATAGATCTGCGTCGTCTCTGCACTGGCGTGGCCAAGGAGTTCTTGCACGGTGCGAAGGTTAGCGCCTCCATCCAAAAGGTGCGTCGCAAACGAATGCCGGAGCAGGTGGGGATGGACATCCGCGGTGATCCCGGCACGGAGAGCCGCCTCCTTGATGATCGACTGCACCGATCGGACTGTAAGCCGCTTTCCGAAGCGGTTGAGAAAGAGCGCCGGCTCCGCACTGGAAACGAATTCCCGGCGACCCTTCGCCAGGTATGCCTCCAGGGCCAACATCGCCGGCTCGCCAAATAGCACCACGCGCTCCTTCGAACCCTTGCCATGAACCACTGCCGTGCCGTACTCGCGGTCGATGTCACCGGTATCGATCGCGGTGAGTTCCGAAATGCGGAGGCCACCGCCGTAAAGCAATTCCAGCATGGCCCGATCGCGAAGCCCTTTCGGCGTGCTGGTATCGGGTCCGTCCAGGAGTGCCGAGATAGTTGTCCCTTCGAGCACCTTGGGCAGGCGCCGACCGCGCTTCGGCAAGGAAATACCGTGCAAGAGGTCGCGGTCTATTGCCCCTTCACGTTGCAGGTAACGGTAGAAGCTGTGGATCGTGCTTGTCCGGCGGGCCACCGAGGACGCCGCAATCCCCGCATCTTTCAGCGTGCCAAGGTACTGGCGATAGCGGCCGCGGGTAACTTCCAGCGGCGCCCACCCTTCTTCCTCGCAGTAAGTGAGGAAGTGCCCGATGTCGTATCGGTAGTTGCGGATCGTATAGGGCGAACGGTTGCCCAGCGCGGAGAGTTCGCGCAGGTACGCCTCAAGGAACGCCGCCGCTGACTTGTACGCTGGGATTTCGCTCACACCGGCTCCCGCCGCCACGCGGAGTGGGATAACCCTAGCAGGCGAGGGTCGAGACTAGCCAGCCTTCCGTGCGGCTGCACGGGGCCGCGCATTCGCCTTTCGCTTGGCGAAGGCAGCCTTCCCCCGGGCACTCCGCTCCAGCAGCTTCTTGTTCGCCTCTTCCCGCACATCGTCCGGGCGTGCCGGGGCGATCTTGTCCGGCTCGATTGAGTTCGTTGTATAGCTGCAGTTCGGGTAGTTCCAGCAGGCGTAGAAAGTGCCGCGCCGGGTGCGTTTCTCCACCAGTTGACCCGTCTCCGGCTCCTCCGGGCAGGGCACGCCCACCGGTACACCGGCGCGGAAGTCGCACGTCTCGTCCCGGAACTCGCAGTCGATGTAGGGGCCGTAAGGTCCGTTCTTCTGGATCAGGGCGCCACCACACTTCGGGCACTCGATGTTCTCAAGGCGTTGCGGCCCGGAGACCGGGATCGGCTCGCCTTCGTTGGTGATTTGCATCGTGTTCTTGCATTCGGGGTAGCGCGGACAGGCCATGAACTTCCCGTTCCGGCCCCATTTGATCACCATGTTTGCCTGGCCGCATTCACTGCAGAGGATGTCGGTCTCGGTCTGTTGCTTCTCTGCCTTCTCTTTGGCCGTGTTGATCTCTTGTTCGAACTCACCCCAGAAGTTGCTCACCACGGGGAGATATTCCTGTTTGCCCTGGGAGATCTCGTCGAGTGTGTTCTCGAGGTTCGCCGTGAATTCGGGTGCCACGTAGCGGCCGAGGTGCTCAACCAGCATGTCGTTGACCACGAATCCCAGCTCCTGCGGCACCAGCGCTCGCCCCTGCTTCCTCACGTAGTCGCGCTTCTGCACGGTCTGGACGATCGTCGCGTACGTACTCGGGCGGCCGATCCCTAGCTCTTCAAGCGACTTCACCAGCGAAGCCTCGGTGAAACGTGCCGGCGGCTCGGTGAAGTGCTGGTCGGGCCGAATGTTCCGGCGTTCCAGCGACTCGCCCTCGGCAAGCTCCGGCAGGCGCCGCTCGGCGTTCTCTTCGTCGTCTTCCTCAGCTGCTTCGGTGCTACGCCCGTGGACAGCGAGGTGGCCCGCAAATTCGAGCTCCTGGGCGCTGGCCCGGAAGGTGCCGTGAAGTTCGCCATTCTCCTTCGCCTCGATCTCCACCTGCGTCGTCCGGTAGAGCGCATCGGCCATCTGGCTCGCCATGAAACGTTCCCAGATCAGCCGGTAAACATTCCAGAGTTCAGGCGGTAGCTGCCCGCGGAGCGACTGCGGCGTCCGCGACGGTGATGTCGGCCTGATCGCCTCGTGTGCTTCCTGGGCCCCCTTGGCCTTCGTCTTGTACACACGTTCCTTCTCGGGGAGGTGATCCTCGCCCCAGGTCTGCGACACGTAGGCGCGGGCCTCATCTCTCGCCTGCGCCGAGACATTGAGCGAGTCGGTCCGCATGTAGGTAATCAGGCCGGTCGGCTGGCCATCGATATCGATGCCTTCGTAGAGCTGCTGGGCCGCGCCCATCGCTTTTGAGGCACCGATGCCGAGCCGGTTATTGGCGGCCTGCTGGAACGTACTCGTCGTAAACGGCGCTGCCGGTGACCGCTTCCGCTGCCCCTTCTTCACCGAGCTGACAGCAAACTCCGAGCGTTCGAAGGCACGGACGAGGCGAGTGGCCTCATCGGCATTGTGGATCTCAGGCTTGCCCTTCACATTCGGGAGCTTCGCGAGGTCCGCCTCGAACTGCGCTCGTTCACCCGTTTTCTTGGCCAGCAGCGCGTGGAGTGTCCAGTACTCCTGCGGGACGAATGCCTGGATTTCCTTTTCACGCTCGACGATCAGGCGGAGCGCAACGCTCTGCACGCGGCCGGCGCTGGCACTTCGGCTGACCTTGCCCTGCACGAACCATGTCAGCGGGTAACCGATCAAGCGGTCCATCACCCGCCGGGTCTGCTGGGCCTCAATGAGGTCGGTGTTCAACTGCCCGGGGTGCCTGAATGCCTCTTCGATCGCCGGCTTCGTGATCTCGTGGAATACGACCCGGGACGTGCGCTCTTCCGGGATCTCGGCCGCCTCGCGGACGTGCCAGGCTATTGCCTCACCCTCCCGGTCGGGGTCGGTCGAAAGGAAGACGTGCTCGGCGTTCTTCGCAGCCTTCGCCAGGTCCTTGATCACCTGTGATTTGTCTTTCAAGTTCCGGTACTTGGGCTGGAACGTTTCGAAACTCTCAAGGCCATACCCGGCCACAGGCAGATCCCGCACATGACCAACCGAGGCCAGGACCTCGTACTCATCGCCGAGGATGCTCTGAACCGTCCGGGCCTTCGCCGGCGACTCGACGATAACGAGTTTTCGCCCCGTCCCGTTCTTGCCGGCGGTCTTCTTCGTGCTGGTTTTTCGTGCTTTCGCTGCTGCCACTATCTATCCCACGGCCGTCGTCGGCCTGCTTGCGTCCTTTTCCGAGCGTAGAGAGGCGGCTCCCCTTCTGTCGAGGAGGCCACTGCTGGGGAGCTCCCTAATTCTTTCGATATGTCAGTGGCGTTTCCTGCCGCACCAACCCCTTTAGCTCCATGACCTGGAGCAGCGCGCTGACCTCAGCTACCGGCTTCCCGCCAATGCGCGCAAGTTCATCCACGTGCAGTTTCTCGTCACCGAGGGTGTGCAGCATGGCCCTCTCGTCTCGATCTGTCACGGGAGGCTCCGGTTTGTTACGCGCGGTCACAGGTGTCAGCGGCGCCTGGCCCGTCGCTGACAACAGATTTAACTCCTCGCAAAGCTGTTCGGGCGTAGCCACAAGCTTTGCCGTGTGCTCGCGGATTAACTGGTTGGTGCCCTTGCTTTGCTTCGAGAATACGCTGCCCGGGATGGCGAACACGTCTCGCCCCTGTTCGAATGCCCAGTTGGCCGTGTGGAGAGCTCCGCTGCCATCACCCGCTTCTACCACCAGCGTTGCCCTGGCCAGCCCCGAGAGGATTCGGTTGCGACGTGGGAAGTAGTCCGCACGAGCAGGGATCCCGATCGGGTACTCCGAGACGAGGCAGCCCTGCTCCATTATTCGCTCCGCGAGGCCCTGGTGTTCACGGGGGTAGACCTTGTCGATTCCCCCGGCGAGCACCGCTACGGTGGGTGCCCCGTTTTCTATCGCCACCCGGTGGGCGATCGCGTCGACCCCGCGTGCCAGTCCGCTGACGATTGCCACACCGGTTCGGGCAAGCACGCCACAGAACTCCTCGGCGGCCTGTCGCCCGTATGGAGTCACGCGTCGCGTCCCCACCACAGCCACCGCCTGTTCGTGGTCCGGCGGCAATGAGCCGCGGGTAAAGAGCACGGGCGGACTATCGCCCACATCTCGTAGCGAGCGCGGGAAGTCCTCATCCATCCAGGTGTAGACGCGTACTCCGTGCTTCCTGAGGAGATCCAGCTCATTGTCCCCGTTGAAGTCTCGCCTGGCGCGTTCCACAGCCCCCCGGTACTTGCGGTCGATACCGACCCGTCTCAGGGCGTCTTCGCTCGCCCCCCAGGCTGCGCCGATGGTGCCGAAGTGTGCGATGAGCAATGCGAAATTCCGGCTCCCAAGCCCGGCCCGTCTCAATGCCAACCAGTAGGGAAGCTCAGGGTTCTCAGCCATGCGGGAGGCACTATAGCAAGTGGCCTGACCTAACCCTCGGCGGTCAGTTCCAGCGTCTCTTCCGCCACACGCTGGACGCGAACACGCTTGATTCGGCGCCCCGCCATACTCAGCACCCTCAGTTGCAGGTCTCCCACCGCGACTTCATCGCCAACATCGGGCAGCCGGCCCAGTTCGTGGATGACCAGCCCGCCAACCGTATCGAAGTCCTCAGACTCGATATCGCAGTCAAACATCTCTTGCAGGGTCTCGGTCGGAGAGCCCGCGTCGAGGAGCACTTCGTCTTCGCTGATCCGTTCGATCGGAGGGGCAGCGGTGTCATACTCGTCTTCGATTTCACCAACGATCTCTTCCAGCAAGTCCTCAATCGTCACGAGTCCGGCCGTTCCCCCGTACTCGTCGACAACGATCGCCATATGCGTCCGCGAGGCGCGCATCTCCGTAAGCAGCTGGTCCAGGCGCTTTGACTCAGGGATAAATACCGGTTGGCGAAGCAGCTCGCTCAGCGTCCTCTCACGAGAGCCGTTGCTTACGCTCCGCAGCAGGTCCTTCGCATAGACGATGCCGACAATGTCATCAACGTTCTCCCTGTAGATCGGGATCCGGCTGAAGCCTCGCTCGTTGATCAGCGCTGCCACATCGTCAACCGTATCCGAGATTTCGGCCGCCGCCACGTCGATTCGGGGAACCATGATTTCCCGGGCAGTCTTGTCTTCGAGGTCGATGATCCCGCGGATCATCCGGCGCTCTTCTTCTTCCACGCCGCCCGAAGCCTCCTCCCTCTCAACCAGCGCCAGGAAGTCATCGATCGGAGGCGGCGCCACCGAACCGAAGGCTCGCCCGATGAGCTTCGCCGGCAACGCCAACAGCCATGAGATAACGCCAAACGCCATTGCTGTGAGGCGAATTACCCGGCTGAGCTGGACGGCCGTGTACTCGGGCCGCTTGGCGACGAGCAGGCCCACGGTCATCTGCAGCACCGCGACCGTTAGCGCACCCAGCGCTCCCAGCCAGACGACTCCAATGGTTCCGTCAACGTGCGCCCCGGTGTAGCCGAAGCTCAGCAACAGCACGCTGGCAGAAATCACCCGTGCCGTCGTAAGCGGGTCGAGGAAGTGCTCCAGGTGCTCCTCGCTGTTAGCTATCCGGATCGCGCCTTCGTCACCGCGCGCCGCCAGTGCCTGGATTCTCGCGTTGCTTGCCCGTTCCAGAGCCGTTTCGCCGGCAGCCGCCAGCACCAGGATCACGGCCGATGCAACCATCAGAATCAACGCAACGACAACGCCGGGTTCCATTAGCGGTTCGCCCTCTCGGGCAGGGGTCTGGCGGGCACACCGGCCACCCGTTCACCCGCGCCAACATCCTTCGTCACCACCGCTCCCGCGCCTGTCACTGCGCCTGCTCCGATGGTCACCGGGGCAACCAGCATCGTATCGCAACCGATGAAGGCACCCGCCCCAATCGTCGTTCGATGCTTCGCGACACCGTCGTAATTGCAGGTCACGGCACCTGCCGCGTAGTTCACTCCCGGGCCAACATCGGCATCACCGAGATAGCTGAAGTGATGCATCTTCACGCCCTTGCCCACCATCGAGTTCTTGACCTCGGCATAGTTCCCGAGTTCGCAGTGGTCGCCGATCGTGGTTCCGCCCCGTACATGCGCATTCGGGCCCACCGTCACGCTGTCGCCGATGGTCGAGTCTTCGATCGTCGACTGCGTGACGAGTGAGTTGGCGCCGATGGAGCTGTTCCGGAGCACGGTGTTCGGACCGATTGTCGAGCCCGTAGCAATACGGCTGCGGCCCCGGATGTGACTCCCTGGCTCGATCGTCACGTCGGCCTCGATAGCCACTCCTGCGTCGATGTAGGTTGTCGCTGGATCGCGGACCGTCACTCCCTCCTCCATCAGGCGGTCGACGATGCGATGGCGCATGATCGCTTCGGCGTCGGCCAGTCGCCGGCGATCGTCGACACCAAGGGCGTCGTCGGCCGGGACCTCCACGGTCGTGATCGTGCCACCCTGCTCCGCGGCCATGGCTGCGAGTGCGGTCAGGTAGCGCTCGCCCGAATCAGATTCCCCCACCCTCCCAATGTTCTTCCACAGCCAGGCTGAATCAAAGACATAAAAACCTGCATTTCGTTCGGTATACCCCTCAGCCTGACGGTCGGCCTCGCGGATCCTGACAACATTGCCATCCCCGTCGCGCTCGACGCGCCCGAATGCACCGTTGTCCTCCACCCGGTTCACCGCGATCGCCATCGTCGCCTCCGCAGCGCCGCGAAGCAGGGCCACTATCGTGGCTCCCGTGAGCAGAGGGGCATCGCCGTTCAGGACAACCACCCGGTCGCATCCGGCCATCGCCTCGCGGCATCGCTCTACCGCATCACCCGTGCCCAGCATGGACGTTTGTTCAACGAACTCGACCCCGGGTCCAACCGCATCGCGTACCAGGTCAGCCTCATGGCCGATGACTACCGCCAGTCGCCGCGGCTCAATTGCCCTGGCGGCCTCGATAACGTGGCTTACCATTGTCCGCCCGCACACCTCGTGCAGCACCTTGGGTAGCGTCGACCGCATCCGGGTGCCACGCCCGGCCGCAAGCACGATAACGCCCGGACCGGGCGTGCCTTTGTTCACGTTCGTCGGTGGAGAGAGCCGCTTGGTGAGGCGTCATCGCGGCGACGCAGGCGGCTGGGTTCGGGAGGTTCGACTTCGCCCTTCATAATGGACGTATAGCACGTCCACGAACATGCTATGTATCGCCGGAAAACCCTGTCAAGACAATTTGCGTTCCCAGGAATCGATCCCATGACTGCACCCCGAACATCCGACGAAATCCGCGAGGCATTCCTCAGCTTCTTCAAGGAGCGGGGACATGCGGAGCTTCCGGCCTGGCCACTGGTCCCTATCGGCGACCCTACTTCGATGTTCACCAGTGCCGGGATGCAGCAATTCAAACCTGTGTTCACCGGCGAACAGGAACGTCCCGCGCCGCGGGCTACGACCGTCCAGCCGTGCTTCCGCACAACGGATATCGAGGAGGTTGGCGACCATTCACACCTCACCGCCTTCGAGATGCTCGGCAATTTCAGCTTTGGTGACTATTTCAAACGCGAAGCTATTGCCTGGGCCTGGGAGCTCCTGACCGGCGTCTACCAGATCCCCGCCGATCGTCTCCACGTCACCATCTATCTCGACGATGAAGAAGCCTACGACGCCTGGCGTCACGAGGTCGAGCTTCCCGACTCCCAGATTCACCGCTGCGACGAGGACAAGAACTACTGGTTCAGTTTCCCCAATGGCACGCCGGGTGCCAGCGGCCCACTTGGCCCCTGTTCGGAGATCTATTACGACTTCACTCCCGAAGAGAGCATGGAGGGCGTCAACCCCGCCTACGAAGACGAGCGCTTTCTCGAAATCTGGAACCTCGTATTCATGGAGCTCTACCAGCATCCCGATGGAACGCGGGAGCCGTTGCCCACAAAGAACATCGACACCGGCAGTGGACTCGAACGGGTCGCTGCGGTGCTCCAAGACGTGACATCCGTCTTCGAAACCGACATCTTCTTGCCCATCCTTGAATCCGCCGCTGACGTGGCCGGCGTGAACTACTTCGGTGGTGCCGCGACCGGCGAGCAGGAATACGCCATCCGGGCCATGGCCGAGCACTGCCGGGCGGCCACCATGCTCGTCGGCGACGGCGTTGTCCCCAGCAACGAAGGGCGGGGCTACGTATTGCGGCGAGTAATCCGCCGCGGCGTCTACCTTGGGCGCCAGGTCGGGGTCCACGAGCCCTTCACCGAACGGCTCGTGGATGCCGCCATCGACAAGCTCAAGGTTGGCTACCCATCGCTTCACGAATCCCGCGAGTTCATCAAAAAAGCCATAGCAACAGAAGAGGCTCGCTTTCTGCGCACGCTTTCCGCCGGCAGTGCTCGCCTCGACATCATGCTCGAACGCGCCCGCGAAGCCGGCCAGTCAACGCTCGAAGGAGCCGGTGCCTTCCTCCTCTACGACACCTTCGGGCTCCCCCTCGAGCTCACCCGGGAGATCGCGACCCGTGAAGGCTTCGAGGTCGACGTCGAAGGATTCGAGGCCGCACTCGAGGAACAGCGGCAGCGCGCCCGCCGCCACGGAGGGTTCCTCAAGGGCGAGGTTTCGCCGGCTCTCCGCAGCCTCGGAGAAGATCACAGCGCCTTTGTAGGCTATGGCCGCGTCGCTGCCGAAGGGCGGGTGGCTGCTCTCCTCGTCGCCGGTTCGCTGGTCGATGCACTCGAGCCGGGTGCCGAAGCTGAGGTGGTCCTCGACATCACCCCGTTCTACCCCGAAGGCGGCGGTCAGATGGGCGACCGCGGCACCCTTGCCGCTCCTAATGCCCGCTTTGATGTACGGGACACGCAGGCTGCCGGCGGCGCAATTGTTCACCGCGGCGTCCTTGTCGAAGGCAAGCTCACCGTGGGCGATGCGGTCGAGGCGGAGGTTGACCATGCCTGGCGGCAAGGCGCCACCGGGAACCACACGAGCACCCACCTGCTCCACGCTGCCCTCCGCGAAACGCTGGGCGACCACGTGCGCCAACAGGGGTCGCTCGTCTCCTCGGAGCGGCTGCGCTTCGACTTCACTCACCTCGAACAGGTGTCCCGCGAAGCACTTCGCGAAGTCGAGACGCTGGCCAACGCCAAAGTGCGCGAGAACCTCGCGGTGACCGCCCGGACAACCGACTATCGTTCCGCCGTAGCCGGTGGTGCGCTCGCCTTCTTCGGAGATAAATACGGCGCAGAAGTGCGCGTCGTCGAAATCGGCGCCGATGGGGAGAAGTTCAGCGCCGAGCTCTGCGGCGGCACCCATGTCCACGCAACTGGCGAACTCGGGTTTGTCCACATCCTTCGTGAATCTGCCGTCGCCGCCGGTACGCGTCGCATCGAAGCCATCAGCAGCAGGCAGGCAGAACAGTACCTCCTCGAACAGGATGCCCGGCTCGTGCGGCTCGCAGCCCGGCTCAGTGTTCCACCGGCCGGACTCGAAGAGCGCGTGGAACAACTCCGCAGTGAACTCGACGATCTGCGCCAGCAGGCCGCCCGCTTCCAGCGTGAACAGGGCGCCTCACTCGCTGATGACCTTGCCGCCTCGGCAGCCGAAATAGGCGGTCACCGTCTCGTCGTTGCCCGGGTCGATGTCGACTCCACCGATGCGCTCAGCGAGATGGCCGACCGGCTCCGCACAGAACTCCAGAGTGTGCTCGTCGTCCTCGGTGCTGCCTCCGAAGGCAAGGCGGTCTTCCTCGTCGCCGCCACCCCCGACCTCGTGTCAGCCGGAGTCCACGCGGGCAACCTTATCCGGGAGATCGCCAGCCAGGCAGGCGGCGGTGGCGGTGGCCGCCCCGACATGGCCCGTGCCGGCGCCAACGACGCTTCAAAACTCGACCAAGCCTTGACTTTCGCGGAGTCCGCCGCGCGCAAGGCCCTTGCCGCCGTATAATCACTCTCGGCGGGGCCTGCGGAGTGGAACATGTCCGATTCCGAGGCCACACCTGCTCCTGCCCCCGAGCCGGAGTCGTCTGGCGCCCCCGAAACTCCACCGCAGTCGCCCCAACCGGCCGGCCAACCAAGGCCCCGAGACGCTGACTATGCCAGTGTCGTCCAGATCGACCGGAACGAGGATGTAGCCACTATTTGTGGCCGTATCGAAGCGGCTCCCACCTATGCCGTCGTCGTCCATGCACCGGGCGGCAATCGCGAGCTGAGCCGGGAAATTGGCATCCGTCGTCTCAAGAGACACGCCGAAGAATCCGGACGCACCATTGCTATAGCAACCTCGTCGTGGGCCCTGGCATCGCGGGCACGAACGGTACGCATCCCCGTCGCGCGCAAGCCCGAACACGTCCGCTGGGACTCCGGGGGCCGGATGGTCTTGAGGCTCGGCAGGGCTTCGATCCTCATCCCTCCGCTCGGCCGCTATATCCAGGGTCTCGCGGTCGTCCTGGCGGTGCTTGCCGTCGTTGCCCTTGCATTCACCATGGGCCCGTCCGCCAGCATCGTCGCCTATCCCCCAACCGAGACGGTTGAGCGAACCGTACTTATTGTGGCCTCCCCCGACTTCCCCTCGGTCAATCTGGAGTCCCTGCAGGTTCCCGCCCAGAACGTGACGAACACGCGAACGGTAACACTCGCCGTCCCCGCAACCGGTACGCAGACGGTCGGTTCCGAGTTCGCCGTGGTCACCGTGACGATCTACAACGACGGTGACGAAGACATCACCCTCCCGGAGGGGACGCGGTTCTCCACCAGTGGACCGGCCCCGGAGTTCGAACTGCAGGATGAGGAAGAGATCCCTGCTGGCGGCCAGAGGGCAGTCGCGGCCTATGCGGTCGAACCCGGGACCGTGGGCAATATCGGTCCCGGGACGATTTCGGGAATTGTCGACAGCGAGTCCGATGATCTGCGCGCTGAGAACCTCGGCAATGCTGGCGGCGGAAAGGACGGCCCGGCTACGGCGGTCTCCACTGCCGATGTGATCACCATCCGTGATCTGGCTGAGAACCTCGCCGTTGTGGAATCCATTAAGCGGACCCTGGTCGAAGATCGGCCCCACGATGCCGTATTCCTTGATACCGCCGGGGTGGACGTGGAATTGGGGGAGCCCTCTCCGCCGCCAGGGACCATCGCCGACGTGGTCGTCATGGACGTGCGTGTGACCGTCACGGCCCTCGCCGTTGTCTCGTCCGTCCTCGACGCCGTCGCCGCGTCGGTCCTGGCTGAGGGTCAGACCGGCGAGTTCATCCCCGGGTCCGTCTCCGCCGTGGAGACTGGTGCCCGCCAGTTCGACGCCGAGACCCGGATGATCGAGACGGAATTGCTGATCCGCGGAGAATTCGCCCGAAATCTCTCCCGCAGTGATATCGAGGCGGCGGTCTCCGGCAAGAGCAAATCCGGCGCGGTAGCGACGCTGTCCGAACGCTATGGTATTGATGATGTCGAACTCGATCTCACCCCCGGCTGGGCGCCCCGCCTCCCCCGCTTCGGCTTCCGCCTCGATGTCGAATTGCGCACCCGCGATGGCGTACCCGACGATGCCGACGAGGAGCTTGCAGATACCGCAGCCACC
Source organism: Dehalococcoidia bacterium (assembly GCA_020432105.1). GTDB lineage: Bacteria > Chloroflexota > Dehalococcoidia > Tepidiformales > Tepidiformaceae > JAGQGZ01. The sequence goes on along the minus strand of JAGQGZ010000037.1, from coordinate 3,431 downwards.
CCAGCCAACGCCTCGCCGACTCCTGGCAATTGATCCCGGCACGCATCGCACCGGCATAGCCGTCAGCGATGAGCTTGGCCTGCTTGCCCATCCCCGCGAGGCCCTCCGCGGCAACGCCATGGACCTCATCGCCCGGGTCATTGAACTGGTCAACGCAGACTCCATCGATGAGGTCATCGTCGGACTCCCCGTGACCATGGCCGGCGGCGACTCCAGCCAGACCCGCGACGTGCGCGCCTTCGTGGTGGCGCTCCGTGGCGCCCTGCCAATCCCGGTGAGTGAGTGGGATGAACGGCTCAGCTCCGTTGAAGCTGCCGGCCGGGGGCTGAAGAGTCGCGATCGTGCAAGTGGCCGCCAGGATTCCGCTGCCGCTGCCATCATCCTCCAGGCAGTGCTGGACTCGCGGAGGTCGCGATGAGCATCTCCTGGCAGGCGATTGTCGTCGCGATTGCCGTGGCCGTCGGTGTGATTGCTGGCAGCGCCATGATTGCCAGCTCCGGGGACTCCCTCAAGCGCGAACCACTTGGTCCCATCGACTCCCGGCGTAGCCAGGACACCGTCGAATACACGGTCGAGGAGGGCGCCACCGCCGCTGATGTGGCGAAGGACCTTGAGATCCTTGGCGTCATCCGCTCTGCCCGTCAGTTCGAATCGCTTGTGCGCCTCATGGGTGTTGGCAACAACCTGAGTGCCGGGCGCCACATCTTCAATCTCAATTCCTCGGCCTCCGAAGTCGTCGATGACCTTCTCGTGCGACAGGGGCCCGCGCAGATCGAGGTCGTCTTCCCCGAAGGCATTCGGATCGAGGAGATGGGCGAGATCCTCCAGGAACGGGGAATCGGGCTGGCCGAGCAGTTCATCTTCGCGGCCGACAATGCCCAGCTTCCTCCTGGCCTCGCCGCCAGTCTTCCCCCCGCCGAACTCCTCCCTGAAGGCCAGCGCCTCCAGGGGTACCTCTTTCCGGCGAAGTACTTCGTGGCCGTTGATTCCGAACCTGCGGACCTCGTCAGGCGGATGATCGAAGAAATGAACGAGCGGTTCGATGCCGACCTGCGCGAAAAGGCCGCCGAACGTGGCCTCACCGTGCACGAGGTCCTGACGCTCGCTTCGATCGTCGAACGCGAGGCAGTGCTCGATGAAGAGCGTGCACTCATCGCCGGCGTATTCTTCAATCGCCTCGAGGCCGGTGACCTCATCGGCGCGGATCCGACCACCCAGTTCGCCGTGTCGCTCAACCCCGACTCCGTGAAAGAGTGGGGCTACTGGAAGAAGGAACTGACCTTCGACGACCTTCAAACCGATAGCCCTTACAACACTCGCCGCTATGCGGGGATGCCACCAGGACCCATCACCAACCCGAGCCTCAACTCGATCAAGGCGGTTGTTGAACCGGCGGAAACGGATTTCTACTACTTCGTGGCGAATGCAATTGAGGGTGACGGTTCGCACGTCTTCGCTGTCACTGAGGCAGAGCACGAAGCCAACAAAGCCATCTACGGCTCGCCATGACCCGCACGGCAGGGCTCATCGGACACCCGGTCGCTCATTCGCTCTCCCCCGTCTTCCAGAACGCTGCCTTCCAGCACTGCGGCCTCGACGTCGTCTACACGGCCTGGGATACGCCGGCCGCTCGGCTCCGCACCCGCATGCAACGTCTTCGCTCGGCCGAAATGCTCGGTGCAAATGTGACCATTCCCCACAAGCAGGCGGTGATGCCCCATATCGACGAACTCGGGGACTTCAGCCGCCGCGTCGGCGCCGTGAACACCATCGTCAATCGCGAGGGACGCCTCTTCGGATTCAACACCGACGGCCCCGGGTTCGTGCAGTCCCTCAAGGATGAACGGAACTTCGATCCCCGTGGTGCCAACGTGCTCGTATTTGGCGCCGGCGGTGCAGCGAGGGGCATTGTGCTCGCACTCGTCGATGCCGGTGCAGCTGTGTCCATCGCCAATCGCACGCCTTCACGAGCGGAAGATCTTGCCCACACTGCCGGCGCCGGGGCGCGGGCCGTTCGCCAACCAGGGGACCTCGCTGCCTACGATGTACTGGTGAATACCACATCGATTGGGATGGAAGGCACCGGCACCGAAGACCAATCACCCTCGGACTTCCTTGGCGCCCGGCCCGGCGCGTTTGCCGTCGACATCGTCTACGCACCCGAACGCACGACCTTCCTGCGTGATGCCGAGGCAGCGGGCCTGCGAACGCTTGGCGGGCTGGCCATGCTCGTTTACCAGGGTGCGCTGGCATTCACGCATTGGACGGGAATCCACGCGCCGGTGGAAGTGATGTTCGATGCCGCCAGGAACGAACTCGCACGTCGTGGACCGGCCCGATGATTGTCATTGGGATCGTTTTCACCCTCGCGATCTTCGTCTTCGTCGGCTGGGCGGTGTCATCCGAGATGTTTCAACAGCGCCAGTGGCGACGACGCGCCGCCGAGGGCGACCCGGACATCATCGGTGCGCTGATCAGCGATTCACTCAATCGCTGGCGCCGTTCACGCCCACCGAAAACCATGCCCCCGAACCGTTGGTCGGCAATCCAGCAGGCCGAAGTCGTGGCCGTCGCCCCGGATATCGCAACCCTCTCGACCTCGTTAGTCCTCGAATACCAGACGGTCGCCGGCCGGCGCGTGCCAACCACGTACCCCATAGCTGAAGCGCAGGAAGTGGCCGCGGCGCTCCTCGACCTCATTCTCTTTGACGTTCCCAACCTGCGGCTGGGGTCCGTGCGGGTCGATGTCTATGCCGGTTTCGCTGCTGAGGACGGGGGCACGACGCAACGGCCGATACTCAGCAGCACAGCCTCCCGGGCCGTTGCCGACGCTATTTTCTCCGACGAGTTGAACGCTGTGGAGGTTCTTCGCCGCTTCGATACGCTTTACCATCCTTCAGAAGGGTACGAACTCCACGCGATCGAACTTCCTCCGGTGGAAGGCGAACGGCCCCGTCCGGCGGCCGTAGCAGCGCAGGACGCACCCTGGAACCTCGATCGGGAGAGCGATGGCAATGGGTAGTTTCCGGTTCCTGACGGCCGGCGAGAGCCATGGCAAGGGCCTGACGATGGTGGTAGAGGGTGTCCCCGCAGGGCTCCCGCTCGGCGAAGACGACATCGCTGGCGACCTTCGCCGCCGCCAGGGTGGCTATGGCCGCGGCGGCCGCATGAAAATCGAGAAGGACCGCGCCGAGATCACCAGCGGTGTCCGCCACGGTTTCACGCTGGGCTCGCCGATTGCGATGTGGGTAGAGAACAAGGACTTCGCCAACTGGGGCGACAGGATGGCCGTCCACCCGGTCGATATCGAAATCGAAAAGGTGACCCGCCTGCGACCGGGCCACGCCGACCTGCCCGGCGCCCAGAAGTACGACTTCGATGACGTTCGCAACGTCCTCGAGCGTGCGAGTGCCCGCGAGACCACTGCTCGG
>JAGQGZ010000379.1 GCA_020432105.1 Dehalococcoidia bacterium | reverse complement strand
CTGCTCACGCCCTACCGCGAGGTGAAGGGCGGCAAGCTCACCGGCAACATCGTGCACCTGCGTGCCGATGAGGAGATGAAGACGGTGCTGTCGCCCTGCGACGCCCTGGACACCGAGGGCAAGTTCCACTCCGGCAACGTGCTGGCCCGCGTGGACGGCGAACTGGCGGAAGTGAACGTCGAGGAGGTCAACTTCGTCGACATCGCCCCCAAGCAGATCGTGGGCGTGTCCGCCTCGCTGATCCCCTTCCTCGAGCACGACGACGCCAACCGCGCCCTCATGGGTTCCAACATGCAGCGCCAGGCGGTGCCGCTGATCCGGGTGCAGCCGCCCTGCGTGGCCACCGGCATGGAGCAGCACGTGGGCCGCAACTCCGGCATGGTCATCAAGGCCCGCAACGCCGGCACCGTGACCTACGTCGACGCCGAGCGGATCATCATCGACAACTCCGACGAGTACGTACTCCGCAAGTTCGTGGGGCTCAACGAGCGCACCTGCCTCAACCAGAAGGTGCGGGTCAAGCCCGGCCAGAAGGTGAAGAA
>JAGQGZ010000378.1 GCA_020432105.1 Dehalococcoidia bacterium | reverse complement strand
CTTGAGCTGCCCGCCGCGGGCCGAGCTCGGCACCAGGATCGGCGTCGACACGCCGGCCGCATACCATTTCTCGACTTCCTCGCGCACCCGTGACGCTGGCCCGGCGATGGTGGTGTCGTCGAGCCACTGGTCGGACAGGCAGGGCCCGATGTGCTCGGTGCGGCCCTCGGCGATGCAGCGTTCGACGGCGTCCATCTCCTCGCCGTAACCCGCTTCGCGCCAGTAGTTGCGGTAGTTCGGCAGCAGGGCGTAGGACGACAGGGTGCGGCGGTTGACCGCGCGCGCGGCGTCGAGATCGTCGTCGACGCAGGTCGGGATCATGTTGGCGACGAGGAAGTCCGGGGCGCTGGTCCGGGCTGCCGGCAGGGCGGCGAGCGAGAAACCCATGTGGCTGCGCGCAGCGTTGGCGAACACCAGGCCGTCGCCGATCTCGCCGGCCAGCGCGGTCATGCGCCGGCGCAGGGTGGCGAGCACCACCGGCGGCAGTTCGCCGGCACCCTCGGTCGCGCGCAGGCGCTGGACGAATTCGCGGGTGTCGGCCA
>JAGQGZ010000377.1 GCA_020432105.1 Dehalococcoidia bacterium | reverse complement strand
GCGCTCAGGAGCGGCGTCTCCTTGAACATCGCGATGAAGTAGTTGGCGAGCGCCGGGATCATCGGCGGCACCGCCTGGGGGATGACGATGGTGCGCCAGGTCTGGCTGGTGGTCAGGTTGACAGCCTTCGCCGCCTCCCACTGGCCGCGGGGCAGATTGTCGATGCCAGTGCGATAGACCTCGGCCGTATAGGTGGCGTAGTGCAGGCCGAGCCCGATCACCCCCGCCAGCAGCGGCCCCAGGGTCAGCCCCAGGCCGGGCAGGATGTAGAACAGGAAATAGAGCTGCACCAGCAGCGGTGTGCCGCGGATGAAGTCGAGGAAGAAGCCGAACGGCACCGAGACGTACATGTTCGGTGAGCGCCGGATGATGGCGAACGCCATCCCGAGCACCATGGCCAGCGCGGACCCCAGGATCGTGGCCTCGATGGTGACAATGACGCCGTCAATGAGGTTCGGCAGGATCTCGACGACGAATTCCCAGCTCCAGTTCATCGCCTATCTCCGCGTCACGTCGAGGCCGCGCGTCAGCCTGCGCTCGAGCCC
>JAGQGZ010000376.1 GCA_020432105.1 Dehalococcoidia bacterium | reverse complement strand
GTTGGCGGCGTGGATGGCCCTGATGGCCTGTTCTGCTTTCTCCCCGGCTATCACACGAACTACGCCGAAGATTTGCCAGAGAAGCGGGCCGAATACTTCGCCAAATTCTGTCGTGGCATCGCTCGCGAACTGCTGCGCAAGACGCGCCCTTGGTACCGCCACCCGCGCTGGCATGTCTGGCACTGGCGAATTCACGTTCGCGGCCTGTCAAGGCCGCTTGGTTCGTGGTGATCCAATGACCCAGCGACTGACCATCATCGCCTACGGCACACCAGCGCCGCAGGGCAGCAAGCGTCACGTCGGCAACGGCGTGATGATCGAGAGCAGCAAGAAGGTCCGCCCGTGGCGGCAGGACGTGAAGTATGCGGCCCTGCAACTGTGCGAGCGTGGCGAGCCGCTGGACGGCCCACTGCGGGTTCGGATGGTGTTCACCTTGCGCAAGCCGAAGTCTGCACCGAAGCGCCGCAGGACGTATCCCGACCGGACACCTGACCTGTCGAAGCTGATCCGCAGCACCGAGGACGCGCTGACTGATGCCGGCCTATG
>JAGQGZ010000375.1 GCA_020432105.1 Dehalococcoidia bacterium | reverse complement strand
CATGGACTGCACCATCCGCCGCAGCGGAGCCATCAGGCCGGCATCCTCCAGACGGTCCGGATGGACCATCGGCGGCAGCCAGTCTTCGCACAACGCCGCCATTCCGGCCTCATGCGCCAGCCGGATGCGCCGCAGTCGAGCCGGCTTTTCCGCCTCGGTTGCCGCGTGAATGCCGGTGTCCAGCAGCGCCAGCCGGGCCACGCGGGCAGGTGCCTGCCGCCAGATTTCCAGCGCCACCCGTGCCCCCATCGAATGCCCGGCCACCGCCAGCACGCCGGGATGCCGCACCAGGATATCCGCCGCCATTTCACCAAGGCTGGCTTGCGTCGTCACATCACAGACCGTGCCCTGCCCCAGCCGGTCACGCACGCCGGCCCAGGCGGTTTCATCGCTCAGCAGGCCGGGGATCAGGACGAGGCACTCGCCCATCGTCAGCTTTGAAAGCTGCGTTCGATCCGGTCCAGGGTTTCCATCGCCGCCAGCACCTGATGCACCGAGCCGTTCGGCTCGCGCCCCTCGCGGATGGCGGCGAAAAACTCGCGGTCGATCA
>JAGQGZ010000374.1 GCA_020432105.1 Dehalococcoidia bacterium | reverse complement strand
CGACAAGATCGACCAGCGGGTGTTCAACGAGACCAACCGGATGCTGGTGCAGGAAGGCAAGACCCCTGCCGAAGGCCGCCCGGAGCTGATGGGGATCACCAAGGCCTCGCTGGCCACCGATTCCTGGCTCTCGGCAGCTTCGTTCCAGGAGACCACCCGGGTGCTCACCGAGGCTGCGATCGAGGGCAAGTCCGATGAGCTCATGGGCCTCAAGGAGAACATCATCATCGGCAAGCTCATTCCGGCCGGTACCGGAATGGCCCGCTACCAGGAGATCCAGGCGTGGGCGCCCGACTACGAAGCGCCCGCCGAGGAGATCACGGAGGACGGCGCCGACTACCTCGCCAGTCGTATACCTGCGGGTGACTTCCGGGTGCCTAGTTCTGACGCCGTCGGAACGGCTCTGGGTACCGCAACCGATGTCATCGCACAGGCCCGACCCGATGGTTCTGGGACCGACCAGGTCGTCGAAGAGGCCGGGAGTGCCGACGAGGCGGTGGCGGACGTCATCGAGTTCCCCACTCCTGACAAGTAGTCCTTCGACTGGTCAG
>JAGQGZ010000373.1 GCA_020432105.1 Dehalococcoidia bacterium | reverse complement strand
AGGAACTTAACGAATGCATTCTTCTGTGTTCCAATGTTACCCTGGATAACTATGATCATGTTCGATTGTGAATTCAATGGATCGTCGTCTATCGGGTAATAGAATGTAAACTTTTTTAACGAGATAACGTATGGGTCGTACTGTGTAATAAAATTATCTGATTGAGAATATCCGTTATTCACCGTTAATACCATCGCGGCAAATAATAATACTATCGAAATTTTAATTTTATTAATCATTGCTGCTATTGTTTTATTAATAAAATGTTTGTGGGCGGTAATGGATTCGAACCAATGGCCTCTACGATGTCAACGTAGCGCTCTAACCAACTGAGCTAACCGCCCTAAAAACACAAGAACTACAAAAATAAGGATTTATACTGCATTTTTCAATTCAATCCGGCTCATTTACCGGCAATTCATCTGCCTTTAAACAGCTGTTTCTTCATATAATTTCCTTACCAGAGATTCGTATGCATCAGACATTGTTAGCTCTCTCCTCGCCATAGCGTTTTCAGCCGTCTGGAGCGCTTTTTCTATGTCGTATCTTTCG
>JAGQGZ010000372.1 GCA_020432105.1 Dehalococcoidia bacterium | reverse complement strand
GTCCAACCCGGTGAGGAGGTGCGGGCAGGCCAGCTGCTGGTGGTCATGGAGGCCATGAAGATGGAGCACGAGCTGCGCGCCGCCACCGGTGGCGTGGTGCTCGAGGTGGCCGCCGCCCCCGGCGACACCGTGCTCACCGGTACGGTGCTGCTGCGCCTCGACGAGCAGGAGGGCGCCGGCGGCACCGAGGACGTCGCCGAGGAGGTGGACCTCGACGAGATCCGCCCCGACCTGGCCGAGATCATGGCCCGCCGGGCGGCGACGCTCGACGAGCACCGGCCGGCCGCCGTGGAGCGCCGCCGCGCCACCGGCCAGCGCACCGCCCGGGAGAACGTGGCCGATCTGGTGGACGCCGGCACGTTCGTGGAGATCGGCCAGCTGGCGCTCGCCGCCCAACGCCGCCGGCGCAGCCGCCAGGAGCTCATCGAGAAGAGCCCGGCCGACGGCATGATCACCGGGTTCGGCTCGATCAACGGTGGGCTCTTCGACGAACCGGCCAACCGCTGCGCGGTGATGGCCTACGACTACACCGTCTTCGCCGGTACCCAGGGGG
>JAGQGZ010000371.1 GCA_020432105.1 Dehalococcoidia bacterium | reverse complement strand
TGATCCGTTGGATGATCCGGTGACGTGGGCGAAAGCTAATCCTGCGTTTGGTTTGCGGATTGACTATGAGGCGGTGGCGGCCGAGCGGGCTGCAATGTCTGATGAGCAGTTCGCCAAAGAGCGGCTCGGTGTCTGGGATGAAGTTGCCCGCCATAAGCCCATGGTGTCGGTGAGCCAGTGGCGGGATATGGCTGATCTTGGTCCCGCTGACAATGTTCGCCCGGACGCTTTGGGTGTGGATATGTCTCATGGCCGCGACATCTCGGTGGGCGCGTGTTGGATTGAGGGCGAGAACGCTCATATTGAGCAGGTGTGGGCGGGTACTGATCCCAGCCAGGTGTTGGATTGGTTGGTTGGTAGGGCTGGCCGAATTGTTCCGCTGGTGGTGGATGCGGCGTCGCCGGCGGCATCGTTTGTGCCGGAGTTGCGGGCCAGGAAATGCCGGGTGGTGGTGACTAATGCGGCCGATATGGCTCAGGCGTGTGGTTTGTTGGAGAACCGGATTTTCACATCGACGTTGACGCATACTTCGCAGCCGGCGTTGACCGACGCGA
>JAGQGZ010000370.1 GCA_020432105.1 Dehalococcoidia bacterium | reverse complement strand
TTCAACATCGAATTGACGCCGAACCTGGCGCGGACGTTCAGCGTCTTCGGCGTGGCGCGCGAGGTTGCGGCGCTGCTGGATAAGCCGCTGCGTGCGCCGTCCTACGAGATCGTCATGGAAGGCGCGCCGATTGACGGGCAGGCGTTCATCGACATCCGTGAGCCTGAACTCAACCCGCGCTTCACGCTCTCGCTGCTGCGCGACATCACCATCAAGCCGTCGCCAGATTGGATGCAGCGCCGTCTGAAGCTCGTCGACCAGCGCCCGATCAACAACATCGTCGACGTGACCAACTACGTCACCTTCGAGATCGGCCAGCCGCTGCACGCCTTCGATTACGACAAGCTGGTCGCGCGCGCCGGTGGCAAAGCGCCGACGATCATCACCCGCCTGCCCACCCCCGGCGAAACGCTGGAGACGCTCGATGAAGTTCTGCGCACGCTCGACCCGCATAACATCCTCGTCTGCGATACGGCCGGCGTCCTGAGTCTGGGCGGCACCATCGGCGGCGCGGAGACGGAGATCAGCGACACGACGACTAACGTACTCCTGGAAGCGGCG
>JAGQGZ010000036.1 GCA_020432105.1 Dehalococcoidia bacterium | reverse complement strand
TGGCAGGGGCCCACGGATAGCCTCGGCGTATGAAGCACCATGGGGCCGGCGCCCTGAGAGAGCCGTACACTCGAAGCGTGGGCACACATATCGACACAGAACTCGTGCGGATCGACCCGGTGCACCCGGATCCGGGCCTGATCGCCAGGGCCGCGGACTACATCCGCCGTGGGTTACTCGTCGCCTTCCCCACGGAGACGGTCTACGGGCTCGGAGCCGACGCGCTCAGTGAGGCAGCGGTCGACCGCATCTTCGTCGCCAAGGGACGCGACCCCAGCGACCCGCTCATCGTCCACATTGGCGATCTCGCCGGCATCGAGCGCGTGGCCATCGATGTGCCCGAAGCCGCCCGGGGGCTGGTAGAGGCGTTTTGGCCGGGGGCCCTGACGCTTGTGTTGGAGCGGGCCGAGGGCGTTGCACCGGCAGTGTCGGCTGGACGGACCACCGTCGCGGTGCGGATGCCCTCCCACCCCGTGGCTCGACAACTCATCGAGGCGGCCGGTGTTCCGGTAGCTGCGCCCAGCGCCAATCGCTTCATGCGGACAAGCGCGACCACCGCACAGCACGTTGTCGAAGACCTCGACGGACGGGTCGAGCTCATCCTGGATGGCGGCCCGGCAAGTGCCGGTATTGAGTCGACGGTGATCGATGCCACTGGCCCGGCACTGCGACTGTTACGGCCGGGAGCAGTCACCATCGAAGAAATCCGACGGCGGGTTGGAGTCAAAGTGCTGGTCGACAGCCAGCACTCAGGGGCGTCGCCGGGGATGCTCGCCCGGCACTATGCACCGTCCACCCGGCTACGCCTGGTCGGCGGCGACGAGCAAGCATTGGCCGGGGCTGTGGAGGAAGAGACCTGGCAGGGTCACCGCGTCGGCGTGTTGTGCACGGACGGCGAGGCGGCCGCGTTCGATCGAAAGGTCGTGGTTGAACGGCTCGGAACGGAACTGGAAGAGGTCGCGCGAGATCTGTACGCGGCGATCCGGCGGCTCGATGCTGCCGGCCTCGATGTCATCGTTGTGCGGGACTACGGTGAGGAGGGCCTCGGCCGGGCCATCCACGATCGACTGCGGAGGGCCGCCACACCGCTGGCGTAGCGACTACGTCAGCGGGTGACGCGATCCTTGCGTAGGGATCGGCCCGCGGAGGTTTCGATGGTCTCGTGGTCAGATCTCGCCGGCCAGGCGCCGAAAATAGCGGAGGAGGGCCGGAAGCTGCTCTATCAGTACGGCGTCCCCCTGGCGTACCTGGCGACCCGTCGCAAGGATGGCGGCCTGCGGATCCACCCGGTCTGCCCCATCCAGGACGAGGGGGAGCTATGGCTGCTGGTCGGCAACCATTCACCCAAGAGATGGGACCTGCTCCGGGATGGGCAGTTCGCCCTCCACGCCTTTCCGGTGGCGGGTGGAGATGACGAGTTCATGCTTGCGGGCACCGCCACTCACATACCCGACCACGAAACGGAGACCCGGGTCCGGGCCGCACTCGTGGCGACCGGAGCCACGTCGGGCGACGACACCTGTTTCCGGCTTTCTATCGAGCGGGCCCTGCTTTCGCTCTACCAACCGAAACCGGGGGGTGGTGGCATCTGGCCACCGGACTACTACCGGTGGCCGGCCCGGAAGTAGCCACCCGTACGCGAAGACGATGGTGCCCTCCCGCAATTGTGAGAGGGCACCATCGTCAGGCTGGTTGGCGTTGCCGGGCTCAGGCCGCCGGGTCCCCCTGGGGGAGGACGGGGACCGCCGGGACCGCCCCAACGTGCCGGTGATCGTCGTGAACACCGTCGACGTCAATCGTCGGCAGCCATTCGAGCCATGACGGCAGATACCAGTTCGCCCGGCCCAACAGCGCCATGGCCGCAGGCACGAGCACGATGCGGACAATGGTGGCGTCGAGCGTGATTGCGACAGCAAGGCCGAAGCCGAACTGCTGCATCATCGTCATCTCGCCGAGAGCGAACCCGGTGAAGACCGCCACCATGATGGCGGCCGCGCCCGTAATCAGCCCGGCTGTGGCACGAACGCCGTAGGCAACGGACTCAGCGTTGTCGTCGGTTTCGTTGAAGCGCTCCCGGATCCGCGTCAGGAGGAAGACGTGGTAGTCCATGGAGAGGCCGAAGAGGATGGCAAACATGAACAGCGGTACCCATGACTCGATCCGGTCCACCTGGCGGAAGCCGAGAAGGTCGGCCCCGACACCTTCCTGGATGACGAGGACGACGATGCCGTACGCCGCCCCCACGCTCAGCAGATTCATGATGATTGCCTTGATCGGGACCACGATGCTTCGGAAGACAACCAGGAGGATAACGAAGCTGAGGCCAAGCACGAAGGCGAAGACCGCGGGCGTCCACCTGCCGATCATGTCGGCGTAGTCGGAGACGTAAGCGGTATCGCCGGTCACCGCGACCACGCCGCTCTGGCTCCCGAACGCTGCCGGGATGTACTCCTTGCGGAGGCGGTCAAGGGCCTCGATGGCCGTATCACTCTGGGCATCGAAATTAATACCCGTTTCGAGGAGGATGGCCACACCCGTGGGCGCGTCGGTCCGGGTGACCGGCCCGAAGACCTCATCCGCCTCGATGCTTGCCACAAGGTTCTGGATGGCAGCTTCGGTGGCCGGGGTGCCCGGCACGCCATCGATGACGATCTGGAACGGTGCCAGGTCGCCGGCATTGAATTGGTCGCGCTGGATCGCCCATGCCTGCCCCGTGATGCTATCTGATGGCAGCGACTCGATCCCCGAGAAGCCCAGCTCCACCCGCAGGTAGGGCGTAGCCGCGGCCAGCAGCAAACCGGTCGCGATCACCAGGGCGACGATCGGACGTCGCATGACGCCCCGGACGGCCCAGTTCCAGAAACGGCCCGGCTCGTTCTGCGAGGTGCTGCGACCGGGCAGGCGCACACGACCCTTGTCCACACGGTCACCAAGAAGGCGGAGGAGTGCCGGCAGGAGCGTGAGCGAGGCCGAAATCGCCGCGACAACGACGACGATGGCGCCAATCGAGAGGCTGCGGAAGATGCTGTCGGGGACGATCAGCAGGCCGGCCAGCGAAACAATCACCGCCATACCACTGAAGAGGACCGCACGGCTGGCAGTACCCCCGGCCTTGACGATCGCTGCATCGCGCTCCAGGCCCAGGCGTCGTTCTTCGCGGAAGCGCTGGATGACGAGCAGCGTGTAGTCGATGCCGACTGCCAGGCCGATCATGAAGATCATGTTGGTGACGAAGAACGACAGTTCGTAAGCGCGGCCGATAAGGGCCGTCAGGCCGAGGGCGACGAGGATGCCAAGAATCCCGAGGATGATCGGCATGCCCGCAGCAGCCAGGGCGCCGAAGACGATGACAAGGACGACAAGAGCGATCGGCAGGCCAATCATCTCGGCGGTCTGGAGGTCCTTCTCCGCGATCTCATTGAATGTGGAGTTGATGCTGCCTTCACCGGCGGTCGCGACAATGAAGCCGGTGGGGGCTCCGTCGCGTGCTTCGCGGATGACGTTGAGGACGTGTTCACCGGCATCCAGGATCTCGTCCTGATCCTCCCCACGGATGATGGTCGGGATGAGCAACGCCCGCCGGTCGTTCGAGATAAGGGTCTCGTCGCCGCTGACGTAGTAGTTCGCCACTTCGCGCACGAACGGTGTCGACTCCGCCAGGGAACCGGCGACGCCCATCGCAAACTGGCGGAAGATGGGGCTATCGACGTCGGCGCCGTCCGACTGGATGACGACGTACTCGATGGCCGGGTGCGTCGCACCGTCGTATTCGGCGTCGAGGATGTCTTCACCGCGCTTAGCCTCGAATTGCTCGTAGACGTCCTGGTCGGTGGAGAGGACATCGCCCAGGCCGGACATGGCGATGAAAGAAAAGATGAGGATGACGCTCCAGGCGGCAACCACCAGCCACGGGCGGCGGGTGGCCATGCGCGCAAGGTTTTCGGGGGAAAGTGCTCCCATTGTTGTTCGCTCCGTTAAATGCTCTGCGTACTGGTGATGACTGGACTGGACGTAGCCTGACCGCTGGATGTGACAGCGAGACGGCAGAGATGCGTCATTTGTTTCCCATGTGTCTTTCGCTCCACCTCTCCCGTCCGGGGGTTCCGGCCAGGTGAGTCGTTGTCTTTCAAATGCATGGTGCATGTCTCGCCGATGAGGTCTGTGAAATCCTTCACGGTTACCGGCACCGGGCCGAGAATCTCCCCGGATGGGTAGCTGCGGCCACCTTCGCACGGGCCTCCGGACACCCTTGTGTCAGGAGGATGGCGCGACCGGCCAGAACTCCTGACACCGTTGCGTCAGCTATCCGCGGCCGTGGTACTGTCCTGACGATGGGGTTGGCACAGTTAAATAGCGCCCGAAAGCACCACAGCCATCCGGTGACCGGCCAGGCCCCGGCTTTTCACCGGCGCCTGCCGGGATATGCACCAGGGCGGCTCGTTTCGTTGCCAGAGGTCGCGGCAGACCTCGGGCTGGCATCGCTGCATGCGAAGGACGAGTCCAGCCGTTTCGGCCTGCCGGCATTCAAGATTCTCGGTGCCTCGTGGGCCACCTACCGCCTGCTCTCTGAGCGATTGGGGCAGGAACCGGCCGGCTGGGAGGGCATCGAAGACCTTGCCCGGGCGTTTCAACCACTCCAGCCGCTCACCCTTGTCACGGCAACGGACGGCAATCACGGCCGGGCGGTCGCCAGGGCGGCCAGGTGGTTCGGCTGTGCGGCCCGGATCCTTGTGCCGGCGGGTACCGCCCGGGCACGCATCGATGGCATCGCAGCTGAAGGGGCCGAAGTCGAGATCGTCGATGGCAACTACGATGTGGCCGTCGGCCGGGCCAAAGCAATGGCTGCGGATCGCGTGCTGGTTGTCTCGGACACGTCGTGGGTCGGCTACGAGAAGATCCCGGGGTGGGTAGCGGAAGGCTACGAGACGATCTGTGACGAGGTAGACCAGGCCCTCGATGGTGCCGGTGCTCCACGACCCACGCACGTGTTCGTCCAGGTGGGTGTGGGCGCCCTTGCCGTTGCAATCATCCGTCATTGGGCGCCAACCGCGCGAATCGTGGGACTCGAGCCGTACGGCGCAAACTGCCTTTACGCCTCGATAGCCGCGGGGCAGGCCGTCGCTGTGGAGGGGCCACAGGAATCGATCATGGCCGGGATGAACTGCGGCACGCTGAGCCTGATCGCCTGGCCGGAACTTCGCGATGGCCTCGACGCTGCGGTGACCCTCGGCGACGAACGTGCCCGGGAGGCGATGCGGCTGTTCGCTGATCAGGGCATCGTCAGTGGCGAGACGGGGGCCGCCGGGCTGGGCGCCCTCCTCGAGTTGATGCAGGAATCGGGCCATGCAGGCGTACGCGAATCGCTGGCGTTGGGCCCCAAGAGCAATGTCCTGGTCCTCTCGACCGAAGGCGCAACCGACCCGGAGAGCTACGCCCGCATCGTCGGCCTGAGCCCCGAGGCGGTACGCATCCGATGACTTCCTGGAGCGGTTCGACTCCAGGTATTTCTGTAGACTTGGCCCGCTTCAGCCGGGGATATCGACGGGTGTGGTTCGGGACTGGCTGAACGAGTCTCCGCCGATTCCGGCAGTCGGGCTATGATGCCTTTCGATGGAAACCATCCGTGTAGAACGCAGCGAACGAATGCCGGGCCTCGCCACTATCTGGCTCAACCGCCCGGAGAAGCTGAACGCGATCAGCACCGCCATGCACCTGGAACTGCAGGAAGCCTGTGGCCAACTCCGGGGCGAGACGAACATCCGGGTCGTCGTCCTTCGCGGCGAAGGCCGGGCATTCTCCGCGGGTGCCGATCTTGGCAGGACGGGCAATCCGAACACCGGGCAGCCTTCGGAAGCCGCGTCGCCGCTCGAACAGCGATGGCGCTCGGGTATCGGGAACCGTACCTGTGAGGCCCTTGAATCGCTGGAACAGGTAACCATCGGGGTTGCCAACGGTCTCGCCATTGGTGGCGCCGTCGTGTTCCTCTCATGCTGCGACATCCGGGTGGCGGCGGAGTCCGCCTGGTTTTCCATCCCGGAGGTCGACCTCGATATCCCCCTGACTTGGAATGCGCTGCCCCGGCTGATGAGAGAATTGGGCCCGGCACGCACGCGCGAACTGGTCATGACCTGCGACCGCTTCACGTCGGCAGAAGCCGAACGCTGGGGCTTCCTGAACCGGGTCCACCCGGATACCGAGCTTGATGCCGCCGTGGCAGCGCTGGCGGAAAAGTTGCTGGCCAAGGATGCCCTCTCGCTCACGCTGACGAAGACCACGACGCGGGCCCTGGCGAACCAGCTCGTTCCCCTTGAGACCACCCATGCCGATGCCGACTACCTGGTCCTGTCGCGCCTGCACAGGGAGAGCCGGTGACGGCGGCAGGCAACCTCTACGATAGCCATCCATACCCCCGGCTCTCGTACGTGCACACCACGCCCGACCGGATGGCGACGGTGGCCACCCTTCTCGGGCTTGAAGCGCCCCCGATCGAAAGGTGCCGGGTTCTCGAAGTTGGGTCGGCGATAGGCGGCAACCTCATCCCGATGGCCATGCGGATGCCGGACTCCACCTTCCTCGGTATCGACCTTTCGGCCAATCAAACGCGGGCCGCTCAGGCGCAGGTCGAGCGGTTGGGATTGCAGAACATCTCGTTCCTCGAGCGCGATCTCGCCCAATTCGACGATGACCTGGAGCCGTTCGACTTCATCATCGCCCATGGGATCTACTCGTGGGTTCCGCCCGCCGCACGGCAGGCGCTGCTCGAGCTGTGCGCCGCCCGCCTTTCGGAACACGGCATGGCGAACATCAGCTACAACACTTTCCCCGGCTGGTACGGGCTGCTGGCCATCCGCCGGATCATGCAGGACGCGGCGAGGGGGATCGAGGACCCTGAAGAGCAGGCGCGTGCAGGTGCCGATGCGGTCAAGTTCTTTCGTGACGTCTGGCCCGACAACCACCCGCTCGGGACCTTTCTCCGCTGGTACATCAACCTGGAGGAAGCGCGGCTTGAGGTGAACGACCGGGCCACATCCACGCTCGTCCTTCATGACGAACTCTCTGAATACAACGATCCTGTCTACCTTGGCGAATTCGTCGCCGCTGCTGAAAAGGCGGGCCTGTCGTACGTCGCCGATGCCGACCTCCCGGCATCATTTCCGAACGGAGTCCCGGACGACGTTGTGGCCGCCATCTCAAAGCGCGTCCGCAGTGCGGTCGAATTTGAACAACACCTGGATATGCTTCGCAACACGACCTTCCGGCGGTCGTTGTTGGTGCGCGGCGAAGTAGAGGTGCAACGAAGGCTGCGGCCGGACCCGGCGATGATGATGCAGTTCTCAGTCCGTTCACGCGCGGTACCCGAAGGGTCGGTGGAAATCAATGATCGAGCCGCTGCTGCGTTCGCGATTCCCGCAGGCGCCAGGCTCACGACCGACCATCCGCTCTCCAAGGCGGCGATGTTGGAGCTGCGAGCAGCGAATCCTCAATCGCTGAGCTTTCGTGAATTGGCCGTACGGGCGTGGGGACGAGTGGAAGGTCACGGCCAGTCTGCGCCCCCGGCTGACCAGCTCACCCTGCTGGGTGCAAACCTCTTGCGCGGCTATACCTACAACATCGACCTGATCGATCTTCGCCTCGGACTGCCCAACATTGCCGGGAGCGTGACCGAGAGACCCCTGGTGGATGAATACACGCGCACGCTTGCCCTGGAAGGAGAGCGAGTCGTTAGCAACCGCTACCACGAGCGAGTCCAACTGGCCCCGGTGCAGGCATTCATCCTTTCGTTGTTGGACGGCACGCGCGACCACACGGCACTGGCTCACGAGCTCGAGGCAACCATGCAGGCCAAACCCGGTTCCGAGCAGCCCGATGCCGGAGCGATAGTCAGTGAGTGTCTTGAGTTCTACGCGGAAACGGGGCTCTTCGCGGGCTAGACAATCGGCGGAATCTGGGGGTTTTCAGGCGGATCTTCTTCGTCGTCATCCATCGCCGGGAACTCGAAGTCATTCTCGCCAAGCTGCTGCATCAGCTTGCGCGCCATCTCTTCCAGCTGAGCCTCCGTGATGCCCATCTTCTCCATCGTTGCCCGGAGCAGGCGCTGGACTTCGGCCGCATCCTCGCGGATCAGCGCCTCCGCCAGTTCGAGCTGGGTTTCCACGGCCTGGAACCCCTGGCGGCGCTGCGATTCGTTCTCCGTCGCCAGGATGGTAGAGAACAGCCTCGTGAACAGCGTCGTCGTCCGGGCAATGCGCATACGGTCATCCGGGTGCGGCGGGAAGTCACCCGTCACCTGGACCTCGACTCCGGTGCGCTTGTCGCTGGCCACGTACTGTTCGGGCATCGCTGCCAGTGTACGCGAAGCTGCGACCGGGTCTGGTGCGGCTCCGAATGTGTCGCGGCCCGAAAGCCTCGCAGGCGATTGTGCAGCCGACCCCTACGGATGCCCCGCTCGACAGCGCACACTCAGACGTGTTGAATTGCAGGCATGAATCGCCAACTCACTATTTCTGCATTTCTCCTCATCGTTCTGTCGCTCCTGTTTGCAGGTGCTATTGCCTGCGGAGGTGATGACGACGACGAAGGGGGGCCAGCATTCCCCCAATCTGATGACAACGCCAAGGACGATAACGGCGGAGATGACAGCGATGGTGACGGCGGGAGCTCGGGCGGCGCCGGTACGATTGAGGTCACAATTGGCAGCCAAACCTACGAGTTCATCACCGAGCCTCCGATGCTCTTTGAGCCCAACGGAAACACCTACGGAAGCTGTTTCGTGGTGTTCGGGACGTTGAAGGCGAGCGGGTACACCGCGGACGGCAGTGTTGTCGCGTCCATCCAGATCACCGAGCCGGGAGTGACCGGGTCCTGGATTACCGTGAGCGATGGCGACAGGTTCCTCGATGGCGACGGTGATGCCACCTTCCTCTGGGACGCGAATAAAGCGACCCGCGACGCTGACGATCCCCGGTACAGCGAGGTTGCAGACGAGCGGGAAGTGAGCGGAAGTGCTGCCTCCGGGAAGGCGACGTTCATCAATGCTGTGGCCGAAACACCGGAACAGGTGCCGGGTTCATACCGCGTCAGCTGCCCCGAGTAGCGTAAAGGCCGCTCGACCGATCACCGCTTCCTCTGTTTGAATGGCGGGTATGAGAAAACTGACGTTGTTGGGGGCGCTGCTCGCGCTGTTCGCCCTGGGCCTTAGCGCACTGGTCGCCTGTGGAGGCGACGATGATGATGATGCGGCGCCGTTCCCCGGGTCGGACGACCAGTCATCGTCCGGCGATGACGACGATGACGGTACCAGCGATGACCAGGATAGCGATGACGATGACGGCGACTCCGATGGCTTCGATTTCGGCACCGGTACCGCCAGCGTCACCATCGGCGACAAGACCTATGAGTTCGACCTGAGCACCGACTTCGTTGTCTGCCGCGACGTGTTCGGCGCGATACAGGCGGCCGGCCCCTCGGTTGATGGCGATGATGTCACGTTCGATGCCTGGATCCCACCAACGGACTGGGAATCGTATAGCGATAATCGCTACGACCCGCCGAATATTTCGGTCGAGGACGACGTGAACAACGTGAAGTGGGTGGCCGACCCCGGGCGGAGCGAGATCCTTGAGAACTTCCCGGAGGAGAGCCGCATCGACAGCTACGACAAGGATGGCCTGAAAGCGTCCGGCACGGCCACCTTCGTCGACGAATATGCGCTCCTTCGCGGCGACGCCCCCGAATCGGTACAGGGCACGTTCGAGATTGCCTGTAAGGAGTAGTACCCCGCCAGGGAAGGTGTCTGAGCGTATGCTCTCGCCCGGACGATCGTTCCCCGGGCGGCTCCCTGGCATGCCGCTCACGCGGAGGTAGGCATGAAGGTCCTGGTCATGGGTGGCACGCGCTTCAATGGGCTGGCGCTGGTCAACGAGCTCTACAAGCAAGGCCACCAGGTGACGGTCCTCAATCGCGGGGTGACCGAAGCGCCACTACCAAAGGCCGTACGCCGGCTCGTTGCCGACCGCAACGATGCAGCCGCCCTCAAGGCTGCACTCGGCAACGAGGAGTGGGACTGCGTTCAGGACATCAGCGGCTACAACCTCCCGCAGGTGCGGTCCCTCGTGGAGTGCGTGAAGGGGCGCGTCGGCCACTACATCTTCGCCAGTAGCACCGTTACCTACGCGGCAACGAGAATCCTGCCCATCCGCGAGAGCTCAGCGGTGGATGCCACACCACGGCAGAACGAGTACGCGCGCAACAAACTCGAGTGCGAGGCTTATCTGTTCTCGCTCTACCGCAGCGAGCGATTCCCGGCGACGAGCGTCCCCTTCTCGATGGTTTTTGGGCCGAACAACATCATCCCCGACCGTGAACAGAAGATGTTCCAGCGTCTGTTGCTGGGGCGGCCGATCCTTGTCCCCGGCGATGGCACGACGGTGGGCCAGGTCGGCCATGTCGACGACGAAGCTCGCGCTCTCCGGATGATGATGGGCAACCCCATCACTTTCGGGAAGCGCTACAACCTCACGGGCAAGGATGCCTATACAGACGACGGCTATGTCGACACCTTCGCGGAGATCGTCGGCGTCGAGCCGCAGCGAATCTACGTCCCGCCACCGGTGATGGATGAACTATGGACGGGTGAACCGCAGGCCGTGTTCAGGGCTTCAACGCTCATCCAGAAAGTGGCGCCCCACATCCACAACTGGAACGCCAGTGTCTTCTTCAGCGTCGACCGCCTCTGCACCGACATCGGCTGGGAACCGGAGTACAGCTTCCGCGCCGCCGTCGAGCACACCTACGAGTGGTACATGCGCGAGGGGTTGAACAAGACACGCGAATTCGACTTCGGGTGGGAGGATGAGTTGCTGGAGCGGCTGGGGTAGGGGCATAGCTGCGGCCCACATGGACCCCAAAGAGCGCGGCTCCAATCAGCGTCGCAACGTCAAACGTCGAGGTTCTTCACCTGCGTCGCGTATTGCTGGATGAAGCGCTTGCGGTGGCTCACCTCTTCGCCCATGAGCTGGCTGAAGAGGATGTCCGCGCCGGCCGCACTCTCAACGGTGACCTGGAGAAGGGTACGGTCGTCGCGGCGCATGGTGGTCTCGTAGAGCTGGTCGGCGTTCATTTCGCCGAGGCCCTTGAATCGCTGCACATTGACGTTCGTCTTGCCCTTGGTGAACGCGTTGAGCTCGGCATCGCTGTACATATAGCGGACGGTCCGGCCCTGCTGGGCGCGGTAGAGCGGTGGCTGGGCGATGTAAAGGTAGCCACCGTCGATGAGTTCGGGCATGTTCCGGAAGAAGAAGGTGAGCAGCAGCGTCCGGATATGGGCGCCGTCGACATCCGCGTCGGTCATGATGATGACCTTGTGATAGCGCAGTTTGCTGATGTCGAATTCGGGGTGGATGCCGGTGCCAAGCGCCGAGATGATGAGCCGGATCGAATCGTGGCCCAGCATCTTGTCCTGGCGCGCTTTCTCGACGTTCAGGATCTTGCCGAAAAGGGGCAGGATGGCCTGGTAACGGCGGTCGCGCCCCTGCTTTGCGGATCCACCGGCGCTGTCGCCCTCGACGATGAAGATCTCTGACTCTTCGGGATCGCGGCTTGAGCAGTCGGCAAGCTTGCCCGGCAGCGAGCCGCTTTCGAGTGCGCTCTTGCGGTGGACGAGATCACGAGCCTTACGGGCCGCATCACGGGCCCGGCTGGCGGTGATCCCCTTTTCAACAATCCGGCGGCCATCGCTGGGATTCTCCTCAAGAAATACCTGGAGGACCTCGGCGAGTGCGCTTTGCACCTGTCCCGCCACTTCGGCGTTTCCGAGACGGGTCTTCGTCTGGCCTTCGAACTGTGGCTCGCCCAGCTTCACCGAGATGACCGCCACAAGGCCCTCACGGGTGTCGTCACCCGAAAGGTTGGGGTCGTTGTCTTTCAAGATCTTTGACTTGCGGCCGTACTCATTCAGCACCCGCGTGAGGGCGCCGCGGAAGCCCGTGAGGTGGCTGCCACCGTCGATCGTGTTGACCGAGTTGGCGAAGGTGTAGACGGCCTCGTTGAAGCCCTCGTTGTACTGGATCGCCACTTCTATCGCCGTGCCATCAACAACCGTATCGACGTAGACGGGCTCGAAGTTGAGCACGTCTCGGTCACGGTTGATGTGGCGAACGAAGCTCTTAATCCCGCCTTCGAAGTAGTAGTTCGTCTCGTTTCCATCACGCTCATCGCGAAGATGGAACCACACGCCTTTCGTCAGGTAGGCGTACTGGCGGAGCCGTTCCGCTTCAATATTGAACTCGAAATCAGTGCTTTCGAAGATGCTCGAATCAGGCTTGAAACTGACCCTCGTACCGCGTTCACGTGGGCCCTTGATCTTCTCCGGTGCGAGATCGGAAAGCGGTGCCCCTTTCGCGTATTGCTGGCGGTAGACAAGACCCTTGTGATGCTTGCCCTGGGCCGCCGCGTCGGGCACCACTTCCACCCACATGTCTTCGCTCAGCGCATTGACCACGCTGGCGCCAACACCGTGGAGGCCGGCCGAAACCTTGTAACCTCCGCCCCCGAACTTGCCCCCTGCGTGGAGGACGGTCATCACCGTCTCGACGGCAGTCTTGCCAGTCTGCTTTTGGATATCGACAGGGATGCCGCGGCCGTTGTCGGTGACGGTGCACCAGCCGTTGGCGTGGAAGATGACCTCGACGCGGTCACAGTAGCCCGCCATCGCTTCATCAACGGCGTTGTCGACGAGTTCCTTGACCAGGTGGTGAAGGCCGGACTTGTCGGTCGTACCGATATACATGCCCGGTCGCCGCCGGACGGCTTCGAGACCTTCGAGGACCTGGATATTGTCGGCGGTGTAGGAGCCTGCGGCTGCCTGCTGCGTGGTCATAAGCGGAGTCTTGATACCTTTCGCCGCGGGGTAGCGGAGGTAGCTCGAAATGGTGAGCGTACCTTCACATTTTAGCGGATCGGAGGGGGTTCAGGCCAGTTTAGATGCGACATAATAAACTATCACCAGAGCAGCCATACGTGCGAAATGGCAGGAGATTGTGAAGCCGCCTGCGTAGGCTCGGCGCATGTCCTGGTCGGAGTTCCCCGTGCCGCGTTCAGAAGCCGATCTGAGCGCAGGCTGGTTTAGCGCGCTGCTCCATCCGCGGGTCGTCGAATCGGTCACCCTGGAGCGCCTTGAGGGGCTGTCGAATGCCCCGTTTCGTGCCCGCCTGGGTTACGCCGGTGACGACGCCGACGACCGGGGATCTCGAGAGGCACCGCCATCGGTGATCGTGAAGATGGGCAGGGCGCCCGGCGCCATTCGGGGCGTCACTCGGGGCGCCACTCGGGGCGCCACAGCCAACGTCATCGACCGCGAGTTCCTCTTCTACCAGGACCTTGCCCCGCACCTTCCGGTCCCAGTCCCTCGCGTCCTGTACCGGCTCGCATCGTCCGACGGCCACTTTATCCTCGTGCTGGAAGACCTCCTCCTGCGGAAGGAGATTCAGCCGTTCAAGCCCGGTGACCTGCCGTTTGTAGTTGAAACGCTGGGCCGCCGTCTCCATCCCCCGCACTGGGATAGCCCCCTCTCCGCGAAGCATCCCTACCTGCGGACGATGGCGAGCTTCGTCGAGCGTGTCGAGTCACGGCTTGGCGAGGGTGTACCCCGGCTCTTGCAGCGCTTTCGCGGCGAGATTGGCGATGATGAGCGGGAACTGATCTCGCGCCTGCCCGGGCGATTTGCCGATGCTGTGCGGCCGTTGGTAGACGTGCCGGCCACCCTCTGCCACCACGACTTGAACCGGCGCAACCTTTTCGTGGAGGGTCCCGGGGCTAACCGCGAGGTTATCTTTGTCGACTGGCAGCTGGTCAGTGCCGTGCCCGGTGTCCGCGACCTGAGTTTCCTCATCCAGAACGAGGGGGGTGGCCTGGGCGAGGCATCCGAGCGCGCGCTCCTCGAGCGCTACCATGCTGGCCTCATGGCTGAGGGCGTTCTCGGCTACACCTTCGGCCGTCTGGTCGAAGACTATCGCCGCTCGATCATCTGCGACTTCGGCCGCATCGCGATGACCGCCAGCAACCACGGTCTCCCCAGCGGTATGTGGGAACAACTCGCCGAACAGCTGGGCAACCGGGCCGGGGCGGTCGAGCGGTGGCACCTGCTGGAGGTGATGTAGCCTGTGCGCGTGCTCGACATTCCGGCACCGCTTCAGCGAAAGATGCTTGCCACGCATGGAGTCGCGGCACAGCGGTGGCTCGAGGTGCTCCCTGGAAATCTGGCCCGGCTCCGGGAGCGGTGGCGCTTCACACCTGGCCAGCCGTTCCCCAATCTCTCCTACGCCTATGTTGCCGCCGCCACGCTCGCTGATGGCTCGCCCGTGGTCTTCAAGGCGCAGCCGCCGCACATAGAGTCGCTGTCCGGGACTGTTGCCCTGCGAACGTGGAATGGACGGGGCTCGGTGCGGTTACTGGACGCAGACGCAGAATCCGGCTTCGAGCTCCTCGAACGGGTCTACCCCGGCACAACGGCCGAGATGGTTGCCGAAGACGAAGCTACTCTCGCGCTCCTCGCCACCATGCCCAGCCTCTGGGTTGACCCGCCAGACGACCCCACGCTCATCACGATGGAGCGCTGGGCGAAGGAGTTGTTCGAGTACCCGGTGAGATTTGGCGAGACTGGCCCCCTCCCGCTCGAACTCGTTGTCGAAGCCGCCGAGGTCTTCCGCGAAATGATCGCCTCGTCGCCCTCACCGAAACTCCTCCACGGCGACCTCCACCACTCCAACATCCTCTCCGCGACACGTGCACCCTGGCTCGCTATCGACCCCAAAGGGTTGCTCGGCGACCCGGCCTTCGAACCCAGCGCGATGTTCTTCAACCCGCGCGCCCGGCTTCGCACCGAGGCCGACATCCCGGGCCTCGTCCGCAGGCGGCTCGACCTGATCGTGAGCGCAACCGGGCTCGACCGGCATCGCGTCGCCGCCTGGGGATTCGCCCAGGCCACACTCTCCGTCTGCTGGTCGGCCACAGCTGGCTCACCGGTACCGGCGGACGTCCTGGATGTGGCACGGGCGCTTCGTGCCCTGATGTAGGCAACTGCAGGAATGGTGATTCACACAAGTTCGCTGTTGGCGACCGCCTTACCAGTAACGAAGCAGGATTCACCGTCGAGGGTTTCGATCTGCCCGTCGCCGACGCTTTCCGCTGATCACGGTACGCTGCCCGCAATACCACCTGCGAGGCATTCCCATGAGCGCTGAATCCAAACTCAAAGAACTCGGTATCGAGCTCCCAACCCGCATGGCGCCGGCCGGCAGCTACGTGCCGGCAGTCCGTACGGGCAACCTCCTCTTTCTATCGGGCGCCGGGCCGATTGGCACCGATGGCAGCCCCGTGATCGGGAAGCTGGGCGCCGATATGGACGTTGCCGGCGGACAGGCTGCCGCGCGCCTGGTTGCCTACCAGTTGCTCGCGACTATCCGCCAGGAGCTCGGCAGCCTGGACAACGTGTCGCGCGTGGTGAAGCTGTTGGGAATGGTGAACTGTACGCCTGACTTCGGCCAGGCTCCGCAGGTCATCAATGGCGCCAGCGACCTCTTCATCGAGCTCTGGGGCGATGCCGGGCGTCATGCTCGCTCGGCCGTCGGCATGGCGTCGCTGCCGATGGGCATTGCCGTCGAGATCGAGATGATTGTTGAGATCGATGGCTAGGCCAGGAAGTCGGCCACGAGCTTGTTGAAGACGTCTGCCCGCTCCCAGTAGACCGAGTGGCCCGCCCGCGGCACCCGCTCCAGCCTGGCGTTTGGATAACACTTCGCCGCCGCCTCGATCACCGGCGGCGCGATCACCTCATCCTCTTCGCCAACGATGTACAGGATAGGCACCGTGAGTGCTGCCGCCTCGTCTCCAGTCGGTTGGCCGGCCGCGCGCAGCTGTTCGCCGAGATTTTCCCGCGCCGAGGGCGGATTGAGCGCCTGCACCTGGCTGTAGAGCAGTGCCAGCGCCGGCTGCTCCTTCGCCATTCGCCGGCCGGCCCCCGGATGTGCCCATGGCGGGAGCGAATCATCGCCGGCCAGCCCGCGGGAGGACTTCATCGCCTCGGCAATTTCGTCGGTGCGAAGTCCACCGTGGGTATCGGCCATGACCAATCGTTCCACGCGGTCGGGGTGGCGCAGGGCGAACCCCAGGCAGGTCCAGCCACCCATCGACTGGGCGACCAGCCGAACCTTCTCGATGCCCAGGTGGCCGAGCAGCCCCTCCAGGTCGTCGACGAAGGCCGCACCCCCACGCCCATCCACGTCCTTCGACTGGCCAAAGCGGCGGTGCGCGAAGCTGATGCAGCGGTAGCGGTCCCAGAATGCCGGCAACTGCTGCCACCACGAGAGGTGGTTTCCTCCCGCGCCGTGGGCGAAAACGATAGCCGGCCCCGTGGCCGGCCCGTACTCCTCGTAGTAGATCTCAGCTCCAGCGACCGATGCGTACGTCATTCCGTCTCCTATCCACAGACCGATTCGAGCACCCGCAGGAAGTTACCGTTGCAGATGCGTTCCATGGCCACGTCGCCATAGCCTTTCGCCTTCAGCGCCCGGGCGACCACCGGCAGCCCGGCCGCATCCTTCACCACCGTCGGGATCGTCGCGCCATCGAAGTCGGTGCCAAAGCTCACGTGCTCGTCGCCGACGAGGTCCACGATGTGGGCGAAGTGGGCCACTACCGTCTCCAGTGAAGGGTCGCTGTCCATCGCCATCGAGGGATCGAGGAAGCCGTTGGCGAAGTTGATCCCGATCGTCCCGCCCTGTCCCGCGATTGCCCTGATCTGGTCATCATCGAGGTTGCGGACATGTGCCGAGATCGCTTTCACGCTCGAGTGGGTGGCGATAATCGGCGTCTGCGAAGCCTTGATCATGTCCCAGAAACCGGCCGGGTTGATATGTGAGACATCAAGGATGATGCCCAGCCGGTTGCACTGCTCCACCAGTTCGAATCCAGCCTCCGTCAGGCCGGTTTCCGGCAGCCTCCCGCGGAAGGCAACGCCGTGAGCAAAGATCGTCGACCGGCTCCAGGTTGGCGCCAGCACCCGCAGGCCTGCCTCATAGAAGACGCGCAGTTCCTTGAAGCTGCGGGAAATCGGGTCAGCGCCTTCGAACATGATGACGTTGGCAAAGGCATCAGCCTCCCAAGCAGCTCTCACCTCGCCCGCCGTGCGGCAAATGCGCCAGCGACCGTCCGAACGGTCGGCCACCTCGTAGAGGTCTGCGATCTCTTGCATCGCGTAGTCGACGGGCGCCATCTCGGCCCGTTCGTTCGTCAGGAAGATGGAGGTGAAGCAGCCGCCAAGGCCGCCTTCCATCGCCCGCGGCAGGTCGACATGGCCGTCTTCCGAGCGCGCGAGAAGGTCGCGATGGTTGTCGCCCGTGAGGACGGCCGCGAGTTGCGAGTCACCGCGCCGGGGCCGCCGGATCTGGGTGATGAAGTCCTCGTGTCCGTCGAAGATGGGTGGGAACTCACGGTTGAGCGGTGGCGCAGGCATACCGCGGCATTCTAGCCGTGTCACCCCGGCCTGCAATCGCGCGACCAGGGTCCGGATCGAAAAGCCCGCATCTCGTGGCCGTGGAGACGGCGCATCCGCGGGGTAGCTATACTCCCCCGGCCTATGAACGACCCGCTCGCGCAAATGTTCCGCTACAACGCCTGGGCCAATGCCACGCTGCTTGCCGCCTGCCGCGACGTGCCCGGCGACCGCCTGGACATCGTTCCGGGCGGAACCTTTGGCTCCATCCGCGACACCCTGCTCCATTTCATCGGTAGTCAGGACGCGTATCTCTCGCATCTTGCGGGCGGCGGCCCGGACCTCGACCGTTGGTGGCGAGACTCCTGGATGGGATTGGACGTGCTCTCCGAGCGGGCAACCGCCAGCAGCGCTCGCCTGGTCGAAGCGGCCGAATCGCTCGAAACTGACGCCGACGTGACGTTTGGCCAGGAGTATGGCGAGCGCATCCGGGCCCGCAAGAGTGCCCTCCTCGTCCAGGCTTTGCAGCACGCGACCGAGCACCGGGAGCAGATCTGCGCAACGCTCACGCACCTCGGGATCCAGCCGCCGGACTTGAGCGGCTGGGCCTGGGGTGAAGCGACCGGCGCGGTCGAGGAGCTTGAGAGCTAAGGCCCTACGACATCCTCGCCGGTATCCACCACCTCGAAGGCACTGCCCGGGACCTCTTTCAGCTGGTCAAGGTTGTCATCGTCCCAGCGCGGGTCGCTGGCGCCGGTGAAGAACCAGTTGGAGCCGTTGTCGGCGACGATGACGCCGTATCTCTTCATCGCCTCGAGGATCACCCGGGCGTGACCGGTATAGCCGCTCGTCTCGAAGCTGGCCTTGAGGCGCAGGCGCAGGCCCATGGGGGGCAGGTTCGGGTTCGTGTCGTTGCTCGCCCAGTGAGTGGCCGGATGAATGTAGGCCTTCTGCGTACTGCTGAAGGTGACCCGGATGGCGTGGTTGATGCTGCCTGACTGCGCTTCCTCGTACCGCACCAGGCCGGGGAGGATCGGCAGCCCGGCTGCGTCCGCGCTGGTCCAGCCATCGGGCCGCAGGGCGTTGCTGCCGAGGTCGAACACGGCGCCAGAATCAGCTTCCCAGCCAGCACCCACCGGGAAGGCCCGGTAGAGCTCGTAGAGCTTGCATGTCTCCTCCTGGAGGACAAGTACATGCCGGTCGCCATCACTGTCAGGGCCGCCTTCCACTGGCGCATCCAGGGGCACGGGATAAGGACCCGGGTCGCTCTCGTCGCCGTAGGCCGTGAAGGTGATGGGCACCCCCGGCTGGCTTTGTGGGACCACCACGAACGGGATTCCGTAGCCACTGAAGGATCCGAAGTCCGGGTGCAGCTTCTGGTTGCCGCCGAGATCGGCGATGGCCGCCATGTAGCCACCCGAATTCGGGTCAAGAGGGAGGATCGAGACATCGGTATTCCAGGGGTTATCGGAAGGGAACACCTGGCAGCCACCGACGATCGGGGCGTTCGCCTGCACGACAGTCGTTGGTGTGGCCACCACTGACGGTTCCGATTCCGGCGTCGTCAACGTCGGAGAGACGGTCGCCGTGGGTGATCCGAACGGTGTCGCGATAGCCGTCCCCGTCGACGCTGGCGATGGTCCTTCGGTCATCGTCGCGGTAACGGCAGCGAAACCGGCGCCGCCGCTCAACCCCGGTACCACAGCCCGGTGACCGCCTTCGTTTCCGGCAGCACCAGCCAGCGCCAGCGCTACGCTGAACCCGGCGATCGCCGTCGCGAGCACGATGATCGGCAGAGCATGCTGACGCACGTGACCTCCAGTGGCGGGGGCGCGGCTGGTCGCCCTCGATG
This sequence comes from Dehalococcoidia bacterium, assembly GCA_020432105.1. GTDB lineage: Bacteria > Chloroflexota > Dehalococcoidia > Tepidiformales > Tepidiformaceae > JAGQGZ01. The sequence goes on along the minus strand of JAGQGZ010000036.1, from coordinate 1,121 downwards.
GTAGCCCCCGTGCAGGCGGGTACGTCAACGTATCTCTGGCCGGCATCCGCATTCACGAAAATATCGCCCGCAAGATACGGGAAAGAATCTCCCTTTTTCGGTCGCGATCTGCATACAATTGTCTTGCCGAGTCCCGGAGTAGCCGGGAACGGGGGACCCAACTCCTGGGGTGAACGGCCGCAAGGCCGCGATGACTTCCGACATCGAACCCGTCAGCTAACCCCGTAGGCGTTCGGGAGGCGAAGCAGCACTACCCCTGCAGAGCCTCGGTCTTCTTTAGCGCCGGAGCGGCGACACCGCTCCGGGTCCGATGGTACCCAAAGGAGTAGTAGCACCAATGTCCGCATCTGCATCCCTAACCGACTGGGCCGACCTTTCCGCAGCGAGCCCGGATGAACGCCACGAGGGCATGGTCAGGGCATTCGGAGCAATCTCCGTGCTCGACGAAGAAGCTCGTATTGGCAACTGCGCGGTTCTCCTCGACCAGGAAGCCAGCCTCGACGACAGGGCACTCCAGGCGATGGCTGCGAGCCGTCTCCGTGCCCTCGCGGCGATGGACCCCAATGCTGCCGCTCGCGTGACGGCAGCATTCGACCGGGCGGAGAAACAGCAACCTGCCGCTATCGGTATGCGTCGCGTGTCTGCGCTACAGACCGCCGCCAGGGGCCTTAGCCTCGATGAGGTGAGCAAGGTCGAAGCGTTCATGCCCGCCATCCGCGAGATGGCCGGGCTCGGCCCCGCCCGGCGTGAGCAGCCAATAGCCGCGGGTGACCTCATCGTCTCCGCCCCGGCCCCCAAGCGAGGAATCCTCGCCAGGCTGTTTAGCCGTTCCTGACGGCTACGCCGGTGGTGCGGGCCGGTGGACCGGCAGAGGCCGGTGGTCCGGCATTGACCGGGTCCGGCAGTGCGCCGGCCCGCACCAACTATTGCGCTACCTCAACCTCGCGCAGGCGTCCGGTCATCACATCGAAGATGAATGTCCGCAGCGGTATGTCCTGCCGCAGCAGCGGCGAGGCGCGATAGGTCGCAACGTCCTCGGTCAGCGACGCTTCGAGGTCCGTGAACGTCAGGAAATCGACGTTGCTTGCGTCGATTCCCTTTGCCGCGAAACGCGCCCTCAC